>JAQCJP010000046.1 GCA_027592945.1 Planctomycetota bacterium
GGTCTCCCGAGACGGGCCCTGCGTCCGCCGGCTCGGCAGATCGCGGCCGCACCGCGTTGGGCGTTCGCACGCTGCCGGTCGATGAGGCCATCCAATCGCGGTTCAACTTGCCGGAGCCCCGCGGAGCCTACGTGATCGGCGTTGTCTCCGATCTGCCGGCCGCCAGGGCCGGCGTGCCCCCGGGGAGCATCATTGTCTCGCTCGACGACAGCCCGGTCGCCTCCCCGGCCGAGTTGACCCGCCTGGTCACCAGCGGCCCCGTGGGGCGTCCGGTGCCGCTCGAGTATGTTCTGCCCGGAGGCGGGGCCCAGCGTGCCGAGGTGGTGCTGCAGACGCTGGAGCGTCCTCTCGAAGAGGCCCTGGTCGGGCGTCCTGGCCCGGCTCCGACGGCCATCCCCACGCTCGAGCAGCAGCCTCGTCCGACCACCCCCACCACAACCCGACGGCCGGTCACCTCGTTCGATGCAGGTGCGGTTTCGGCAATGCAGGATGAGATCCGCTGGCTCCGCTCTCGGCTCGACCGGCTCGAGCAACGGCTCGATGGTCAGGCCCGCTGAGCATCAAGCGGCGGCGAGGGTGGCCGGATCTGGCAGACCATGGCGGGCCAGTTCCTCAGCCAGCGGCACGCCGGGTTGCCCCGGTGCGCGGGCTGCCTGGAGGGCCACCCGCGAAGGTTCCTTGCGGACCGGACACTGCCCCTCGAGCCGCCCGCCGGAGGTCGCCCAGGCCTCGGCCGAATCCGAGAGATGGGTGAGCAGCCGCTCAATCCCCTGCCGATGCCATTCGATTCCTTCGCGGTCGAGGCCGGCGGGCACCTGAATCGCCCGGCTGACAATGCCCCGAGCTCGCGACCAGGGTCGGGGAATGGCGAACCGATCCCAGGTGGCCAGCCGCCAGGGCCGCTGGAAGCCAAGCCCCATCGCCACGATCGGGATCCCGAGGGTGCTGGCGAGAAAGACGCACCCCGGGGCCAGCCGGCGGCGGGGGCCGCGGGGGCCGTCAGGGGTGATCGTCAGGTTGCCGACCGCCGCCTGCTCGGCCAGTTCGCGGAGGGCCACCGAGCCACCGCGAAAGGTGCTGCCGCGGACGACGCCGAAGCCCATCATCCGGGCGACCCGGTCAAGAATGTTCGCGTCGGCATGCCGCGAGAGGAGCATCGAGATGTTTGAGTGGCCCCGAAGGTAGAGCGGCATGAGGATGTTCTCGTGCCAGAAGATGTAGATCTTTGCCCCGCGGTAGGCCGGGTGAACAGGATCGACCTCCGGATCGCCGAAGACCACCCGGTAGTCGAGCGTCTTCATCCACTGACGGATGGACGCCGTCGAAATCAGCGACCAGGCACCGATCGAAAAAGGACTCGTCAGTTTCACCGCCTCATGTCCCTCCCTGGACCACAGCCGGGTCACCCGGCGCTCAGTCGCCGAACCAGATCCCCTCGCATACCTCTTCGGCCGGACCGGTCATGAAGACCGGCCCCGAACCATCCCACTCGAGTTCCAATCGTCCTCCCGGCAGGTCGGCCGCCAATCGGGCTGCCGTACGACCCGTCAGGACGCCCGCCACACAGACCGCTGAGGCTCCGGTGCCGCAGGCCATCGTGATCCCGCTGCCCCGCTCCCAGGTCCGCATCCGGACATGGCTCGGCGTGACGACTTCCACGACGTGCACGTTGACCCGCCTGGGAAACGATGCATGGTGCTCGATCCGAGGACCGATCCGCTCCAGCGGCACCGCGGCGACGTCCCGACAGTAGAGAATCGCATGCGGATTGCCCATTGAGACGCATGTCATCCGTCGGTCGAGCCCGCAGGCGTCCCACCAGGGCTCTTCCGCACCGAGGGCCGGGCAGGGCACGTCGATGATGCGGCCGGTGCCCAGTCCGGCCACAGGGATTTCAGCCGCCTCCAAGAGCGGTTCGCCCATCGCGACCCGGACCTGCGAGGTCCTCGGTCCTGTCGGCCGGACATCGAGGTCGAGCACGCCGCGGCCTGTCTCGATCGTCACCTGGCCAGCCGGAGCCCGGCCCCGGGCCACAACGAGGTGGGCGACGCAGCGGACACCGTTGCCGCACATCTCGGATTCGCTGCCGTCGGCATTGAACATCCGCATCCGGGCCGTGGCCCGCTCGGACGGCTCGACCAGAATCAGCCCGTCTCCACCGACACCCCGGTGCCGGTCGGCGATCCGCGGCGCCAGCCCGGCGGGATCAGCCGGACGGGCCTCCGCGAAACAGTCGACGTAGACATAGTCGTTGGCTGCACCGTGCATCTTTACGAACTTCATCGTCAGATCATTCCCGGGGCCGGCTGGCACGGCATGCCCGCCGCTACGATCACCCTACTCTACCACCATGGCTCTGCGTCATCGGCTACTGTCCCCGCGTTGCCCGCTCGGAACACGACGCTGCGCCTGAAGCGACTGCACCGCCGCGGCCAGCGTGGGAAAGGCTTCGGTCGAGGTGATCGGCTCCCCCAGGGTCCCGTCGACGTGGACGAGCATGAACTGCCCGCCCGCCCCGCCCAGCAGCCGCTTCATCGCGGGCAACTGCGTCTCTGACTCCCCCATGATCGGCCGAAAGGTCAGCTTGATGTTTGAATCCAGATCGATCTCGCCGGCTCCAACAAGGCTGATGGCATCCCCGGACAACTCGATTGTATCGAAGTAGGCCCGTGGTCCCTCGATCCGGAAATCGACCATGCTGCTCTCGAAGGCGGTGCGATCGGGCGCCTTGACCCGGAGGATCTTCAGCAGTGACACGATCACCGGCAGTTCATAGAGATCGGCATCGCGGAGCCGAATCTGGCCCTGGCCCGAAAGGGAATGGCTGCCGGCCCGTGAGCCGCTCACTTCGACGACGCCGTGCACGCGGCCGCGAGAGGCCGTCGGCCCGGCGGAAAGATCGGCGGCGATCCGCTCGAGGTCAGCGTCGGCCAGCGAGACCGCAACCGTGAATCGACCCGCCTCGCCAGCCGCCACGCTGCCGTCGATCAGCAGCGTACCGCCGGCCAGCCGGCCCGTCAGCCGACGCGGCGTGCCCGGCTCCGCCACGGCGGCCGCAGGGGCCCCGAAGCGAGCGCCCGCAGGATCGACCACCAGCGGCCCGCGAAGGGCTGTCACCTGAAGCCCTCGCCAGATCGCGCTGTCGATGGCGACGTCGCCAAGTGATCGCCACGACTGGCCGTCGCTGGTGCCCCGCAGCCGGATGCCGCCATGCACGTGCTCCAACGGCACGCCGACATCGAGCGTGGCCTGCTCCATGTCGAGTTGCATGTCCCAGGCCGCGGCCGCCGGGCCGGGCACGAGTTCGGCTCGTCCATCGGGCAGGGCCACTTCACGAGGAGCGGTGGAATAGATGTCGAGGGCTCCGTCCACCGACAAGAGCCCTTTGAGCCCGACCCCCGACACCGCCTGCTGCAGCCCGGCGGGCAGTGCCCGCAAGACGTCATGGTCGGCCCGGAAACGATCGGCGGTGAGCCGTTCAAAGGAGACATGCCAGCCGCCATCGGCCGTAAAGCGACAGCTGCCCTCGGTCGAGACGGTGGTCCGGGCGTGGACCCCACGCACCTCCTCGAACCGCAGCCGCCCGTCCCGCCAGGAGAGCCGTCCCCGGAGCTGCTCGAGGCGATAGGGAAACCAGGCCGGCTCGATCGACACGGTGTCGCCGAGCGGGGCGGCCTCCAGTTCAACCGCCGTCTCTCGGCTGCCCACCCGATGGCGAACCCGGGCGGTGAACTCGGCGGTGCCCCGCGGATCGACGTCGTCCCAGATCCGTTGCATTCCCGGCGGGAGCGCGTCCCGCAGCTCCTGTTCCAGGACGATCCCGGTTCCCGTCAGGTGGAGCGTGAGCTCTCCCCCCTCTCCCGCGTCTTGCTGGAGCATGCCGCTGCACCGGATCCGCCCCGTGTCGTTGGTGCCACGGACATCGCGGATCGCCCAGGTGCTGCCGTCCATCTGGATACTGCCGGTGAGATTGGAGAGCGGATAGGGAAACCCGGTGTAGGCCATGGTGCAGCGGGTCAACCGGATCCCCAACGTGTTGTGGTAGCCCTTCTCGAAGCCTGGATCCCGGTCATGCCGGAACGCAAAGTCGAAGGTGCCGGTCGCCCGCAGACGGCGCACGATCTCCGCCTTCTGAGCCGGAAGAGCCGCCAGCAATGCCTCATCGATCCGCATCCCCTCGCCGCGGACCTCGACACGCCCCGGCTTGCCGGGACGGGAGACGTCGATGCTGCCTTCCACGTGCACAGGATGGCCTCCGGCTGATCCCGTCAGATGCATCGCCACGTGGCCGTTTCGATAGGTGACGGTCCCGACGGTACGATCGACCCGGTAGGGAAAGCGGTAGTAGGTGAGCGAGATGTTGCGGCACCGCACCGAAAGATCGGTCGCCAGGGTGCCCTGCCGACGGTTGAGCGTCGCCCGGAGATCAACCTCGCCAGCCGGCAGCAGTTTGCTCCACTGGGAGGTGAGTGAGGCTGGCAGAAAGGGCTCCCAGTGGCGGCCGACGAGAAGCCGTTCCGCCTCCAAGACCGCCGTGAAATCGCCGGCGTTATCCCAACCGGCCAGCTCGCCCGCTGCCCGCAGGAGCGTCGATCCTGAATGTCCCTCCAGCCGTGTGCAGCGGACGCCCGCGCGATCAGCGGTGAAGACGGCCGATATATCGCTGACCGCCTGCGGGAGTGAGGCGTGCTCGAAATGCCCGCCCTCGAGCCGCCCGTCGACCGTGAAATCGGTCGCTTCCACCGCGGCGAGCGATCCGTTGGCCGTCCACTCGAGATCCAGCCGGCCCCGCAGCCCGCCCGCCCAGGCATCGGTTGGTGCGGTCGTGGGCAGGAGGGCCCGCAGTCTCGGTGAAAGTTCAATTGCCTCCACGAGCCCCCGCAGCGAGAAGGCCCCATCCGCGTCGAGTTGCCCCTCGAACTCGGCGCGATCAAACAGGTCGCCCCCCACCCTGCCCCGCAGCACCGTCAGCCGCTGGCCGTCGCCGCCCCCCTCCGGCCTCAGTTCGACGGCAATCGTGCGAAGCTGAAACTCCCGGCCGTTGGCTTCATCGACGACCGCGAGCGTGGCATCTTCGACATCGACTGGCACGCCGAGCCCCGCCCCTCGGGCCTCGAGCAGGGGTGCGATGTTCCAATGCCCATCGCGATCGCGGCGGGCATGCACGACAGGCCGGCGGAGTCGAACCGACCTGATCTGTGGCTCGCCGGAAGCCAGTTCCGTGAGGCTGGTGCCGCAGCCGAGGTGGATTTCCTCGATGGCCAGCAGTTCACCGCCATTCGCTGCCTCTCGGGCGGTGAAGGATATGCCACGGATGATGATCCCGTCCCCCTCGACGAGGCTGGCACTGCGAACCTCGACTCGCAACTCCGGAAAGTGAGCCTGGAGCCTACTCTCGACACGACGCCGCACTTCCTCACTGACCCGATGCGATCCGAGCGCCACGGCCACGATCACGGCGGCGACCGTCAGCGGCAGCGTCCAGCGGACGAGCGACCAGAGGGTGTCGGCGAGAGGCTTCACGCGGCGTTGCGAGGGCAGGTCCGCGGAACCGTGACGGCAGACGCCCGCCGCCGGTGGCCGATTCCTACGGGAGCGGGACAGTACGGGGGGACCATCGAGAGGGTCAAGAAGAGGGACACGACTCGGCCCAGGTCATTCCCGTCCTGCAACCATGCCATTTCCCCCAGCCTGACCGGTCGCTATATTCCTCGACAGTCAGCCGGAACGGGCTGGGGTCCCGATCTTTCCAGCCAACGGGGCACCGCTCCGTTTGCTCTCTTCTTTGGGTATGCAAACGATGACGTCTCCCTCGATGACGGCGGGCAATCGCAACGGTGCCGGCCCGGCCACCAACGCCCACCGCCTCCTCTGGGCCGGCTTTATGGCCATCCTCGCTGCCGGCGTGGGGTTCTCGATTCGGGCCGGCATCCTCGGCCAATGGGCCGAGCAGTACGGGTTCACGCAGACGGAACTTGGGGCGATCACGGGCGGGGGCCTGACCGGCTTCGGGATCATCATCCTCCTCTCGAGCCTGATCGCCGATCGGATTGGCTTCGGAACGCTGATGTTTCTTGCCTTCGGGATGCATCTCGTCTCGGCGGCCCTCACGCTCGCCACCGGGCCCGCCTTCGTGGCTGGCGGCAAGCCGTTGGCATTTCAATGCCTCTTCTGGGGCATGTTTCTCTTCTCCATCGGCAACGGCATCGCCGAGGCGGTGGTCAATCCGCTGGTCGCCACGCTCTTTCCCCACAAGAAGACCCATTACCTGAACATCCTCCACGCCGGCTGGCCTGGTGGCCTGATCCTTGGCGGCCTGGCCAGCTACTTCATGGCTGGTGGCGAGGGAACCAAGCCGGTGGCCTGGCAGATCCAGATCTCGCTGTTTCTCGTGCCGGTGATTCTCTACGGCCTGATGATGGCCGGCCAGCGGTTTCCCCGTAGCGAGGCGAGCGTCTCGGGCGTGCGGTATCGCGACATGCTCGGCGAACTCGGGCTCTTGGGCGCAGCGGTCATCTGTAGCCTGCTGGCACTCTTCTTCAAGAGCGACCTGGGGCTCTCACCCCTGCTGGCCGGCGGACTGGCCGCCGGTCTGCTGCTCACCTTCGGCGTCACGACCGAATTCCGCCTCGGCCATCTCCTCCTGGCCGTGCTGATGCTGATCCATGCCATGGTGGGCTACGTGGAACTCGGCACCGACTCCTGGATCGCCAAGATCACCGGTGCGATCATGGCGAGCGAGGCCTCCGGGCTGCTGCTGTTCGTCTACACCTCGGGGTTGATGTTTCTGCTGCGGTTCTTCGCCGGGCCGATCGTCGAGCGAATCTCCCCGCTGGGGCTGCTCGCGGTGTCGGCGGCCTTTGGGGCGATCGGCCTGACGCTGCTGGGCAACGCCGAAGGCGTCCTGATGTGCGTTCTCGCGGCAACGATCTACGGGGTCGGCAAGACCTTCCTCTGGCCGACGATGCTCGGCGTCGTCAGCGAGCAGTTTCCGAAGGGGGGCGCGATCACGATCGGAGCCATCGGCGGGGTCGGGATGCTCTCGGCCGGGCTGCTCGGAGGACCGGGAATCGGTTTCCTCCAAGACGAGAACGCCTCGGCCGCTCTCCGGAAGGCGGACGGCGAGGTCTATGATCGCTACAAGGCGGGAAGCAAAAACTCCTTCCTCTGGCTCGAGACAGTCGGCCTCGACGGGGCCAAGGTCGGGATCCTCGAGGATGGCGGGAAGGAGGCCCGGCGGGCCTTGGACCTGCTCGAAGCGCAGGGTGCCAAGCCTGATGCGATCGCCAGCCAGCAGTCGCTTGTCGACTGGTGGAAGACGGTGGCCGAACCGGAGGCCGAGCACGACAAGCCCCTGGTCGAGGCCGCCGGGCTGGCCGGTGGCCGGCGGGCACTCCAACTCACCTCCACCGTCCCGGCCGCAATGTTTGCCTGCTACATGGTCTTGATCGGCGTGTTTCGGCTGAGCGGAGGCTATCGCCAGAAGACCCTCGACCCCGAGTTGTTCACCGGAGGTGCCGAGGGACCTGGCGAGGGCTGAGCCGGGGCGGTCCGATCCGGACCATTCCGCCGCTTTCCAAGGCCACCCGCAGCCCGCCCGGCAGATCGAGGCCGCCGCCAGCAGGATCACCACCAGCCGCAGCCGCCAGCAGGTCGGCGACCATCTCGTACCGGGAAGCGTTCATGTCGCGACGGGACCAGCCTTCCCGTCGCCAGAGGACGAGGAGCATCTCGGCCAGAAGCGACCGGCCGAGCCCGACGAGATCTCGGCCCCGAAAGACGACAGACCCGTCAGGCTGCCGGCTGCTGGTCCGGCCAAGCACGTGCGATGCCGCCTCGGCAAGGATGCCAGCCACCGCGCCAGCCTGGCGGCCAAGCCGGACCAACGCCTCGCTCGCTCCTGGATAGGGCCCGGCCTGGCAGCGAGGCAGGACCTCGTGCCGGAGAAAGTTGCGGGCCCGGGCGGTGTGGGCATTGGTGAGATCTTCCTGCCATCCTTGGCCGATCGCCTCGAGAAAGGGCCGCACCAGCTGCCGCGGCAACTCCAGGAGCGGACGCAGGAGCGAAACGCCGTCGGTGAGGATCCGACACCGTGGCATCCCGGCCAGACCGGCCGATCCGGTACCCCGCAGGATGTTGTGGAGGATCGTCTCTGCCTGATCATCGGCCGTGTGGGCAATCAGAACCTGGCGGCCGCCAACGTCGTGGGCAGCCTCAGCCAGGAAGGCATACCGCTCCCGGCGGGCACGCGCCTCGACTCCCTCACCCCCTGGCCCCTCGGCGACCCGGAGCCGACGGGTGATGCAGGCGAGGCCAAAACGCTCGGCCATCCTCTCCACGAACTCCCTGTCGGCGGCCGCCTCAGCCCGCAGATCATGCTCGGCATGGGCGACCACCAGCCGGCCACCGGCGGGAAATCCCAGCTGCACCAGACCGAGCAGCAAGGCCACGCTGTCAGCCCCGCCGGAAACTCCGACAACCACGGGGAACGGACCAGGATCAGCCGGCAGCCCATCCGCAAGGCCTGCCAGAAACTCTCGGATGGCCGGTGTATCGCCGCGAGCGGCGGGGATGGGGGAGATTGAGGACATGGGCAGTCTCCGGGCCCATCATTCTGCCATGCCGGCAGCCGATTCGCCGAACGGCCAAGCGGCATTGAGCCGTCCCCTCGCTGCCGCTAGCCTCCCGCCGGCTCGCCGCTCGGAACGCCCCCGCCCAAGGAATCAGCCCATGTCCGCCTCCGCCCGTTGGCTCACCCTCGTGGCCCTGCTTCTCGTCCCGCTGGCGACTGGCTGCTCGACCCTTCTGACGGTTGCTTATCTGGTACAGCCGGCCGATGTGCCCGCGGAGTTTGCCGAGCTCAAGGGCAAGAAGGTTGCCGTGGTCTGCAGGCCGATCATCGAACTCGAGTTCACCGACGCCGGTTCAGCCCGCGAACTAGCCTCACTGGTGGGCCTCCAGATCGAGCAGAACGTCCGTCGCTCGGATGTGGTCGGGCAGCACGAGGTGGCCCGCTGGATCGACGAGAACGCCTGGGTCGACTATCAGACGGTCGGCAAGGCTCTGGAGTCAGACTATGTCGTGGGCATCGATCTCGAGGAGTTCCGCTTCCACGAGGGTTCGACGCTCTACCGGGGCCGGGCCACGGCCCATGTGAAGGTCTACGACCTCGAGGAGAAGAAACTGGTCTTCCAGAAACGGATCGATGACTTCGCCTTCCCGGCAAACAACGCGATCCCCGCCGCCGACCGCTCTGAGGCCGAGTTTCGATCGCTCTTTCTGCAGATGCTTTCGCAGCGGATCTCCCGACTCTTCCACGCCTACGAGAGCCGTGAGGTCTTCGCGGAAGACAGTCTGACGTTCTGACGTTCCGGGGGCGCGGGCTTCCGGAGGCCGGCCTCGCTCAACGGCCCGCAGTCCCGCCCGGCCCACGCCGAGGGGCTTCTATGGGAAAGGGGACTGGCTCCGAGCGAAGCGAGGTGCCTGTACCCTTTCCCAACTCGCGGACGCGCGGAACCTGCGAACCAACTCAAATCTTCGTGAGTGGTCGCTTCGGCTTGGGAGGGGCGAGCATCTTCTTCTTGTCATCGCCTCGGTTGGGATTGCCGTTGCCCCCGTTGCCCGGCCGAGGCGCGTTGACACCGGTGTAGGTTTCGGTCCAGGAATAGCTAAGCGGGGTTCGCAACTCGTCGGCCGCCAACGTCGCCCAGGGCGTGCCCGGATGTTCGTCGACGACCCGACGGAGATACTCCTCGGCCTGCTTCGCGAGCCGTTCAGTCTGCGAGCCGACCTGCGAGACGTCGTTGTCCGGCTTGAGGATCCAGGTGTCGTTCTTGGGATTGTTGAACTTCATCCCCGACTTGGCCTGAGCCAGCATGATGTTGTACGCGTTGGTCCGCACCTTCAACGCCAAGACCCGCCCGATGGCGAGGTCGTAACCGGCCCGCCACCGCTTCTCATCGGCCGGAATCTTGGCCCGGTCAGCCTGGCCGGCCGCCAGAATCCCATAGAGCCTGTCGATCTTCGGCTCGAGAACCGCCGCCTTCTTCTGGGCCTCGCTCAGCAGGAGCGCCAACTTTCCGTCGTCTTCCCTGGGAAACCGCATCTGCGGCGACTCCATCGGATGGAGTTCCGACTCGCGGGCCGCATCGACAAGGGCCCGCTTGGCAAGATTCGAGGCCAGCATCCGCTCGATCTGAGCCTGGGGCAGGTAGTCGGGGCGATAATCCCGCATCACCTTCGGATCAAAGAAATACCGCAGCCGTGATGACATCGGGGCCGTCGCCCTGTCATCGACACGGCCCCCCGCGCCGCGGTTGGCATGGACGGCGAAGTAGATGCCGTTGGTCTCAGCACAGAGCTTGGACAGGCTGAACGGCCCGAACCCGGAGTCGATCGGTTCATCAGGGGCGTTGCGGGGCCGCACCTTCACAACCTCCGGGTAAAAGGTCTCCGGTCCCTGCTCCACCTCGGCCCACTGCTCATCGGCGGCGTACTGTGGATCAAACTCCACGAACTTCATCTTGACGATGTCACGACCGAAGGGCGCCGGCACGCCAACCACGAAGACCCGCATCGCCTGCACCCGGCAGAAGGCCGCCACCGCGTCAGCATATTTCTGATCGTTGCCCACCTCGTCGGTGAAGACGATAATCATGACGTTGCGACGGTCCGGCCCCGTAAGCCGCACCTGCTTTGCCTTCTTGGCCGCCTCGGCAATCGCGGTAAAGGTCATCTCGAGCCCGGTAGGGTCGATCGGGATCGACTCGATGGCATCAACGACCTCGGTCACATCTCGAGTCGGCTTGGGTGTCACGGGCGTGACCTTCTGACCGTAGGCATAGACAAGATTGAAGAGATCGTGGGTGTTGGCAGCGGTGGTGACGCCCAGTTCGTCGAAGACCCGCTCCAGCCGGGCGGCGATTTCCTTCCGCTGGCCGGCCAGGCTCACCGACTGGTCGAACACCCAGCAGACAACCGTGGAACGCTGCTCCAACGAAGCGGCGATCTCGACCGTGAGCCGATCGACCGCCCCACCGGCCCCCGCCTCTCCAACGCCGACATCGCCCTTGACGATCAGGCTCTCATTGAGTTGGAGACCGGTCGCCACCAGATCGATCGGCTCGACCTTGATCTCGGTATCGAACATCGTGTCGGTCTCAACCGGGACAATTGACTCCTCCGCCAGCACCGGAGCGAGCGCCTGGGCAATCTCAAAACTCTCCTCGCTCTCGCTCCCGACCTCCTCCTGGGCGACCTCCTCGAGGGTCACCTCCCGCGGCATCTCGAGGACGTCCTGCACCTCTTCGACCGGGGTCTCGATCACGGTGACCTCGGGAGCCTGCCGTGCGATCGTCCCGAATCCACCGATCGCCAAAGCCAGCAACACCGCGACATGAATCGCCATGCTGACGACCCAGGCGGGGGTATCGCCGTCGAGTGGCGTCTCGTCTTCTCCGGTGTACTCCTGGAGACGCCGCCGCATGGTGTCGAGCATGCCCATCACAACCCTCAGCCTGAGTCTGCCGAAATTCGTCGCTCCTGCATCATACCTGTCGCCAAGCCCCCTGCTGCGACGCCCGAGAGCCTGCGAACTGGTGCCGACCAACGATTTCCGTAGATTCTTTCGCCTGCCACGGGCTATTTTATTCCCAGCGGTGTACGCTGATCGAGCGTTTCAACGTCATTCTCGTCACGCCCGGAGGAAGTTGGACAATGCCCGCCCCCTCGCCAAAAAAATCCCCCTGGAAGGGGGCGGCCCTGGCCTCGCCGGGAACACCCTGGCTCCGGGGCTTGGGTCTTGCCTTTGTCGCCGTGCTGCTGCTGGGCACGGCCGCGAGCGCCGACACCGATGACGAGCCTGCTCCACCTCCCGAGCCGGAGCGGTTTTCCCTGCAGACGATGCCCGACGCTGTCGACCTGGCTGCCTGGTACTACGCGTCCCCGGCTGAAGACGGACCGCTGGCGACCGTCTTGCTCGTGCACGACCTCGGGGGCAGTCACGCCGTCCTCGAACCGCTGGCCCTGGCACTCCAGGCTGGCGGCTGCGCCGTGGTCGCTCCCGACCTGCGTGGGCATGGCGAGAGCCCGCTGGAGCGACTCAAGGGAGCCGCCGGCGATGGCGACCAGTCCAAACTTCTCAAGCGGAACGACTTCATGGCGATGGCCACCACCGCCGGCGGCCGACTCCGCACGCAGTCGGCGGTGCGGGGAGACCTCGAGTGCGTTCGCAACTGGCTGAAGCAACGGGCCGAAAGCGGAGAAGTGGATCTCGGGAAACTCTACGTCGTCGGCTCGGGACTTGGGGCGGCAGTCGCCTCGACGTGGACGATTGCCGATGCCGCCTGGCCGCCTGTTGCGTCCGGCCCCCAGGGAGGTGACGTGCGGGGACTGGTACTCATCGAACCCACCCTCGTCACGCGGGGATTCTCGATGACGCGACTGCTGCCGCTCGAGCCGCTCCGGACCGAACTGCCAGTGATGATTCTCTCAACCGGCGACAGCCGTGACTCCCAGAAAGTATTTGACCAGTTCAAGCGGGCGCGGCCGAGCGACTGGTTCGACAACCGTGAGAAGGAGTCTCCCGCGAAGGGCACCGAGGCCTCTCTCTTCTTTCTGGCGATTCCGGCCCGGGCCCCCGGTGGCGGGCAGTTGTCTGCCGATCAGTTTGCAGCACTCCGGTCGGCCGACCCGCGGCGGCTCGATCCCGCCGCCGCCATTCTCACCTTCATCCGGGCAACGCTGGACCGGTAATAACCATCCTCCGGCAGCTGGCTCAGCCGCCTTCTGATCCCGCCACCGGGCCGCTGCCCCGCGGCAGCCATGCCGACCCGGGATCGCCCCCAGGCAGCAGGGCCGGCAGCGAACTGCCGGCGGCGGGCTCGATGACTGCCTGCCCGGGCCGGGCCGGCCAGATCGCGGTCGCCGGCGGCAACGCGATCTCGACGCCGATTGGCAGGAGCCGCGGATCGGAGAGCATCCCGCGATTGGCCTCCCAAATGGCTGTGGCAGCCAAGGGCGTTCCGTAAACCCGGCTGGCGATGGCGTTGAGATCGTCTCCGTCACGGACACGCCAAATTGATGGAGCCGGGGGACCTGCAGCTGGCCGGATCCGACGAGCAGGCTCCACAGGATCCTTCCGGCCGGTCCAACCAACCGCCAACGGGGGCGGACGCTGCGCGTCGAGCAGTGGCGGCGGCGGGACATCGAGCGTCGAGCGATAGCTGTTCTGGAGGGCAGGATCGGCCCCAGTCGCTGCCCGGGCAACCGGTGGAAGCGGATCCGGGGGGACAGGCGGCCTGCGGTCCGCGCCGGGCGTGACCGACGACAACGGAGGCCGCAGATGCGAGTGGCCGGCCACGGGTGGCGGTGGCTGCCGGCTCGTCAATGGGGCCGACCGCGCGACCGGTGGAGGCAACGGGCCGAGGCTCTCAGCGGCGTTCTGACCGGCCAGGCCCCAGGCCGCCAGTTGCAGGCCTGCCGGCGCCGCGAGCGTCGCTCCGGCGCCGATCATGCCAAGCCCAACCAGAAGGCGAATGGTCTGCGTCACTCCGCCCATACCGCACTCTCCCGCTGCATGACTTGGTGCCCTGGCCGACCGAGAGCAGGAGGCCATCCTTCAGGTGGCACGCCAGCGGCGACCGGGCGGCCGTTGCTCAAGCATGCCATCCAAACCAAGAGCAGCATCCACGGGATGAGGCCGCGGGCCTGCATGGCCCCAGCCGCCCGCCGACAGAATCGAATCCGGCCGCCTAACCGACAGGCTCCCCGCAGGCGGCAACGTTTGCCACCCGCTGCCTCAGGCCGGCTGGGCGATCGCTCGCTCGGATGCAGCCGCGGCACCAAATCGATGCTGAAGCCAGAGAACCAGCGGCGCGGCCACGAAGATAGAACTGTAGGTGCCGGTGATCACGCCGACCAACATCGTAAAGGCGAAGGCATGAATTCCCGGCCCTCCCACGGCATACAGCAAGAGCACAGCCAGCAGGGAGGTGCCCGAGGTGAGGATCGTTCGGCTGAGCGTCTGATTGACCGCCCGATCGACCATGTCGGCCGTCACAAACTTCGCCTTGCCGCGAATCTCCCGCAGGCGGTCGAAGATCACAATCGTGTCGTTGATCGAGAAGCCGACGATCGTCAAAAGGGCCGCCACCACGTCGAGGCTGATTCGAAACTCGTCGACCTGAGCCCATCCCATGAACGGGGCCACAAAACGGCTGGCCGCCAGGCAACCCAATGCGATCAGGACGTCGTGGGCCAGGGCCACGACCGCCGCCAGGCCGAACGCGACGTTCTGAAAGCGAACCCAGATGTAGAGCACGATCAGGGCAAGACTGGTGATCAAGGCATAGGCAGCCGTCACTCGCGTGTTGTCGGCCACTTTGCCACCGATCCGATTGGCCGAAAGGTAGAGGGGGGTCTCACTGAGGGTCGTCGCCATCCGCTCGGCCAGACGACCGGCAGCCTCGGCATCGAGTGACGTTGCCAAGGCCCAGATGGTCGCGGCCGCCTCCGGTTCATCGGCCACGTCCGTCGGCGGCTGCAGGGCAAACTCGCCATCGAGTTTCTCGGCTGCCATGGCCGTCTCGATGATCGCCGCCAGGGCCGGCCTGGCAATCGGCTCGGCGAAGGTGAGCGGCACGCTGGTCGGCAACTGGGATCCGGTCGTGCTGACCGCCGACGCCGCATTCTCATTCCCATCATCACCGCCCTCCTCGCCACGAGCGTCGGGCGGGGACGTTGTGGAAATCGTGCCAACCGTCACGCCGTATGTCGCCAGCCGTTTGGGGAATGTCTGCCGGAGAATTGCTTCCACTTCGGCCTCGTCCTGATTGGACGTGTCAATCTTGAACTGCCGGTCTGGTCCTCCGTCCTCGTCGGCCACGGCGCTCACAGTCGCCGACTCCAGATTCTCGCCGACCAGCCGCCGAATCTCGGCGATCGGCAGCTCCTGGCCCTCCTTGAAGGCGACCTGAATGCTGGTGCCCCCGGTGAAATCGATGCCGAGCATCTCCTCGCCCCGCTGCACCGTCGCCACCACGCCGGCGGCGATGATCCCGAGCGAGACCACCGCGGCCACCCTCGCCCAGCGGACAAACTGGTAGCTGGTTCGCCCCAGTAGCCGCCCCATCGAAAGATGCCTCAGCCAACGCGACCGCTCCGCGAGGTCGAAGACCACTCGAGAACAGAAGACGGCCGTGAAGAGGTTGAGAACCAGCCCGAGGATCAGCGTGATGGCGAAACCCTTGAGCTGGTCGGTGCCGATGGCAAACAGCACGACGCCGGTCAACAGGGTGGTGAGATTGGAGTCGATGATGGTTGAGAAGGCCCGCTGAAACCCGTTGCGAATCGCCATCCGCACAGCCGTGCCCCGATCGAGTTCCTCCCGGATCCGCTCATAGATCAGCACGTTGGCATCAACGGCCATGCCGACCGACAACACGAGTCCGGCCAGCCCGGCCAAGGTGAAGGCGACTTTGAAGGAGATCATCACGGCCACGACGAGCACGATGTTCATCAGCACCGCAAGGTCGGCAACGATCCCGGAGAAGCGGTAATAGGCGAGCATGAAGGTGAGCACGAGCACCGTCGCCAGCAGCATCGCCCGGCCCGCGGAACGGATCGTGTCTTCGCCAAGTTGGGCGCTGATCTGTTGCTCGCTGATGGGCTCGCTTTCGAGTGCTGCCGGGAGGCTGCCGGCGTTGAGCACCTCGACCAGAAAATCGACGTCATCCTGCTCGAAGCGACCGGTGATCTGCCCCATGCTGGTGATCTGGCTGCGAATCACCGGCGCCGACTGAAGCACATCATCGAGCACGATCCCCAGCCGGCTGGTGACGCCATTGGCCGGGTCGGGCAGATTCCGCTTGGTGAGCAGGCCGAACTTGCGTGATCCGTCGGAGGTGAGCATGAAACTCACGCACGGCTGCAGAGAGGCATCGTCGAGGTCCGGGCTGACCCGGCTCAGGTCTCCGCCAGTAACGGTCCGCTTCTCCTCCTCGACCAGGACGAGCACCTCCGTGCCCTCACCAGGACCGGGGCGGGTCACCATGCCCGGCTCGGGTTGCACCTTTTCATCGGCCAACCGTACCCAACGACCGATTTCTCGACCCTCTTTCTGGACCGTCCGGGCCCGTGAGCCCTCGCCCAGCCGGATCGCATCGCGGTGCTGCGGTCGGCCGTCGGCCCTGTTGGCGAGGATCCGGAACTCCAGCAGGCCCGCGCTCGAGATGATCCGCTTGAGCTGCTCTACCTCGCCCTGCTCCACCTCCGGGAGGATGACCTCGATCTGGTCGAGGCCGAATGGTCGGACCGTGACTTCCTTCTGGCCGCCCGGGTTGACGCGGCGGCTGACGGCCGCCACCAGTTCGTCCATCGGAACCTTGGCCGCCCGGGCCGTGATGTCGTAACTGATGGCCAGCGCACCCTGCTCGTCACGGCGGGATGTCTCCGTAACGGTCACCCCGTCAAAGGACGCCTTCTTCATGGCGGCAAGAAAGGCCTCGCGAGCCGCGGCGTCGGCAGCGGCGAGCCGGACGGTGACCCGGCGGGGTCCATCCCGCTCGAGCGCGGCTTCACCGCCGTCTTGGTTCGCCAGAATCCGCTCGATCCCCACGATGCAGTCATCGACCCGTGACTGCGCCTGCCGGCCTGCAGCCACCTCGTAGACGAGGATCAGACCGCCCTTGAGGTCGATGCCCAGCCGCGGCGGCCAGCCGAGCCAGCAGATGGCACCGCCGGCCGCAAGGGCCACCAGCACCGTGGCCAACCGGCCCCACATGTCAGGCACCCGGAGGTTCTTCGTGACCAGCCAGGCCAACAGAGTCGGAATGATGAGGATTGCCAGGGCGATCAGCCATCCCAGCCCGGGGATCTGGCTCGAGGATGCCTCATTCGCCACGGCGGCCCCGTCCGCGGTGGCCTGGGCGAGCAAGGGGACGGCGAACGCTGGAATGTTCATGCTGAGTCTCGAAAAGAGTGTCTGGGGAAGAGCCGCTGGCGGGAGGCCGGCCGGCCGAAGAATGCTGGCTTCAGGAACTTGCCGATTCGGACACCCCGGTCTTCTCGGTGGGGAGGATGCGAGCGATGCTCGCCAGCGTGACGGCGATCTTCACGTTGGCGGCCTCGTCGACCCGCAGGCTGACCCGGTCGGTATCACGGTCGACCGCGGCCACCGTGCCATAAATGCCCGAAGAGGTGACCACGCGGTCGTTCTTTTTGATGCTCTCGAGCATCGCCTGCTGCCGTTTGACCCGCTCCCGTTCCGGACGGAAAAGCAGCAGGTAGGCCGCCACCGCGATCGCCACGAGGGGCAGCAACTGAAAGGGCAAGGGAGGCCCTTCCCCGGCAGGCTGCCCGGCCGGCTCAGCCTGGGCCAGGCAGACCGTCGGAATGACGGACAGTGTCACTGGCGACGGCTCGATCGGCATGGCTGGAAAACAACGCGACGTGAGGACCGGCTCCCGGGACGCCCCGGGCGGCTGGGAAACCCGAGAATGTAGTGGTATTCGCGACCGTCGGACAAGTCGGCCACGCCGGCAGCGGGCTATAGCCACCTCACCCCGCGGCCGCCGCCTCAGACGCTGGCCCCTGCCAGCCAGCGGTCAGCCGGCGGGCCGTCTCCGCCAGCCGGCCTTCCAGGATCGCAACCCGCAGCTGGGCCACCAGCCGCTGGTAGAAGGTGAGGTTGTGGATCGAGGTCAGGATGGGTCCGAGCATCTCGCCGCCGAGGAAGAGATGACGGAGATAACTGCGACTGTGCCGGCACGCGGGGCAGGGGCAGTCCTCCTCCAGCGGCCGCTGATCGCTGGCATGACGGGCATTCTTGAGCTTGACCGGACCGGCAAAGGTGTAGGCCAGGGCCGTGCGGCCACAGCGGGTGGGGAGCACGCAGTCGAACATGTCGATGCCGGCGGCGACGGCCACCACGATGTCCTGTGGCTGCCCGACCCCCATCAGGTAGCGGGGCCGGTCGGCCGGCAGCCAGGGCGTCGTGGCGACGAGCGCATCCTGCATCGCCTCGGGGCCTTCCCCCACCGAAAGCCCACCGACGGCATACCCAGGAAAGCCAAGCCGTGCGAGTTCCTCGGCGCTCTCGTGCCGCAGTTCCGGATCGAGTCCGCCCTGCACGATCCCGAATACCGCCTGCTCGGGCCGGCGGCGGGCAGCCAGGCACCGCTCGGCCCAGCGGAGCGAACGCCGCATCGCATCGGCCACGATCGACCGTTCGTTGGGCAGGGCGACCACGTGATCGAGCTGCATCGCGATGTCGGCCCCGATCGCTTCCTGAATCCGAATCGCTTCCTCGGGCGTAAGCGAGACGGCCGCCCCGTCGAGATGGGAGCGAAAGAAGGCCCCCTCCTCGGTCACCTTCACCTGGTCGGCGAGACTGAAGACCTGAAAGCCGCCGGAGTCGGTGAGCGTCGGTCCGTCCCAGCCCATGAACCGGGCCAGCCCGCCGCCCGCCGCCACGATCTCCTCGCCGGGCCGCAGGTGCAGGTGGTAGGTGTTGGACAGGATCATCCCGGCCCCGGTCTCAGCCACCCGCCTGATGTCGACCCCCTTGACCGTGGCCGCCGTCGCCACCGGCATGAAAAGCGGCGTCGGCACGCTCCCGTGGGGCGTCGTGAGCAGGCCCGCCCGGGCCGCCCCGTCGGTCGCCTCGACGGCAAATGAGAATCCTGGTTGCATGCCGGCAACCTACCGCGGCCGGTGGGTGGCGGCCAAGCGGCCGGCAGGAAGCGGCCGAAGTCCCGTGAGGTCTTCGATTGGGTGTGCGGGATGGGCGTGTCGGTCGTGAACGGGTTCGCGAGGGGTGAGCCCGTGCCAATCGAGCCGGCGTTGGGAAACCGAAGCGCAGCCAGGATGGCGCAGCTCGGTTTCCCACGAGCAAGCGAAGGGCATGGATGCCCGCAGCGACCGTCCGGCGAGATGGCACG
>JAQCJP010000304.1 GCA_027592945.1 Planctomycetota bacterium
CCAATCGAGCCGGCGTTGGGAAACCGAGCGCAGCCAGGATGGCGAAGCGAGGTTTCCCACGAGCGAGCGAAAGGCAGGATGCCTGCAGCGAGCGTCCGGCGAGATGGCACGGGCTCACCCCGAGCCTGCGTGCGGTGAATCCCCGCGAGCGTCCGGCGAGATGGCACGGGCTCACCCCGAGCCGCGGTCGAGCGCCTCGAGGGCTCGGGCGAGCACGCTGTCGATCTCGCGGGGCAGGATCGGCGATGGGCCTGCCTCTGAGACCGTCGCGCCCCGGGGCGGCACCATGCCCCGCCGCCGCCGCCAGGAGCGGAGCCGCTCGACTGCTGCGGCCGTGGGGGCCGCCTCATAGCCTTCGTCGGGCCGCACGCCCCAGGTCGCTGCGTCGTCGGCTCCCGGCCGGCGGTGGATGGTTTCGAGACTCGGCCGCAGATACTCGCTGGTAGTGAGCTTGAGCAGTCCCCGGCCGTCGGAGAGCGGCAGGAGCGACTGCACCGTTCCCTTGCCGAAGGTGCGGCTGCCCACGATCGTCGCCCGCCCGGTATCCTGGAGGCAGGCCGCCACGATCTCTCCGGCGCTGGCCGTGAGGCTGTCGACGAGGACCGCCAGCGGCACGCCCTCGAGGATCGCTCCCGACGTGGCCCGCCGCTGGTCGCTGACGCTGCCGACAGCATCGCCCCCGCTGCCCCGGCCGCGGGTCACCACGATCACGCCCTCGGCAAGCAGTTCGTCGCAGACAGCAACCGCCGCCTCGAGGAGGCCGCCGGGGTTGCCTCGCAGATCGATCACCAGCCCGCGCAACTCCGGCTCAACGGCCACCGCTGCCAACGCCTCGGCAAACTCTTCCGCGGTCCGCTCGCCGAAGCTGTCGATCCGCAGGTAGGCCACCCCGGGCTCGCCCTCGAGCATCCAGTCCCAGGAGCCGTCGGGGCGGCGGCGATCGCCGTACACGCTCTCGACCTCGACGACCTCGCGGATCAGCCGAACCTCCCGCTCGGCGGAAGTCGCTTCGGCAACTGCGGCAGGGTCGAGCGTCTCGACAGGACGCGGCGAGACGACGGCCAAGACCACCGGCTCGCCGACCCGGCCCCGGAGCCGCTCGACCGTCTCCCGCAGCGGGTGGCCGGCGGTCGTCCGGCCGTCGACCGCCACGATCTGGTCGCCCGCTGCCAGGCCTGCCCGCCAGGCCGGCGAGTCGACCACGGGCGAGACCACCACGGGCTGGCCGGCTGCGGCGTCGACGACCAGTTCCAGGCCGACACCCCCAAACCGCTGGTCGAGTGACGATTCGAGCGCCTCGCGGCCGGCGCCGCGCAAGTAGGCGGAGTTGTCATCCAGCTGGTCGACGGCTGCCTCGAGGCCCACCTCGACGAGCCGCTCGGCCTCAACCGGCTCGATGTAATGCCGCTCGATGGCGGCCACCACCTCGCCAAACCGGCGGCCAGGGCCGCCCCGCTCGCGAGCCATGACCGCGATCAGGCTCACCAGGCAGGTGGCACACAGCAAGATGATGTTGCGCTTGGGCATGGCGGCCGTCTGCCTGACGGCGGAGGGAGGGTCGCTCGCGAACTCGCTACCTAAACCTGCTTACAGTACTCGCACTAATGGATCCGGACGGCGGGGAGCTGCGTCTCTTCGAACACGAAGCCCTTGGGTACCACCGTCACTCCTGCGGCGGAAACCGTCAAGCCCCGGGCCGCGTCTTCCTCGGGATCGATCCCGATCTCGGTGCCGGAAGGCACGCGGACTCCCTTGTCGATGATGGCCTGCCGGACGACAGCATGGCGGCCGACATCGACGCCCTCCAGGAGGATGCTCTCCTCGACCCGGGCGTAGCTGTTGAGTCGGACGCCCGGCCCGATCACCGATCGCTGGGCCTGCCCTCCGGAGAGGATGGCTCCCGGGCAGACGATGCTGTCGGTCGCTTCTCCCCGCCGACCGTCGGGACCGTCCTCGGCAAACACGAACTTCGGCGGCGGATAGGCGGGGTGATGGGTGCGGATCGGCCAGCGGTCGTCATACAGATTGAGCTGGGGGTCGACCTCCACGAGGTCCATTGTCGCCTCGAAGTAGGCGTCGATCGTGCCGACGTCCCGCCAGTAGGCGTCCTGCTTGCGGTTCTCATCCCGGAAGGGGAAGGCCTGCACGCCGTGGCTGTCGACCAGCCGGGGCAGGAGATCGTGGCCGAAGTCGTGGCGGCTGCCGCGGTCGCCGGCGTCGAGCTTCAGCTGCTCGAGCAGGAAGTCGGCCGAGAAGCAGTAGATGCCCATCGAGGCCAGGGCGAGGTCGGGATCGGCCGGGTAGGCGGGGGGGTCGGCGACCTTCTCGCGGAAGCCGCGGACCCGCCCCGAGCCGTCGACCTCCATCGTGCCGAACTCGCCCGCGTCACGCCGGGGCACCGGCAACGCCCCGACGGTCACATCCGCCCCGCTCGACTCGTGGGCGTCGATCAGCGACTGATAGTTCATCTTGTAGATGTGGTCGCCCGCGAGCACGACGACCAGCCGGGGGGCCGCCTGCTCGAGGGAGTAGATGTTCTGATAGACGGCGTCGGCGGTGCCGAGATACCAATGCTCGTCGACCCGCTGCTGGGGCGGGAGGACGTCGAGAAACTCGCCGAGGTCGCGGCAGAAGAAGCGGTGCCAGCCGAGGTTGAGATGGCGGTCGAGGCTGCGGGCCTTGTACTGCGTGAGCAGGAGGAGCCGGCGGAGCCCGCTGTTGAGACAGTTGGAAAGTGCGAAGTCGATGATCCGGTAGCCGCCGCCGAAGGGAACCGCCGGCTTGGCCCGGTCGCGGGTCAGCGGGTCGAGCCGGGCACCGCGACCGCCCGCCAAAACCACCGCCACCACGTCTCGCATCCGGCGGGGATCGACATCGGTGGGAACCATGGCCCTGAACCTCGCTCGAACCTGCTGGGAACCTACCTCGGGTGAATATACGCAGCCCCCTCTTTGGAAGGCGACAGCAGCCGGGCGGGTTGCCGCGGCTCGGACAGCCCGCGAATCCGGCAAAATCCGGTCGGAAACCGCCTGGCCCAGCCGCCCGAAGCGGTCTGGCGGGCCGCGGGACGGTTCCCTACCCTCCCCCCGCCGGGCCGCC
>JAQCJP010000047.1 GCA_027592945.1 Planctomycetota bacterium
CTCCGGGCATTTGCCGACCACGGCCGCATCAGCGGCACGCTGTCGGCCGGCGGGGGCGTGGCCGAGTCGACGATCTTCGCGGTCGAACGGGCCGGGGTCGATGTCGCGGCCCTGGGCGAGAAGCTCCAGCGGGATGGTGCGGCGGCCTTTGTGAAGAGCTGGGACGAACTGATCGCCGTCGTCGCGGAGAAGAGCCGGCAGGCGGCGGGAGCGGGTGCCTGAGATGAGCAGTCCGAGCCGAACCACCCTCCATGAATGGCAGGCTGTCGCCGATCACGCCCGGGCCACCGGCCGGCTCACCCTGCGGGAGCTCTTCGCCGCCGAGCCGATCCGGGCCGAACGCTTCTCGTTCGAAGCCTGCGGCTTGTTTGTCGACCACTCCAAGCAGCGTCTTACCGAGGGCACGCTGCCGCTGCTCATCCGACTGGCTGAAGCCTGCGGGTTGCGGGAGCGCATTGAGGCAATGTTCACCGGCGAGCGGATCAACACGACCGAGGGCCGGGCGGTACTCCACGTCGCCCTCCGGGCGCCGCGCGGCGAGACGATCCTCGTTGACGGCAAGGATGTCGTTCCCGAGGTGCACGAGGTCCTCGACCGGATGGCCGCCTTCTGCCGGCGGGTCCGATCCGGCGACTGGCTCGGCCACACGGGCAAGCCGATTCGCAACGTGGTCAACATCGGGATCGGCGGCTCCGATCTCGGGCCCGTGATGGCCTTCACCGCCCTGCGGCACTACGCCGACCGGGCCTTGACCTTCCGATTCGTCTCCAACGTCGACGGCACGGACTTCGCCGAGGCGACCCGCGACCTCGACCCGGCCGAGACCCTGTTCATCGTCTCGTCCAAGACCTTTACCACCCAGGAGACGCTTGCCAATGCCCACACCGCCCGGGCCTGGCTCCTGACGAGCCTTTGCGACGAGGCGGCCGTGGCGAAACACTTCGTGGCGGTCTCAACCAACGCCGTGGAGGTGGCCGCCTTCGGGATCGACACGGCCACCATGTTCGGCTTCTGGGACTGGGTCGGCGGCCGCTACTCGATGGACTCAGCGATCGGCCTCTCGACGATGCTGGCGATCGGCCCGGAAGAGTTTCACGAACTGCTCGCCGGCTTCCACGCGATGGACGAGCACTTCCGCGCTGCCCCCTTCGAGGCCAACCTGCCGGCTCTCCAGGGCTTGATCACCGTCTGGAACGCGACCTTTCTGGGCGCCGCGACGATCGCAGTCCTCCCCTATGACCAGTATCTCGCCCGGTTCCCGGCCTACCTCCAGCAGCTCACGATGGAGAGCAACGGCAAGCGGGTCACGCTCTCCGGCAGGGTGATCGACGACTACCAGACCTGCCCCGTCTTCTGGGGCGAGCCGGGCACCAACGGCCAGCACTCCTTCTATCAGTTGATCCACCAGGGCACCCAGCTGATTCCCTGCGACTTCATCGGCTTCATCGAGTCGCTCAACCCGCTCGGCCAGCACCACGATCTCCTGATGGCCAACTGCTTCGCCCAGGCCGAGGCCCTCGCCTTCGGGAAAACGGCCGCCGAGGTCCGGGCCGACGGGGTGCCGGAGGAGCTCGTGCCCCACAAGACGTTCCCGGGCAACCGCCCGAGCACGATGATCCTCGCCCGCCGGCTCACGCCCCGATTGCTTGGCAGCCTGATCGCCCTCTACGAACACGCGGTCTTCACCGCGGGGGTCATCTGGGACATCAACCCGTTCGATCAGTGGGGTGTGGAACTCGGCAAGGTGCTCGCGAAGCGGATCGTGCCGGAGCTCGAGTCGGCCGAGGACCCAAAGCTCGGGCACCACGACCATTCGACGGCGATGCTGATCCGGCGCTATCGAGAGGCCCGCTCGGGCTGAGGGTCTTTGATCAAAAGGGGACTGGCTCCGAGCGCAGCGAGGTGCCTGTCCCCTTTTCGGCCACTCGGTGCTACTCGATCGGGAGGCGGGCGGCCGGGGGGAGGTGGTTCTTCCCGCGGCGACCGTCCCGCTTCACCCAGCCGAGCGGCCGGCCCTGCCAGGTGATCCGCAGCCAGGACTCGTCGCCGACCGGAATCGCCAACGGCTCGCCTCGGAGATAGGCCGCGGCGTCGTCATCGCTCACCGCCACCGCGGCCACTCGGGCAGCGACGGCGTCTCGCCGCACCGCCAGCGCATGGGCGGGCCGCCAGGTGCTGCCCGTCCGGTGAAACCACTCCGGCCCGGCGACCGCCAGACTGCGGATCTCCGCCGGCATGTCGGCCGGCCAGCCGTGGACGACGCTGCCTGTCGTGATCAGTTCGACGCCGTCCGCATCGCACCCCAGCGTTGCCAGCAGCTGCCGGCAGTCGCGACTGAGCGGGGCGGGAGGCGGCGAGCGTCGGTCCCGACTGGGAGCATCGGCAGTCGGAAGGTGGCAGTCGCTCCCGGTGGCAACCGCCTCGCTGGCGGGGCCGGCCCGCAGCGAGGCGGCAAATGCCCCGGCTGAGCGGCCGCGGTGCGGCCAGATCCGGTAGGCCGGCAGCGACCTGTCAGACCGATAGGGCTCCAGCCGCCCCACCGGATCGGGCACAAGTCCGTTGTCTTGGATCAGCCATGCCACCTGCTGCTCGTTCTCCTCCTCGGCGAAGGTGCAGGTGCTGTAGATGAGCCGGCCGCCGGGCCGCAGCAGCCTGACCGCAGCGGCGAGGATTCGCCGCTGCCGGGCGGCGTTGAGGCTGATCTGGCGGGGCGAGAACGCCGATGGCTGTTGTTTGCCGCGGCCGAGCAGGGCCTGCCCGCTGCACGGGGCATCGACGAGCACGAGGTCAAAGGCTGCTGGGAGGCGGTCGGCCAGCTGCTCGGGATCGAGGCTTGTGACCGCGTAGCGGTCGGAGCCGGTGCGGGTGAGGTTGAAGGCGAGCGGCGGAAGCCGGCCCCGGATCGGCTCGTTGGCCACCACGAAGCCATTCGGACCGGCCGCCTCGACGAGCCCTGTCGCCTTGCCGCCGGGCGAACTGCAGAGGTCGCAGACCCGCAGACCGGCCGTCAGGGCGGGCGTCTCGTCGCCGCCAGCGGCTGCCAGGGCCAACAGCGAACCGGCGTCCTGGAGATAGTAGTCGCCGGCCGCGTAGCTGAGCGTGCGGGAGGCCCGGGGCGACGCCTCGACCGGCACACCTGCCAGGCAATACCAGGCAACAGGCTCGAGCGGCCAGGGCAGGAACGATCGGTCGGCATCCCGCCGCAGCCGGACCGCAGGCGGCTGCCGCGTCGCCAGCGCCTCGGCCAGAGCATCGTGCTCCCCCGGCGGGAGCCGGCCGCCCAGCAGTGGCCGGAGGGCGGCGGCATCGAACATGGATCTCGAAGAGCGTGCCACGAAGAGCCCACTGGCAGGTCACCCGGAGCCGCGATGTCGGCTAGCGGCGAGCCGAGCCGCGGGTCTCCAGAACATACCGCAGCAGGTCGTCGAACTCCTGCCGGTTCGCGAGCAGTTGCGTGAGATTCGCCGGCATCAGCGAGACCGGCGAGGTGGCCAGCTCGTCGATCTCGTCGCGTGAAATCCGGATCGGCTCGGGCAAGGCGAGATTGCGAAGTACGATCTCCCGCTCATTTTCCTCGGCCTTGAGCCCGGCAAACTGCTTGCCGGCGGCCGTCACAACCGTTACCTGCACATACTCCGGCTCGATCCGCCGCGACGGATAGAGAATCGACTCGGCCACCTCGGCGTCGGTCATACTCGTGGCAAGTTCCTCGAGCTTGGGACCGAGCCGGGCGGTGCCGCCGGCCGGATCGTGGCAGGTGGAGCAGGTCGAGCGGGCGTCGTAGAAGATCTTCCGGCCGCGGGCCGCGTCGCCACGGGCCCGGGCGAGCCGGGCCAGTTCGGCCGGTTCGGCTGCCAGCAGTTCGGCCTCAAGGGCGACGTTCCCGACCGGCCCGGCAGACTCGCTGACGGCCGCCGTCACCAATTCCGGCTCGAGCGGGTGCTCCGCCAGCAGGTCGGCCGGATTCCAGAAGGTCGAGCGGGAGGCCGTCTCCGCCCGGACGGCGGCCACCTGCTCGGCCGTGATCGGCGTCGCGGCATTTCCCCAGGTGTTGCGGACAAACGTCAGCACTGCCGCGATCTCGTCATCGTTGAGAATTGCCTTGAAGGCGGTCATCGGGGGCACGCCGCGGGCCGGGTCGTAGAGGCGGCCGTTGACCTCCATCGGCCCCCAGAGCCCGTTGAGCACGCTCTTGATCAGCCGCTCCTCGCTGCCGAGCACCCAAGGACTGCCCACCAGGGTCGGGTAGATCACGCCGAGCCCCTTGCCGTGCGTCTGGTGACAGGTGCCGCAGTGGGCCTCCCGCTGATAGATCTCGGCGCCGGCCTGATACACCTTGCGGTCGCTGCCGGCGAGGTGGGCCGGCGGCTCGAACGTCACCAGTTCCCGCTCGGCCGGGGCGACAAAACCCCCTGCCCCGGTCTGATCGACGTCGTGCCAGAAGTGCCTCACCGTCTTCGCGGCCATCGCCACGTGGCCGACCTTTGAGGCGAGCAGCCGCCCGAGGAGTTCCTCGTCTCGGACATCGTGCTGCTGGTGGAGCCAGAGGGCCTCGAGCAGGTGATGGGCCTCGGTCTCGTCATCGGGATCGAAGTCTTTCATCCACTGCTTGGTGGCGGCGATCACGTCCTGGCTCGGCCGTCCGGAGAGCTCGACCCGCGTCCGGTGGCGGACCCCGTTGACCGGATGCTTGAGGTTCTCGAGGAGCGCTTCGATCGGCGCCCCGGCGATCGCGACTGGCTCCTGGAGCGGTCGATCCTTGACCGTCAGCCGGAAGATCCGGCCGTGGGCGTGGTCGCGGTTCGGGTCGCGGATGTTGTGCTGCATGTGGCCGATGATCACGTTCTGCCAGTCGGACACGTAGAGGGCCCCGTCCTCGCCGACGACCGCGTCGGTCGGGCGGAAGTTGCGGTCGTCGCTCTCGAGGAGGGCCTGCACCGGCGTGCCCCAGACCTGACCGAACGTTCGCTTTTCCCCGTCGCCGTCGCGGTCGAGGTCATATTGCTTGACCCCCAGAAAGCCGATCGTGTTGCAGATCAGGAAGTCCTGCTGCATGTCGTCTGGGAAGTGGGCCGAGGAGAGAATCTCGTCGGCGGCGACCGGCCGAAACTCCTTGTTGAGGAGTTTGTGCATCTTGAAGCCCTTGCCCTCCGGCCGCACCTGAAACGAATTTCCGCCGGTGCCGTCGTTGGCATAGCAGTAGCCCCACTTGTCGAAGCTGGTCCCGTGGGCGTTGGGGGGATTGGCGGCGATCGGCGTGATCGCGAACCGCCGGGGGTCAAATCGATACATCCCCGCCTCGCCGATGCTGAGGTTCTTGGCCCAGGGCGTCTCGTGGTTGTGGACCAGAAAGACGCCGCTCTGCCAGTAGATGCCACCATCGGGGCCGTAGATCAGGTTGTTGGCGGCGTGGTGGGTGTCAGAGGTGCCGAGGCCCTGGAGGACGATCGTGCGGACGTCGGCCTTGTCGTCGCCGTCGGTGTCTTCGAGATACCAGAGATCGGGCCCGGAGGTGACGATCACGCCATTCCCCCAGAACTCGAAGCCGAGCGGGTTGTGGACATGCGCGAAGATCTTCCGCGTGTCGGCGACGCCGTCACGGTCGGTGTCTTCGAGGATCATCAGGCTGTCGTTCATCTCCTTGAGCGGCTCCCACTTGGGATAGGTGTTCCAGCAGGCCACCCAGAGCCGCCCCTTCGCATCGACCTGCATCTGGACCGGGTTGACCAGGTCCGGGAACTGCTCTTCCGAAGCAAAGACGTTGAGCTCGAAGCCCTCCGGCACGCGAATCTTGGCCCGGCTCTCCTCGGCCGAGAGATATTCGACGCTGCCCTCCTTCGCCGCGCTCGAACTCTTGCTGCCCCCGCCGACGTTCGACGTGACGGGCACCGGCGGCGGCACGTTGCTGTCATCGACGGTAAAGGGGCGGCCGGCCGCCGCGGCCCAGATTGCCGGGTCGCGATTGGCCGTCATCACGTCGAGCATGGCAAGTTCGTGCATCAAGACCTCCGCGTTGCTCTGGCCGTCGACGAAGGTCAGCCCGGCCCGGGTGCCCCAGATGTCGTTGCCGTCGGTTGCGCGGAAGCGGTTGTGCCAGTGCCAGTTCTTGTCGGCCACGGCGGCGTAGGTCGCCGCGAGATCGGCCTCAGCGGGCACGGTCGCGCCGAGCAGGGCCTGCGAGACGATGTCGGCAAGCTGGCGGTAGCCGGCGGCGCTCAGATGGCAGCCGTTGACGGTCAGTCGCTCCGGGCTCGCGGTGAAGAGCTGGTAGGTCGGGGTGTAGAGATCGACGAAGGCCGCCCCCGTCTGCTGAGCCGCTCGGCGGGTGGCCTCGGTGTAGGCGGCAAGGTTGGCGTTGTGCTGGGTGCCGTCGGGCAGATTGGGGTCGCCGGTATTCTCGAAGGCGATCGGGCTGAAGAGCACGACCCGGGCCTCAGTCCCCTTCTCGGCTCGCAGCTTCCGGTACCGTTCGACCGCCTTGACGAGTTCCTCCTCGTAGGCAGCGGCCCCCTCCGGCCCGGCGTACGACTCGTTGTAGCCGTACATCATGAAGAGCACGTCGGGATCGACGTGCTCGAGATAGGCCGGGTCGCTGATAAACCCCTTGCTGCGGGGCCGCGCGGCGACGGTGTCACCGGAGAAGCCGAGATTGCGAAACCGGACGTCGAGTCCCTCAAGCTGCTCCTGAAGCACCGTTTCGACCCAGGGGGAATGCTGCATGCGGTCGGCCAGGCCGTTGCCGTAGATCGCCACCACGTCACCCTTCTCAAAGGCGAACGAGCTCGCCGGCTTCGCCACCGGGGCCGCTGACAAGAGCGGGAGGATGCCGAGGCATGGCAGCGAGGCCAAAAACGGCAGCACAGCGAGCGACCAGGCGGCAGGACGAGACATGAAAAGAACTCCCGAGAGACGTGTGCGAGAAGTCTTCAAGTGTAGCCTCTCCGTGGGACGAGAGCGTCACCAGGGCGGTGAAGCTGGGCTGCTGATCGATATCCGCCAGCAATGAGCGCGAGATGGTGCGTTGTCGCGTTCAGGCCTGGGATTCGGCTGCAACTGATCAGTCGCTGCGGGGCTCCGGCGGGTCGGGAAGCCTGACGCAGTAGTCACTCAGCCGCAGGTCGGGCTCCGGATAGTCTGTGCTGATCAACTGCGCGCCGCTGGTGATCGCCAGATCGCGGCGGCGGGGGTCGTTGGCGCGTGCCTCATGGCTGTTCGCGTCGGCCCGCGTCCGCACCAGGAAGCCGTCCTCCACGAGCCGACGGATTTCCGCCTCATGCCGGACCGGATCATTCCGCTTCATCCAGGCTGCTTCCGGATGGTCGCGATCGACGCTCACAAACAGCAGCCTGCTCTTGGCGGTCGCCGCGAGGTAGCGGTCGCGAAGCGCTCCCTCGTTGTCAAGCAGGAACACACCCTTCCCCCGGTGGGCATCGACCGGCGGCCAGCCTCTACCAGCCACCGCGTCGCGGAGCGTGGCCGCGGCCCCCTGCACGTCCGCCGGCGTGAGAATCCGCTCTCGCGGCCAGACGGCGATGATCTCCCGCTCGAGCGACGCGAAGGCATCGCCCTCCCAGGGCAGCGGCCGGGTCATGGTGAATGAATCGCTCTTGAGCTCGAGCAGAAAAAAGAGCGGCACATGCTCCGGATGGGCGTCTGACCAGGTCTTCACGTCCGTCAGCGCGTCGTGGAGCGTGTAGCTTGTCGTCCGGACATCGACATCGGGACTGTGCAAGAGCTTGATGCCCGGGCGGGCAAGCCTGCCCTGGGGATCAAATGCGGGAACCTCAGCCCCGGCGGCGTCGGCCAGCCGGATCACCAGCGGACTTCCAAAGAGCGTGCCTTCTGGGTCGAGGTAGCAGTCGAACTCGAAGTGCCGCAGCCCGCCCGCTTCGAGCTGGTCAGTGAGCGGGCGATGGCTGCAATCGAGCGGCGTTACCCGGCTGCCGGCAACGGCCGAGAGCATCGTCATGGCGAAGCGGTCGGGGGCGATGTGGTAGGAGTTGTGGGTGCCGAGCAGCTGCAGTTGGTCGATCCGCAGCGGGTCGGCCGCGTCGCTCGATCCGGCTAACACCGCGGCGACCAACATCGCCGGCAGCCAGCGGGCGGCGGTGGGCCAGGCAGTGGTCTGTTTCATCATGCTCATCATGGCTGGCCGTCCAGGGCCGATGGCCTCGTCGGCCTCGACGTTCACCATACAAGCCTGCAACGATGCCACGAAACCGGGCCTTGGGCCAGGCTCCTCAACGCCACCTCGCTCATCGGGTACGCTTGAGGGCTTTCCCGGGGCAGATCGCTCCGGCCCGTTCCCGCGGTCCCGAGCCTGATGGCCACGATCGAAATCTACGACACCACCCTCCGCGACGGCTCCCAGGGAGAGGGCGTCAACTTCTCGCTCGAAGACAAGCTGGCCATCGCCCGCCGGCTCGACGAGGTGGGCGTGGACTTCATCGAGGGGGGCTATCCGCTCTCCAATCCCAAGGACGCCCAATTCTTCGAGCGGGTCGCCAGCCTGGGCCTGACTCACTCGAAGATCGTCGCCTTCGGGATGACCCGCCGCCGCGGGGTGGCGGCCGCCGACGACCCTGGCATGAAGGCCCTCCTCGACGCGGCCACGCCAGTGGTCACGATCGTCGGCAAGACCTCGGCCTTCCACGTCGCCGAGGTGCTGGGCGTCTCCCGCGATGAGAATCTCGCGATGATCGCCGACACGGTGGCCCATCTGACGGCTGCCGGGCGTGAGGTCTTTTATGACGCCGAGCACTTCTTCGACGGCTGGAAGCTCGACCCGGCCTACGCCGCCGAGACGCTTGTGGCCGCCGCCCGCGCGGGGGCGACCCGGATCGTGCTCTGCGACACCAACGGCGGCACGCTCCCCGACGAGGTCGCCGGCCTGACCCAGGCCGCCGCCGAGGCCCTCGCTGCAGCGGGCGTTTCGGTGCCGCTGGGCATCCATTGCCACAACGACTGCGACCTGGCCGTCGCCAACACGCTCGCCGCCGTGGCGGCGGGGGCCGTCCAGGTGCAGGGCACGATCAACGGCATCGGGGAACGCTGCGGGAACGCCGACCTGATTTCGGTCGTGGCCAACCTCGCCCTCAAGCTCCCGGGCCACACCGTCCTCGGCGGCACCGGCGTGCAGCACCTCACCGAGTTGTCGCGGTTCGTCTACGAGACGGCCAACATGTCGTATCGGGCCGGCCAGCCCTTCGTGGGAGCCAGCGCCTTCGCTCACAAGGGCGGGATGCACGTCCATGCCGTCGCCAAGGCGGCCGAGTCCTACGAGCACATCGCCCCCGAGGCGGTCGGCAACTCGCGGCGGGTGCTCGTCAGCGAACTCTCCGGCCGCTCCAACATCGCCGCTCTGGTCAGCCGGCCCGACGTCAAGAACGACCGGGCCCTTCTCGATACGGTCCTGGCCGAGGTCTGCCGCCTGGAGAACGAGGGCTGGCAGTTCGAGGCGGCCGGAGCCTCCTTCGACCTGCTCGTCGACCGGCTGGCCGGCACCTTCTCTCCCCTCTTCACCCGCGATCACTACAACGTCGACGTCGAGAGTCGCGGCGAGGGCGACATCCGCACCCTCGCCACGGTCAAGCTGCTCGTCGCCGGCGGCCCGCGGCACGAGGTCGCCGAGGGGGACGGCCCGGTCAACGCCCTCGACGCCGCCCTTCGCAAGGCGCTCGAACCGGTCTATCCGGTGGTCGCCCGGATGCACCTCCTCGACTACAAGGTCCGCGTGATCAACGCCCAGGAGGGCACGGCGGCAAAGGTGCGGGTCTCGATCGAGAGCACCGACGGCGAGCGGGTCTGGGGCACGGTCGGCGTCAGCGAGAACGTGATCGAGGCCTCCTGGCTCGCCCTGGCCGACTCCTTCCACCACTTCCTGCTGACCGTCCGCTGAGTGCTCCGCCTCCCCGGCGCGAAACTCGCATAGAAGCGCCCCGGCGCGAGCCGGGGGGAGGGCGGGCCGTTGGGCCGCCCAATTTCCCATTCCCCCCAACCGCTCACCACCAACACGCCCAAAACCCGCTCACCACCGTTGAAGCTCGGGGTGAGCCTGTGCCATCTCGCCGGACGCTCGCTCTGGGCATCCTGCCCTCCGCTCGCTCGATGCTGGCTCCTTCTCGGCATCCATGCCTTCACTCGCCAGCAACGCCGGCTCGATTGGCACAGACTCACCCCTCACGCACCCGCATTCCTTGCGGGCTCGAGTCGGAAAAGGGTACAGGCACCTCGCTGCGCTCGGAGCCTGTCCCCCTTTTCGATGGCCTCGGTAAAGAGCCCGCCGTCGGGCGGTTGTCGGCAAACCGGCGGTGGGTTGGTTGTGATCGCGGACTGGGCGGGTTGGTGGTGAAAATCGGGCGGGTTTGGCTAGGCTTTGGGGTTTTGGCCCAGCAGACAGCCCGCCGATGCCCGACCTGCCCAAGCACTACGACCACCAGGCCGCCCAGACCCGCTGCCGCGGGCTCTGGGACTCCCTCCGCCTCTGGCACGCCGAGCCCCCGGCTGCCGGCGAACCGCCCGGCCGGGTCTTCTCGATCGTGATCCCGCCGCCGAACGTCACCGGCGCCCTGCACCTCGGCCACGCCCTCAACAACACCCTTCAGGACATCCTCGTGCGGGCCCGGCGGATGCAGGGCTTTCGGACGCTCTGGATGCCGGGCACCGATCATGCGGGCATCGCCACCCAGGCGGTGGTTGAGCGGCGGCTGCTCGAAGAAGAAAAGCTCTCGCGGCACGACCTCGGCAGGGAGGCTCTCGTCGCGCGGATCTGGGCCTGGAAGGAGCAGTACGAGCAGCGAATCCTCGGCCAGCTCCGCGACCTGGGCGCCTCCTGCGACTGGGACCGCGTCCGCTTCACGCTCGACGAGCAGTGTGCCGCGGCCGTCCGCGAGGCCTTCTTCCGGCTCTTTCAGCAGGGGCTCGTCCGCCGCGGCAAGCGGCTGGTCAACTGGGACACGTTTCTGCAGACGGCCGTCAGCGACGACGAGGTCTTCCACGAGGAGGTCAAGGGCCACTTCTGGCACATCCGCTACGACGTGATCGATCCCGAGGCCGGCGAGCCCGAGAGCGTGACCGTGGCCACGACCCGGCCCGAGACGCTCCTGGGCGACACGGCCGTCGCGGTCCACCCCGACCCCGCCGCGGCGCTTGCGGCCGTCGAGCAGGACCTCCGCCAGAAGCGGGCCGCCGCCACGGCAAAGGAGCAGCCGGCGATCGACGCGGCCCTCGACGACCTCGCCGCCCGCCGCCGCGATCTCCTCCCCCGGCTCGAGACGCTCACCGCTATGGCCCGGGCGGGCCGGCAGGTTCGCCTGCCGCTCTTGGGCCGGGCGATTCCGCTGGTGGCCGACGAGTGGGCCAAGCCGGAGATGGGCAGCGGCTGCGTCAAAATCACGCCGGCCCACGACCCCAACGACTACGACGTCGGCCGGCGGCAGAACCTGCCGATGGTCAACATCCTCAATCCCGACGGTACGCTCAACGCCGAGGGCGGTCCCTATACAGGGCTCACAATGAAGAAGGCCCGCCAGCAGGTCGTGGCCGACCTCGAGGCGGCCGAGCAGCTCGAGCAGATCGAAGACCGGCTGATCGATCTGGCCCACTCCGACCGCTCGAAGACGCCGATCGAGCCGTATCTGGCCGATCAGTGGTTCATCCGGATGGCCGAGTTGGCCCAGCCGGCGATCGACGCGGTGGCGGACGAGCGGATCCGGATCGTGCCCGAGCGGTATGCCAAGGGCTACCTCGACTGGCTCTCCGAGAAGCGGGACTGGCCGGTCAGCCGCCAGCTCTGGTGGGGCCACCGGATTCCGATCTGGCACGTCGCGGGCGTCAGCGAGGCCGACCTGGTGGCCGCCTTCGGCGATCGCGAGACGATTGCCTGGACGAGCGACGAGGCCGGCGGCTGGTTTGTCTGCTCGAGTGACGAGAGCCTGCCAGTCGATACCGTTGCCGGACAGCCGCTTGAACGCGACCCCGACGTGCTCGACACCTGGTTCTCCTCGGCCCTCTGGCCCCACTCGACGCTCGGCTGGCCGGCCGCCACGCCGGAGTTGGCCTGCTTCTATCCGACGACCACGCTCGTCACCAGCCGCGACATCCTCACGCTCTGGGTCGCCCGAATGGTGATCATGGGCCTGTTCGACACCGGCGAGCTCCCCTTCCGCGAGGTCTCGATCCATCCCAAGATTCTCGACCGCTACGGCGAGACGATGAGCAAGAGCAAGGGCAACGGCGTCGATCCGGTCGACGTGATCGAGGCCCTCGGGGCCGACGCTCTCCGCTTCGCCCTGGCCGGGATGGCGACCGAAACCCAGGACGTGAGGATGCCGGTCGACTTCCAGTGCCCCGGCTGCGGCCACCTCGTCGAGCAGACGACAAGCAACCGCACCAAGCCCCGGATCGACTGCCCGAAGTGCGGCCAGGCCTTCCGCACCCAGTGGGCCACCAGCGAGGCCGACCTCGCCCTGCCCCGCGGGCCGGCGGTCAGCGAGAAGTTCGAGGCGGGCCGCAACTTCTCCAACAAGCTCTGGAACGCGACCCGCTTCGTCTTGATGAGCCTCGGCGAAAAGCCGGCCTTCCCCCTCCCCTCCCTCGAACCCGACTCGCTCGAACTGGCCGACCGCTGGCTCGTTAGCCGGCTGGCGAGCGTCGCCCGCGAGGCGTCTGCCGCGATCGACGAGTATCGCTACGCCGAGCTCGCCCGGATCCTCTACGGCTTCGCCTGGGACGAATACTGCAGCGCCTACCTCGAGCTCTCCAAGAGCCGTCTGGCCGACCCGGCCCGCCAGGCGCAGGCCCGGGCAATGCTCCTGCTCGGCCTCGACACGATCCTCCGGCTGCTCCATCCGATCATGCCGTTTGTCACCGAGGAGATCTGGCAGCACCTCCGCGAGGCGGCCGGCACCCGGCGGATGCCATGGGACGACCAGACGGCGCCGCTTCCCGAGTCGATCATGGTCGCCCCCTGGCCCGCTCCGCCCGCGGCCTGGATCGACGAGCAGACGGAGAAGCAGTTCGCCACCTTCCTGGCGGTCGTCGGGGGCATCCGCGAGATCCGGGCCCGCCAAAACGTGCCGCCCCGGCAGCGGGTGCCGGCAGCGATCCGTTGCCCGGCGGAACTGGCGAGCCTCCTCGAGCCGATGCGGGGAGCGATCGAGTCGATGGCGGTCGTCGAGCTGACCGGCCTGGGGCCGACGGCAGCCGGGGCAGCCGATGCCACGACCGCCACAGCCGCCGGCTGCGATCTGCTCGTCGACCTGGCCGACCTCGTCGATGTCGACGCCGAGATCGCCCGGCTCGAAAAGGACAACGCCAAGACGGCGGGCTTCATCAAGGCCAAGCAGGCCAAACTTGCCAATGAGAAGTTCACCGCCCGGGCTCCGGCCGAGATCGTGGCCGGTGAGCGGGCCCAGCTCGTCGAACTCGAGGAGCGGCTCGCCAAGGGCCGCGAAGCCCTCGCTGCCCTCCAGAGCCGCCAGGCCAGGGCCCGCTAAGGCCACCGTTGCGTGGGCTCGGGGCGAGCCCATATGCGGCGCGCGTCCTCGAGCTGGAAAAGGGTACAGGCACCTCGCTTCGCTCGGAGCCAGTCCCCTTTTCCATAAAAGCCCCCCAGCGCGAGCCGGGGGGACGGCGGGCCGTTGGGCACTCCCGGTCCCCCGGAAGCCCGCGAACCGTTCACCACCAGCCCGCCCAAAATGCGTGCACGACCAGGCAGCCCCGTGGGACTTCTCCCAGCTCTCCGGGGGGACGGCGGGCCCCTCGCCTAGGGCGTGAGGTAGGGGAGCGTGTCGGTATGGTGGCCGATCACCTTCCACCGGCCGGCTTCCTTGCGGAAGCTCGTCGTTGTCCGGATCGATACCGGCCGCGGCTCGCCATCGATGATGTTCTCGCCCTTCTCGAGGTAGGTCGCGACGCCGACCTCCGGGCCGGCGATCACGCTGAGTTCGGCCACGCCGACCTTGCCGCCGAGTTTCTTCGCTGCCTGGGCGTCCCAGATCGGTCCGATCTCCGACCAGCCGACATGATGGTCGCCCATCGGGCCCATGTAGGCGATGTCCTCCTCGTGCGACCAGATCGCCTTCATCGGAGCCGGGTCGCCGGTGAACATCACATTGAGCGCCTCGTGGAAATCGGCGACGGCCTGCGTGACGCCGGCGACGTCGGCATCGGCTGCCGGTGCGAGGCTGCCGGAGAGACCGGCCAGGGCGACGGCAAGGGCAAGTCTCGAAGAGTGACGCAGCATGGAAAGTTCCTCGTGGCAAAAAGTGAATCGATCCCTCTGCCAGCAAACGGCCGGCCGCCGCGGATGTATGCCCGCTGATGCCAGGACTCTAGCAGGTCTGGCGAGAGTGAGGCCGGACGGCGTCCGTCGGGGACGTCCTGCGGCGGCTTGGAACCGTCCCGGGCTACTCCGGCAGCCCGCCGGTCAGCAGGCGGCAGGCTTCGAGGTACCGCTCGTGGGTCTGCGCGACGATCTCGGCGGGGAGTTCTGGCGGCGGGCTGGCCTTGTCCCAGCCGCTGTGTTCGAGCCAGTCGCGGACGAACTGCTTGTCGAAGGAGTCGGGCACGCTGCCCTGGCCGGCAGCCGCAGCCGGCCAGAACCGGGAGCTGTCGGGGGTGAGCACTTCATCGACGAGGAGTAGCGAGCCATCGGCAAGCCGTCCCCATTCCAGTTTTGTGTCGGCCAGCACGATCCCGCAGGCAGCGGCATGCTCAGCCCCGCGGCGGTAGACGTCGAGGCTGTTGTCGCGGAGCGTCGCGGCCAGGTCGGCTCCCAGGGCGGCCGCCATCACGTCGAACGAAACGTTCTCGTCATGCCCGGATGTTGCCTTGGTGGCCGGCGTGAAGATCGGCTCGGGGAGGCGATCGCCGGGCCGCAGACCAACCGGCAGCGGGACGCCGCAGACGGTGCCCTGCTGCTTGTATTCAACGAGGCCCGAGCCGGCCAGCCAGCCGCGGACGACGCACTCAAACGGGATCACTTCGGCCCGCTTGACGAGCATCGTGCGGCCGCGGAGCGGGGCGAGGTCGATCTCCGCCGGCAGTCCCATCGCATCGACGTCGGTCGTGAGCAGGTGGTGGACGATCGGAGCGGGGCCGCTGGTGAGCCGGTCAAACCAGAAGGCTGAGATCGCGGTGAGGACGCGGCCCTTGTCGGGAATCGGTGTCGGCAGGATCCAGTCGAAGGCGCTGATCCGGTCAGTGCTCACGATCAGCATCGCCTCGCCGAAGGCGGGCGACGTGAAGCGGTAGCAGTCGCGGACCTTGCCGCGGAGAGGCGGACCGAGGGGGAGATCGGTGGTGGTGACGCAAGGAGCGACGGACATGGCACTGGTTGTACGAGACCGGCTCGTTGCTGGCTAACGCCGGCGGGTTTTCGGGCCTCCGCCGGCGGGCGAGTCGGCAGCGGCGTTGGCGGCTTCAGCAGAAGTCGCGGGCCATGCGGGGCAGGGCAGGGGCCGTTTCCGTTGCCGATGTCAGCCGGGTGGCCACGATGTGCACCACCTCCCCCCGCCGTTGGATGCGGCCCTCCACCATGAGCACCGCCGCCCGGCGGGCAGCGTGGTCGGCGGCGGTCCAGACATCGGGGCGAACCACGATATTGGCAGCGGCGGTTTCATCCTCGATCGTCAGAAAGATCATCCCCTTGGCGGTGGCGGGCCGCTGGCGACAGAGGGCGATTCCCGCCACGCGGACGCGGCGACCCTCCGGAGCGGCGGTGGCAGCGGCAAGTTCCACGACGCCCTCGGCCGCCAGTCGCTCCCGCTCGAAGGCGAGCGGATGGCCGGCCAGCGAGAGGCCGCCGGTGCGATAGTCGGCAACCACCTCTTCCTGCGGCGTCATCGGTTCGAGGCCGGGCGTGTCGGTCTCGAGGTCGTCATCATCAAGACCGTTCAAGAGCGGCTGGCTGGTCGGCTGGTCCGTCCGCTGCATCGCCTCCCAGATGGCCTGCCGGCGGGAAAGGCCGAGCGAGGCGAGCCCGCCGGCCCGCGCCAGATGCAAGACCGCCTCGCGGTCGAGCCCGGCCCGCCGGCAGAGATCCCGCGGCCGCCGGAAGAGCCCGTCGCGGCGGGCTGCCACGATCCGCTCGGCCTCGGCCTCGCCGAGTCCGGAGACTTGCTCGAGCCCGAGTCGCAGGGCCAGCGGAGTTCCGCCCGACGCGGGGTCTGGCGTCTCGTGGGCCCGGATGCCGCCTTCGGTGGTGGCATGCCAGTCGCTCGCGTTCACATCGGCCGGCAACACCTCCACGCCGTGGGCCCGGGCATCGCGAATCAGCTGGGCCGGCGCGTAAAAGCCCATCGGCTGGCTGCCCAGGAGCGCCGCGGTGAAGGCGGCCGGATGATGCCGCTTCAGCCAGGCTGAGACATAGACCAAGAGCGCGAAGCTCGCCGCGTGGGATTCGGGGAAACCGTATTCGCCGAAGCCGCGAATCTGGTTGAAGACATGCTCCGCGAAATCCCGCGAGAGCCCCCGGGCGAGCATGCCGCTGACGAGCTTCTTGTGAAACTCGTCGATCAGGCCTGGCCGCCGCCAGGCTCCCATCGCCCGCCGGAGCTGATCAGCCTCGCCGGGCGTGAAGCCGGCGGCTACCACCGCCAGCCGCATCGCCTGCTCCTGGAAGAGCGGCACGCCGAGGGTCTTCTCCAAGACCTCGCGAATCGCGTCGTTGGGGTAGGTCACGGGCTCCTCGCCGGCCCGCCGCCTGAGATAGGGATGCACCATGTCGCCCTGGATCGGCCCCGGCCGCACGATCGCCACTTCGATTACAAGGTCGTAGAAACATCGCGGCTTGAGCCGGGGCAGCATGCTCATCTGGGCCCGGCTCTCGATCTGAAAAACGCCCACCGTGTCGGCCCGCGAGATCATCTCGTAGACGGTCGGATCCTCGGCCGGCACGGTGGCCAGGGTGAGCCGTGGGCCGCCAGCCTCGGCCACGAGGTCGAAGGCCCGGTGAATCGCCGTCAGCATGCCGAGGGCCAGGCAGTCGACCTTGAGGATGCCGAGCTCATCGAGGTCGTTCTTGTCCCACTGCACGATCGTGCGGCCGGGCATTGTGGCCGGCTGTACCGGCACGAGATCGGTGAGCCGACCGCGGGTCATCACCATCCCGCCGACATGCTGCCCCAGGTGCCGCGGAAAGCCGACGAGCTGGCCGACGAGCGACACGAGCCTCGTGCCGGTGTCGCTCGCGGGGTCGAGCCCCGCTTCGGCCAGCCGCGTCGGCAGCTCCGCAACGGAATCGCCCACGTCGAGCACGCCAGCGATTTTGTCGACCCGGTCGAGCGAGAGCCCGAGGGCCTTGCCGACATCGCGGGTGGCCGACCGCAGCCGATACGAGATCACCTCGGCTGTCATCGCGGCCCGGTCTCGGCCGTAGGTCTCGTAGATGTACTGGATCACCTCCTCGCGGCGGTGATGTTCGAAGTCGACGTCGATGTCGGGGGCCTCGCACCGCTCCCGGCTGACAAATCGCTCGAAGAGAACATTCATTCGGGCCGGATCGACCGAGGTGATGCCCAGGCAGTAGCAGACCGCCGAGTTGGCCGCCGAGCCGCGACCCTGGCAGAGGATGCCCCGCCGGCGGGCAAACCGGACGATGTCGAAGACCGTCAGGAAGTAAGCCTCGTAGCCAAGCTCGGCGATCAGGGCGAGTTCACGATCAACAAGTTCGCGGACCTTCTCGGGAATCCCGCCGGGATACCGTTTGCGAGCACCCGTCCAGGCCAGATGGGCAAGCTGCTCGCGAGGCGAGCGGCCCGGCGGGACGGTGGCGGGGGGATACTCATACTTCAGCTCGTCGAGTGAAAACGTGCAGGCCGCGGCGATCTCGGCGGCCCGTTCGATCGCCCCGGGCAGGGCCGCAAATTGCTCGGCGATTCGCCAGCGCTCCTGGAGATGCCGCTCGCCGTTGGAGAGGAGTCGACCGCGGATGCCCTCGACCGTGCTGCCGTGGCGTACTGCCGTGAGCACGTCAAAGAGCGGCAGGCGGCTCCGCTCGTGGTAGCGGACATCACCCGCCGCCGCGATCGGCACGCCGGCCATCTCGGCGGCACGGCCAAACCAGGCCAGCCGCTCGGCGTCGTCACCTTCGCGGGCCACCTCCGCCAAGGCCCAGAGCCGGTCTTCAAAGATCCACCGCCAATGGGCGAGGTGCTGGGAGGCGTTTTGCAGGCGATCGTCGTCGAACAAGCCGCTGTGGCAGCCCGGGGCGGCCGCTGCCAGCGGCAGGCCTGCCAGCAGGCCGTGGGCATGCCGGGCAATGTCGTCGCAGGTGAGCAGGCAGCGGCCGGCCCGACCCGGCGGAGCAGCGTCGTCGTCGGCCTGAAGCAGCTCGCGATCGTTGGCGTCACTCGCCGCGTCCGCCTCGGCTGCTTGGGCGTAGCCGTGGGTGAGCAGCCGACAGAGGTTTGCGTAGCCGGCGGCGCTGGCAGCCCAGACGATGATCGGCGCGGCATTGAGCGGCTCCAAGCGGGCTCCGATCACAAGCTTCAGCCCCGCCTGCTTGGCGGCGGCGTGGGCCCGCACGATGCCGGTGAGCGTGGCCCGGTCGGTGAGGGCGAGGGCCTCGTAGCCGAGGGCGGCCGCCCGGGTGACGAGCTCCTCGGGGTGTGAGCCGCCCTGGAGAAACGAGAAGTTGCTCGTGCAGTGGAGTTCGGTGTAGCGGGGCGGAGCAATGGTCATTGTGGTGGCTCGGTCTGGTTGCGCATAGATGACGGGGCCGCGCGCAGGCTCGGGGTTGCCCGTGCCGTGTCGGGGAGGTCTGCCGCGCGCAGGCTCGGGGTTGCCCGTGCCGTGTCGCTCGGACGCTCGCTACGGGCATCCTGCCCTTCGCT
>JAQCJP010000048.1 GCA_027592945.1 Planctomycetota bacterium
CCGAAGGAGCCTTTGGAGATTTCGCCCGCAGGACGCGGCCACCACCATTGGCGCGGCGGCGAAATATCCCTGGCGACGGAGGCTTTCACCGCCGGCTCCCGATCCACAACGCATGGCCCCGCGGCTGTCACCCCGCCGCCACGCTGCTCGACTTGCCGCAGCAGTTCTTGAATTTCTTGCCGCTGCCGCAGGGGCAGGGGTCGTTGCGGCCCACCTTTTGCCCGAGGTTGCGGATCGGCTCGGGTCGCTCTGGCTCCGAACGGTGGGTGTCTGCCGGTGATGCCTGCTGATCGGCAAGGTCGGCCGCGCTGGCCGCCTCGGCATGCACCGCGGCGGTTTCGTGCCAGGTGCTGCGGAGGGCGGTCTCCTCGACCTGCTCGATCCGGTAGACGATGTCGACCACCCGCTCGTCGATCCCCTTCCACATCAGGTCGAAGGTTCGCATGCCCTCCCGCTTGTACTCCACCTTGGGATCGACCTGGGCATAGCCGCGGAGGCCGACGCTCGAGCGGAGGTGGTCCATCGCCAGGAGGTGATCCTTCCAGGCGTTGTCGAGAATCTGGAGGAGCACCGCCCGCTCCATTCGCTTCATCTCGTTCCGCGGGTCGTCTCCCGCGTCGTGGCGGCGGGTGCTGGCGGCCACGAGCACGCGGCGGAGTTCGTCGAGATCGTTGGCCGCGAGATCATCGGCGGCGAGACCGGGATCGAACCGTTCCTTGGCCCAGGCGAGCAGGCCCTCGCGGTCGAGCCGGCGGGAGCCGTCCGGCTGGCGGCCTGAGAAGTGGGCCAGGCCGACCAGGGCCGGATACTCGATCTCCCGCTGCCGATAGGCCGCGCGGGCCTTGTCGCGGACGAGCGTCTTGAAGGCCTCGGCGTCGAGCCCGCCGGCTTTGAGCGACTCGACCTCGGCCGCCTCGATCGGCGTCCCAAATCGCCACTCCGTCCAGCCGCAGGCGGTCCGGAGGCCGAAGTCGGGATCGAGAAACCGCCGGCCCTCCGAGAAGTCGGTCTTTTCGATCGCCTCCCGGGCCCGCTCCTGGAGGTGGCCCACGATCTCGTCCCGCCCGACCCGCTTGAGGTCGCGGTCGTTGACCGACAGCTTCCAGCGGGCATTGGCGAACGAGGCGAGCGCTCCCCAGTTCCACTCGCTCTCGTCCTCGCCGGCGGGGAGATTCTCCTCGACGGCCTCGAAGATCTGCGTCTCCGACTGCCGGATCGCCTCGTCGACCGCCAGCCGCTCGGCCTCGTCGGCCGTCATGCCGCGGAAGTCGTTGCCATCGAGCTCGCAGGAAAGATGACCGGACGCCCAGGACGCGTACGACTGCGGCCCGTAGTCCTTGTCGAGGAAGGTGCCGATCTGCTCGTCGATCTGGCGGTCGACCATCTCCAGGATCATCTCCCGGCAGTCGGCGTCGCCGTCGGTGAAGTCGAGGATCCGCTGCCGGAAGCCGTAGACCCGCTTCCGCTGCTCGTCCATCACCTCGTCGTACTCGAGGAGGTTCTTGCGGACCTCGAAGTTTCGCTCTTCGACCTTCTTCTGGGCCGCCTCGACCCGCCGCGTCACCATCCGGCTCTCGATCGCCTCGCCATCCTGCATGCCGAGCCGGGTGAGCACGTTCTTGACCCATTCGCCCGCGAAGATTCGCATCAGGTCGTCTTCGAGGGACAGGAAGAACCGACTGCTGCCGGGATCTCCCTGCCGGCCGCAGCGGCCGCGGAGCTGGAGGTCGATCCGCCGCGACTCGTGCCGCTCGGTGCCGATGATCTGCAGGCCGCCCATCGTGCGGACCTGCTCGCCATGCTCCTTCATCCGGTCGCGGGTGGCGATCTCCTCGACGAGCGCCTTCCATTCCTCCTTGGGCACGTCGAGCCGGGTCGGGTAGGTGTCCTGGAGCTTGGCCCAGGCGAGCGTGTCGGGGTTGCCGCCGAGGATGATGTCGGTGCCGCGGCCGGCCATGTTGGTGGCGATCGTGACGGCCCCCGGCCGGCCCGCCTGGGCGACGATCTCGGCCTCCCGCTTGTGCTGCTTGGCGTTCAAGACGGCATGGTCGACCCCCCGCTTCTCCAGCAGGGCGGCAAGCCGCTCGCTCTTCTCGATCGAGACGGTGCCGACCAGAATCGGCAGGCCTCGCCGCTGGATCTCCTTGATCTCGCCGCGGGGAATCAGGGCCAATTCCTTCTGCCCCTTCTCCTGAAAGCTGATCTCCGTGTCGCTCTCCTTCGTGATCGTCCCCGTCTTCCAGGTGCCGTCGGTCAGGGCGAGCGTGTCCCAGCGATTGATCCGTTCGATCTCGTCGGCGACCGCAATCCACTTCTCCCGTTCGGTGCGGTAGATAACGTCGGGATGGTTGATCCGCTGGAGACCGCGGTTGGGAGGGATCGCGATCACATCAAGGTTGTAGATCTTCCAGAACTCGTTGGCCTCGGTCATCGCCGTGCCGGTCATCCCGGAAAGCTTGTCGTAGAGCTTGAAGAAGTTCTGGAGGGTGACGGTGGCGAGGGTCTGGGATTCCTCCTTGATTTTCACCCCTTCCTTGGCCTCGACCGCCTGGTGGAGCCCGTCGGACCACTGTCGCCCCGGCATCAGCCGACCGGTGAACTCGTCGACAATCACGATGTCACCCCCCTGGATGACATAGTTCACATCCCGCTTGTAGAGGTGGTGCGCCTTGAGCGAGTTGTCGATCAGGTGGGGCCACTCCATGTTGCCGACGGTGTAGAAACTCTCCACGCCGGCAAGCTTCTCGGCCGTCCGCACACCCTCCTCGGTGAGGGCGACCGTGTGCTCCTTTTCCTTGACCTCGAAGTGGACGTCGGGCTTGAGCTGGCGGGCGATCTTGTCGGCCCGGGCGTACTTGGTGACGTCGTCGTGGGCGGGGCCGGAGATGATCAGCGGGGTCCGGGCTTCGTCAATCAGGATGTTGTCGACCTCGTCGACGATCGCGTAGTGAAGCGGACCCTGGGCCTGCTGCATGTGCTTGGGGAAGCGGTCGTCGCCACGGGCGGCCATCCGCATGTTGTCGCGGAGGTAGTCGAAGCCGAACTCGTTGTTGGTGCCGTAGGTGATGTCGCAGGCGTAGGCCCGCTGCCGCTGACCGGAGTCCATGCCCGATTGGATCGCTCCCACGGTCAGACCAAGGCCCATGTAGAGCGGGGCCATCCACTCCATGTCGCGGCGGGCGAGGTAGTCGTTGACCGTGACGACGTGCACACCCTTGCCCTCGAGCGCATTGAGGTAGGCCGGGAGCGTGGCCACGAGGGTCTTGCCTTCACCGGTGATCATTTCGGCGATCGCCCCCGAGTGGAGCACCATCCCGCCGATCAGCTGCACGTCGTAGTGCCGCATCGACAGCCAACGACGGCCGGCCTCGCGGCAGACGGCAAAGGCCTCGACGAGCAGGTCGTCGAGCGTCTCGCCGGCCGCGAGCCGCCGGCGGAACTCGGCGGTCTGGCCGGTGAGCTCCGTGTCGCTCATCGCCTGGTAGCGGGGCTCGAGCAGGTTGATGGCTTCGATCCGTGGCTCGAGCTTGCGGAGGAAGCGGGCATTGGAGGAGCCAAAGAGCCCCGTGATGGCGCGTTCAACGCGGCCGCTCAGGGCGGCGGCACCGCCGGAAAGGGCGTCCCAGAGGCGTTCAAGGGTTTCCATGGAGTTTCGGAGCGGGGGTTTCGGAGCGGTGTCGGTCGAGCGGCCTGGCGGCGACGGCGGGCAGGGCGGCCGTCCGGGGCTGTCGAGCCGCCAGAACCGCGAAAATATGGAGCAACCCGGGATTGTCGCGGTCAGGCGGCCCAGGGGTCAAGGTGACCGAGCGGAGCGGTCGGGCGAGCGGCCAGCGGGGCTGTTTTTCGCACGACCCCGCGCACAGATCAGTCTTGCCGACGCGGGCGGACTGCTCGCACAATCCTGATCGTCGCGGATGCTGCGCCGGTCGCCGGCCGTCGTCTTCTCAGAGAATCGCGGCGTCCCTGGATGTCGCAGTATATGGCGATGGCGCGGTGTGCGGCAGCGGATCAACGGTGCCCCGACCGACAAAGGTCAGGTAGATGAAAATCCTTGTCTTCGGTGCCTCCGGTATGCTCGGCAACGCGATGTTTCGCGTGTTCGGCGAGCACTCGGAGCATGAGGTCACGGCCACCGCCCGCAGCGAAGGCTCGCGGCGGTATTTTGGCGAGCCGCTGGCGGCCCGGCTGCTGACCGGCATCGACATCGACAACCACGACTCGGTCGTGCGGGCTCTGGCCGCTGTTCGGCCCGACGTGGTCATCAACTGTGTCGGCGTCGTCAAGCAGGTGGCCGACGCTGACGATCTTTTGCAGGCGATTCCGCGGAACACGCTCTTCCCCCATCGCCTGGCCCAGCTCTGTCGCCTGGGCGGAGCCCGGCTGGTTCAGATCAGTACCGACTGCGTCTTTTCAGGCAAGAAGGGGATGTACAGCGAGGCGGACGAGCCCGACGCCACCACGCTGTACGGCCGCTCGAAGCTGCTCGGGGAGGTCGATGCTCCGCACGCGATCACCTTGCGAACGTCGATCATCGGCACCGAGCAGTCCGGAAGCCGCAGCCTGGTGGGCTGGTTCCTCGCCCAGGCCGGTCCGGTGAAGGGTTTCCGCAGGGCCGTCTTCTCAGGCCTGCCGACCGTGGAACTCGCCAGCGTCATCCGTGACCATGTCCTGCCACGACCCGAACTGCACGGGCTCTACCACGTGGCCGCCGAGCCGATCGACAAGGACGCCCTCCTCCGGCTCGTGGCGGCCGAGTACGGCAAGGAGATCGTGATTGAGCCGAGCGACGAGCTGGTGATCGACCGGTCGCTTGACGCGTCCCGCTTCCGGGCGGCCACCGGCTATGTGCCCCCGCCTTGGCCGGAACTCATCCGCCGGATGCATGCCTTCAACTGACTTTCGTCCCGCCGTTCGAGGCGGCCCCGGAGCGATAACCCCCGATGTTCGATGACAAAGTCCTGCTGATCACAGGGGGCACTGGCTCCTTTGGGAATGCCGTGCTCCGCCGCTTCCTCGACACGGCCGTCCGGGAAATCCGGGTCTTCAGCCGCGATGAGAAGAAGCAGGAAGACATGCGGATCAGCCTCAATCACCCCAAGCTGAAGTTTTACATCGGCGACGTCCGCAACGCCGACAGCATCTCCGACGCCCTCCACGGCTGCGATTACATCTTCCACGCGGCCGCACTCAAGCAGGTGCCGTCCTGCGAGTTCTATCCCCTCGAGGCAGTGCGCACCAATGTGCTGGGAGCGGAGAACGTGATGAACGCGGCGGTCGCCAGGGGGGTCAGCCGGATGATCGTCTTGAGCACCGACAAGGCGGTCTACCCGATCAATGCGATGGGCCTCTCGAAGGCGATGATGGAAAAACTGATGGTGGCCAAGAGCCGGATCCGGTCGCCTGGGGAAACGGTGCTCTCCGCCACCCGCTACGGCAACGTGATGGCCTCGCGGGGCTCGGTGATCCCGCTGTTCATCGAGCAGATCAAGGCTGGTCGGCCCCTGACGGTCACCGACCCCTCGATGACCCGTTTCCTGATGTCGCTTCCCGATTCGGTCGATCTCGTGCTTCATGCCTTCGAGCACGGGCAGCAGGGCGACATCTTCGTGCAGAAGGCACCGGCCTGCACCGTGCAGGTGCTCGCTGAGGCGCTCAAGGAGATCTTCAAGAGCCCGAGCGAGGTCCGCGTGATCGGCACCCGGCACGGCGAGAAGCTCTTCGAGTCGCTCGTCTCCCGCGAGGAGATGGCCAAGGCGGTCGACGAAGGCCGTTACTACCGGATTCCGGCCGACAATCGCGATCTCAACTACGCCAAGTATTTCGTGGAGGGCGAGACGAGCGTCTCGGCGAGCGAGGATTACACCTCGCACAACACCACCCGCCTGGAGCGGCCCGAAGTCATCGACCTGCTCCTCAAGCTCGACTACGTGCAGGAGCAGTTGCGTGCTTAAGGTGCTCACAATCGTCGGGACGCGGCCCGAGCTGATCAAGATGTGTCGCGTCATCGACCGCTTCGATCGGCACACGCGGCACGTGCTGGTGCACACCGGCCAAAACTACGACTACGAGCTCAATCAGGTCTTCTTCGAGAACCTCGGCATCCGGCGGCCCGATCACTTCCTGGATGCGGCCGGCGGGTCCGCGGCCGCGACCATCGCCAGGGTCGTGGAGCGGGCCGACGAGACGCTCGCCGCGGAGGCTCCCGACGCGATGCTGGTCTACGGCGATACCAACTCGGCCCTCGCGGTGCTCTCGGCCAAGCGGCGGAAAATCCCCATCTTTCACATGGAAGCGGGCAATCGCTGCTTCGATCAGCGGGTGCCGGAGGAGCTCAACCGCAAGGTCGTCGACCATCTCAGCGACATCAATATCACGATCACCGAACACGCCCGCCGGTATCTGCTGGCCGAGGGGCTGCCGGCCGACCGGGTCTTCGTGCTCGGCTCGCATCTCCCTGAGGTGTTCGACACCTTCCGCGACCAGATCGCCGCTGCGGCGGTGCTCGAGCGGCTGGGCCTGCAGCCGCGGGGCTACTTCCTCGTGAGTGCCCATCGCGAGGAAAATGTCGACGATCCGGCCCGCCTGGCGATGCTGCTCGACGCCCTCAACGGCCTGGCCGACGCAGAAGCCAAGCCCGTGCTCGTGTCGACACACCCGCGAACCCGGGCCCGATTGGAGGCGTTGGAGGGGGTGGCGATCGACCCGCGGGTGCGGTTCGAGAAGCCCTTCGGCTTCTTCGACTACGTGAAGCTGCAGATGCAGGCAGCCTGCGTGCTCTCGGACAGCGGCACCATCACCGAGGAGTCGGCGATCCTCGGCTTTCCGGCCGTCACGATCCGAGATACCCACGAGCGGCCCGAGGGCATGGACGAGGGAGTACTCGTGATGTGCGGCCTGGGGCGGGCCAGCGTCCGGCCGGCGGTGCGGCTGGCGAGGGCCGCTGCCGGTGAGCAGGCGGCCGCCCGGGTGCCCGCCTACCAGGGGAGCGATGTCTCCTGGAAGGTGCTCAAACTTGTGACCAGTTACGTGCCCTACGTGCGAGAACGGGTCTGGGGCCTGCCGCCGGCCCGGGGCTGATCGCTCACGCCGCTGGCAGTAGTTCGGGTACGGCAGGGACGTCCCACGACATCGCCTCGGGGGCGGCAAGGAAGTCGGCGAGCCGCTGCTGGTTGATGTCCGCGTTGAAATCTTCGGCCACGGAAACGGCTTGCCTTGTCATGGCCAGACAGCCGGCGGGATCGTCGATCAGCCCGGCCAGACTGTCGGCCAGACTGCCGGCCGTGGGCGTGCCGCATGCCGTTCCGCAACGGTGCTGGGTGACGAACCGGATCGGAAACGAGTCGGCCGGGGCGTGGACCAGCAGGGGCGTCCCCGAGGCGAGATATTCCCCGAACTTGCCCGGCGCCGACGTGCGGATCAGATCGGGATAGGCGCAGGTGAAGCTCAGCGGCAGGAAGAGAACGTCGGCCCGAGCCTGGAGTTCGGCGGCTTTCGCCGTCGAGGTCGGCGGATGGAAGTGGATGCCGGTGGTGGGAAGGGTGCTCCGCACCTCGGGGCTGGGCTGCTGGCCGTAGACATGCAGTTCGGCGCGAATGCCCCGAACTGCCAGCAGTTCGAGTGCCTCGCAGAGTCGTCGCAGGGAATCGGCCTGGGCGGAATAGACCGACCCGGTGTAGACGACCCGAATCGGGGTCGACCTTCGAAGGGGCGGCCGCGGGAACGCCTCGCGAAGTCTGCGGTAGTTGGCCGTGTCAACCGGGTTGCGGATGACCGTCACCGGCAGTGACGTTCGCGCTCGAACATCATCGGCCAAGGTCTCATTCGGGGTGATCACGCCGGCTGCCCGGCTGAGCACCGTTGGCTCCGCCAGGTCGCGGAGCGTCGCGGTGATCCGGCGTTGCCAGCGACTCCCGGGAATCGCCCACTGGATTCGGTAGTCGTCGAAGTAGTAGAGAAACGCGGGGACGCCCGTGAGCCGGCCCGCCTCGACGGCCGCTGGCAGGTCGACCAGGTCACCGCCGGTGCAGCCGAGGATGCTCTGACAGCGATGCCGCTTGACGATGGCAGCGATCGCTCGCGCCCGCTGCCTGACGAGCAGGTCGAAGAGCTGGCGATGCAGCTTCCCGACGCGGAACATCTTGCGGAACAGAAACGGCGTGGCCAGCGGGTAAAACGGGGGGGCCGCCGGGCCGGGCGGTCGGGGGCGGGCCTTGCGGTCGGTGCCAACCAGGACGAAGTTCGAGGCCTTCCTGCCTCCCGTGAGCCGATCGAGCATCACCGCCTGGCCGTTGAGGTCGCCGGGAAACGTGTGGCTGACGACGGCGACGGGCCGGGCGGCGGTCGGAGCGACGGCGTTCCTGTGCATCGGCAGGCTCGGGACGAGGGCGGTCGGGCGGTGGGGACGGTAGGTGACGCGGCACACTGGGGCAACGGGAAAACCGGCGGTGACCGGGGGTGAAGGCGGCGGCCTTCGCGGCCTGCAGGCTGGGCCTGCCGTGGCCGTCGGGGATGAGGTGGGGCTGAGCCCCGCAATCCTGTAGCGTTCCGGCGGGAGTGTTGCCCGAGGCGGGCATCGCCTGGCGGTGCCGGCCCCGTCTTGCTCACCCAGGGACGACGGTCGTGCGAATCCATCACATCAATGCCTATCTCAACGGCGGTGCCGGCGTGGCCTCACGTCGGCTCCACCAGGCGCTCCTGGCCGAAGGCATCGAGAGCCACTATTGGCACAGCGATCCCATGGCGGCCGCGGCAGGAATGAAGCCGGAGGCCGCCCACGAGCTGCCGTGGGGCCCCCCCGCCTGCTGGCACCTGCCCGCGGCCCTGTCCTTCGCCCGTCGCTGGGTGCATGAGCGAACCCTGCGAAGTTTCTACCGCCGGGGGCGGCCCTCGCGGTTCGGGATGTACAGCAGCCCGGCGCGACCGGCGGCCACGCCGCTGACCGGGGGGCTGGAGGCCTGCGATCTGCTCCACCTGCATTGGGTCAGCCGCACGATCGACTACGCATCGTTCTTTGCGAGCGTTCCGGAGGCGATGCCGGTCGTCTGGACCCTCCACGACATGCAGCCGCTCACCGGCGGCTGCCACCAGGCCTTCGACTGCGACCGTTTCCGTGACGCCTGCGGAGACTGTCCGATCCTCGGCCGTCCCGGCACCCGGGATCTCTCCCGCCGCGATCATCAGATCAAGCAGCGGGCGGTCGCGGGGCGACCGATGCATCTGGTGACGCCCAGTCGCTGGCTTGAATCACTGGCCCGCCAGAGCAGCATCTTCGATCCTGCCTGCACGTTTCAAACGATTCGTAACGGGATCTCGCTTCAAGACTTTTCACCGCTCGACAAAGCCGAGGCCCGCCGCCGGCTCGGGCTTCCCGAGCAGGGGCTGATCATTGCCTACGGGGCGGAGTCTCTCCAGAACGAACCGAAGGGGATTCGGGAGTTTCTCGAGGCGATCTCCAGGCTGCCGAGCCGCTGCCAGGTCAGCGGGCTGCTCTTCGGCAACGATCAGCCGCCGGCCGGCATCGCCACCGTGCCGTTGGTCAATCTCGGCTTTCTGGCGACCGCGGAGGCCCAGCGAGTGGCCTATTCGGCGGCCGACATCTTCGCGCTTCCCTCCCACGCCGAAACGATTTCGCAGACCGCGGTGGAAGCGCTCGCCTGCGGCACGCCGGTTGTCGCCTTCGCCGTTGGCGGCGTGCCGGAGATTGTCAGGCACGGCGAGACGGGGCTGCTCGCCCGCCCCCGGGACGTTGAGGATCTCACTGCCCAGATGCGTGTCCTGGCCGAGGACGAGCAGCACCGCCACAGGCTTGCCGCGGCAGGAGGCAGGCTCGTACACCAAGAGTTTACGGTTGCTGTCCAGGTGCGGCGGTATCGCGAACTCTACCAACGGGCTCACGATGAACGGAGTCTGACATCGCCGTCGTCCGGCGGCCGGCGGTAAGCCCGGCGGCAGGTGACTCCAGCGGCACGATCGATGCCAAGAGATCGATGGCGATCGGCTGGACGAGATAGCCTGCTGTGCCGCTGGCGAGAGACCGCGCTTCCAACTCGGGCGAGTGGTGGGGGGCCACGAAGAAAACGCGACCGCGGCCGATCAGCGGCTGGCTGGTCGTGGACCGCCGGGGAGGCCTGACCAGCGGGTCGAGCTGATTCTGGCAGACCTGTTCGGCCAGCAGGGGAACGAGGTCGAGCCCATCCATGTCGGGCAGGTTGTCACTCACCAGCCAGGCGTCGGCCTGGAAGCGACGGGCCAGCCGGAGAGCGGCCCGGCCATCGCTGCAGAAATGAAGTTCTAGCCTGCCAGCCGCCGCCGCCTCCACGAACTCGGGATAGCGATCCCAGGCAGGATCGACGATGACCACTCGGCCTACTGGCATGGCGGAGCGCGGCGGTGACGACGATCGGGCGGGAGTCGACACGACACTGGCGAGCCGCGGCCCGCGACCGACCGTGCGACGCTGGCCGGACGCTGAAAGGTTTTCTGCCATCGAAGGACACCTCGCTGCTTGACTGCCATGAACGCCTTAGTACTCCACAATCCACACGCATACCCCGTGCCAAAAAACCAGGAACTAGAGCAGAGATGCAAAACGACGCAAAACACCCTTAAAACATGGACGAGCAGAAATCCGTCCGGCGTGAGACCCCTCATGAGTGGTGGAGCAAAACGCCCCACCAAGTGGAGCGATTCGCTCCACTTGGGGCAGCGGGGTGGTACAAAGTGGAGCGATTTGCCCCACCCCTCTTGAGGGTAGACCGTCGTGGCCCTCAGCCCGGATCACCCCTCCCTCAGCATTCCTTTGGAAGATCTTCCGATGGCTGATCTCCGCAGAGCCCGGGTCCTTGCCCGGCCGGGTCTGGGGTGGGCTCCAACAGCCTGTCGACGGATGGTCGGGATTCTTGTAGTCAGCGGAGGCCTGCTTGCCGGGAGCGTCCTCGGTGTCGGCGGAGCTGCAATCGTCCGGGCTGAAGGAAATCTCGAAGGCGTGACCACCGCGGGGATCCAGTTGGGCCCCCATGTCAGCGGCCCCCAGGTGACGGCGGACACGCTCGCCAACCGCGTGGTGCTGCTCGAGTTTTGGGGCATCAACTGCCCCCCCTGTATCGCAAGCATGCCAAAGCTCGAGGAACTCTCTCGGAAACTGGGGCCGAGTGGGCTGGTCGTGATCGGGGCCCATGCGCAGGGCGGGCCGCCCGAAAAGATTGCCGAGACGGCCCGCGAACTGGGGGTGACCTTCACCATCGTCGAACGTGCGACCGTCACCGGCGGGATGGACTTCGCCGGGATTCCCCACTGCATGCTGTTTGACCATACGGGCAAATGCGTCTTTCGAGGATCGCCCTTCGAGGTGCATGACAGGGCAGTGGCCGCTGTTCAGGCGGCACCGGCAGCGATCCTGGCGGGCCGCGATCTCGTGAAGCTCGCCGACCTGACGAAGCTGCTTCGTGACGAGGCGGCCTTCGGTGTCGTCTGGAAAAAGGCCGCCGGCTTGACCAAGGCCGCAGACGAGACGCTCGCAGAGGAAGCCCGGTATGTCGTCGAACGGCTGGAAGAGCGGGCCGAGCAAATGCTCGACGAGGCCCGGGGAGCGAAAGATTCGGATCCGCTGGCAGCCAGCCAGCTTCTGCAGCGTTGCCAACTCGGCTTTCGGGGCACGGCTCCTGGCAACGAGGCAGCCGACATGCTCCGGAAATGGCGGGGCGAAAAGGCGTTTCGGGACGGGGTGCGGGCCGGTGAACAGCTCGAGCGGCTCCGGCAGATGAGAGCCTTTGTGCTGCAGGCCGCCGGAGGGGCCGAGGCCGGCTCCCCGGAGATCGGGGCGGCGTTGCCTCCGCCGATGCGGCGGAAAATGGAGGCCGTCATCGAGGCCATCCAGCGTTCATCCCCGGGGTCTAGGCCGGCGGCCGAGGCGAATCGGATCGCCACCGAGTTCGGCTTCAACGGCAGCGGCTCGTGACCGCCGCGAGTCTCTCCCCGTGACTCCCGGCCGATCACCCCCGCCGCTCGCAGCGGCCGGGGTCAGCATCGCGGTACGATGCGGCCGATGACCGACGTTCCACTTAAGCTCGCCGTTGTCGCCGCCGGAGGCATCGCCGCCCAGTGGATCGCCTGGCGGGTGAATCTGCCAGCGATCGTGCTCCTGTTGGTCACCGGCTTCCTGATCGGGCCGCTGACCGGCTTCATCGATCCGGCGACCGACTTCGGCGAGGTCTACCGCCCGGTTGTCTCGATGGCGGCGGTGATCGCGGCCAACGCCCTGACCAATCTGATCCTTGAGGAGGCGGGCCTGCTGACCGTGACGGTGATGGGCCTCCGGCTGGCCAACTCCCGAATCGCCAGCCTAGCCGAGATGCGACGGTTCAAGGAGTGCTCCCCCGAGCGATCCGGCCGGGGCAGCCTCCGGCCCGACGAGCAGTGACGGCTGATTCCGCTGAGCCCTACAATAAAACGGCATCCGTTCGCAGGCCCGCCCTGCCCGCTCGACAGGTCAGGAGATTCCCATGCCAAGCCCGGCCGATGGCCAGGGGCCCATCTTTCGCAACGCGACCGACTACGAGCTGCCGGCCGTCCTGCCCGATGGCATTCGCAAATACGCCAACTTCCGGGAGATGGCCCGGGGCGGTTCGGCGGTGCTCCGCACCTGCTTCGACCAGATCACCGGTCGCACGGTGGTGATGAAGAGCCTCCTGCCCCGATTTCACAACGACAAGACGGAGGAGCGACGGCTGCTCCGTGAGGCTCGTGTCACTGCCCAGTTGCAGCACCCCAATACGGTTCCTGTGTACGAGATCGGGCGGGATGAGTCGGAGGGCATCTACTTCACGATGAAGCGGGTCTCGGGGGAAAACCTCTTCGAGATCCTCAAGCGAATCGCGACCGGCGACGACAAGACCATCTCCGCCTTCCCGCTCCGGCAACGGCTTGAGATCGTCGTGGGAGCGGCCCAGGCTCTCATGTATGCCCATGCCCGCGGCGTGATTCACCGCGACGTGAAGCCGGAAAATATCTGGGTGGGGAACTTCGGCGAAGTCATCCTGCTCGACTGGGGCGTGGCCAAGGTCTGGGGCCAGCGGGACGACGAGCCCCAGAACCGCTCGCTCGCCCGTCACCAGGAGGCGATCCAGGCAATCACGATGGCGGGGGACCGGCCTGGCACACCGCTCTACATGTCGCCGGAGCAGGTGAACGTGAATCGGGCGGTGATCGACGAGCGGAGCGACATCTTCAGCACCGGCGTGGTCCTCTATGAGACCGCCGCCCTCCGGGAACCCTTCCGGGGCCGTGTCATCCAGGAGACGTTTGAAAACATCATCCACGACACCCCTCCGCCGCCCTCCAAGGTCAGTCCCGATCGCGGGATCCCGACGCAGCTCGACGAAGTGGTCATGAAGGCCATCGCCAAGAATCCTGGCGATCGGTATCAGACGATGCGGCAGATGCTCGAAGCGATCCGCGAGATCGAGTTTGGCGACGAAGCGGGCCGGGCGGAATGAGCGACGCCCCCGGCTGTGCAGCCGGGGGCGTCGACGAAAACGCATGCAGGGTCGGAATGCCGGCCCGTTGCCGATCCGGTTCAGGAAACGCCCGCCGCGGCGGTCGCTTCCTTGACGGTCTTGATGATCGCAGCGGCCACCTTGTAGGGGTCGGCGTTGGAGGCCGGCCGGCGGTCCTCGAGGCGGCCCTTCCAGCCACCCTCGATCGTGCCGACAGGAATCCGGATCGAGGCGCCCCGGTCGGAGACGCCGTAGCTGAACTGGTCGATCCGCTGGGTCTCATGCTGGCCGGTGAGCCGCTGATCGTTGTCGGCACCGTAGACGGTGATGTGCCGGTCAATGACGCCGGCGCCGCCGAAGCCCTCGCAGATGCTCATGAAGACCTGCTTGTCGCCGCAGGTCCGCATCAGTTCGTTGGAGAAGTTGGCGTGCATGCCGGAGCCGTTCCAGTCGAGCTTGCCGAGCGGCTTCGGATGCCATTCGATCGCATAGCCATACTTCTCACCGATCCGCTCGAGGAGGTAGCGGGCCACCCAGATCTGGTCACCGGCCTGTTTGGCCCCCTTGGCGAAGATCTGATACTCCCACTGTCCGGCGGCGACCTCGGCATTGATGCCCTCGATGTTGATGCCGGCATCGAGGCAGGCGTCGAGATGCTCCTCGACACACGCCCGCCCATGCGAGTTCTCGGCACCGACCGAGCAGTAGTAGGGGCCCTGCGGCTTGGGAAAGCCGCCAGCCGGGAAGCCCGGGGGATTGTTGTTCTTGACGCACCACAGGAAGTACTCCTGCTCGAAGCCGAACCAGAAGTCGTCATCGTCGTCGTCGATCATGGCCCGGCCGTTGCTCTCGTGGGGCGTTCCATCGGCGTTGAGCACCTCGGTCATCACCAGGTAGGCGTTCTTGCGGCCGGGATCGGGGAAGATCGCCACTGGCTTGAGGAGGCAGTCGGAATCACCGCCCGAGGCCTGCTCGGTGCTGGAACCGTCGAAGGACCACATCGGGCACTCCTCGAGGGTGCCGCCGAAATCCTTCTCGATCCGCGTCTTGGATCGCAGGCTCTGCGTGGGCTTGTAACCGTCGAGCCAGATGTACTCAAGCTTCGTCTTCGTGCTCATGGCTGAAGTCGTCCTTACTTCGAAAAGGAAAGGGAACAGAAAAGACTCGCCGCCGGTGGACGACGCGACATCGATAACGACTCCGGCCGGACCCCGAAAGAGCCCAGAGAAGTTCCGGAAGCACGCAACCGCCTCGTCGGTGTCTGGAAGGCTTCGAGTACCCGTACTAGAGCAGCAATTCGCGTGCCAAAAAATGGGGAACACGCGGAGGCCTGGGAAAATAGGTCTTCCGTCGATTTGAGCAGCGCGTCAGCCGCCTGCCTGCGCGGCAGCAGTCGCGGCGACTGCCGAAAAGCGCGGCAACGCGGCGGCAGCCCGCTCAAGGCCGTCTGGCCCTTCCGCGTTTGAGATGGGCGGCATAGTCGCCATCCGGCAGGTGGCGTCCGCTGGCGACCGATCCTGCGTAGAGGTAGGCCCACGCTGAACAGCATGACCCGTCCGTCCGTCGGGCCGTCAGTCGCACCCGCCGAAACAGCGGAGGGTTCCCGCGGCACTCCTCGTAGTCGTCGAGCTGGTCGAACCGTTCCCGATTGGAAACCCGCAGCAGATCGCCCCAGACCCGGCCGGAGCCCGCCACCATGCCGGGGTAGTCGCCCAGGTCGTAGAGATCGCCTGGCACACTGGCTGCTCCGAGCTGCTCGAGATCGGCGACGAGCCGCAGCGATTCACCCTGGGCCAGCGCCGGCCGCAGGCTGCCGTAGACAAAGAGAATCTGCAGGTCGTCTTCCATGGGAGTTGGAGCGACGGGCCGTGGGCTGGGGCGGATACGCAAAATGCCCGGGGAGCGCGACGGCACGCTGCCCACCGCTTTGGACGGGTCGATTGCCGAGAGGATACTGTATTTGCGACGGCGGCCGGTGGTGGCCGGCCCGCATTCAATCAGTCATCGCGCTATGGCCTCTCCACCCACCGTCGTTGACCCGGCAGCCCGCGGCAGCAAACCCCCTTGGCATCCCGGTCGTGATCTCACGGGCCGACTCCTCTTTCTCGGAACGGGCACGAGCGTGGGCGTGCCTCTGGTCGGGTGCGGCTGCGAGACATGCCAGAAGGGCGGCCCCCGGGATGTTCGGACCCGGACGAGCATTCTCGTCGGCATGCCCGACGGCCACCTGCTCGTCGACACGACCCCCGACCTTCGCAGCCAGCTCCTCCGTGAGGACATCGGGCGGGTCGAGGCGGTGATCTACACGCACGACCACGTCGATCACGTCTACGGACTCGATGACGTGCGACCGCTCTGCTTTCATTCCGGCCGCCCCATGCCGGTGTACTGTGAGGAGCCGGTCGAACTGCGGATTCGACGGGCGTTCGACTACGCCTTCTCGAGCAAGCCGCCTGCCGGCGGCGGCGTGCCCAAACTCACCTTTGAGCGGATCGGAACCAAGCCGCTGGAGATTCTCGGCGGCCGTGTCGTGCCCCTCCGGCTGACACACGGCCCCTTCGACGTGCTGGGCTTCCGATTCGGCGACATCGCCTACTGCACCGACACCAGCGGGATTCCGGAGGCCACCTGGCCGCTCCTGGAAGGCCTCGAGGTGCTCGTGCTCGACTGCCTCCGGCACACGACTCACCCGACGCACCTGTCGGTCAGCGAGGCCCTTGCCGTGGCCAAGCGAACGGGGGCCAAGCGAACGCTGCTGACGCATCTCTCCCATGACCTTCCCCACGAGGCGACCAACGCCTCGCTGCCAGCCGGAGTGGAACTGGCCTACGACGGCCTCGAGCTTGCGGTTGCCGTCGGCTGACGGCGGAGCCTGAGACTGTTGGCGATCACCGAGAGGGAGCTGAGGGTCATCGCGGCGGCGGCCAGCATCGGGCTGGTGACATGGCCCACCAGCGGGTAGAGCAGGCCCGCCGCGACGGGAAGCGCGACGACGTTGTAGACAAAGGCCAACCCGAGGTTCTGCCGCACCACGCGCATGGTGGCCTGGGCGAGGTCGAGGGCCCGGGGCAACGGCAACAGCCCCTCGGACAGGAGCGTGACATCAGCCGTCTCCAGGGCGACATCGGCTGCCGAGCCCATCGCGATTCCAACATCGGCCGCCGCCAGGGCCGGGGCATCGTTGATCCCGTCGCCGACGAAGACGACCCGGCCCCTGCCAGCCGACCGGTTGCGAGCCACCGCCGCCTCGATCCGGGCCGCCTTGTCAGCCGGGCTGAGGCCGCCACTGGCCGAGACGATCCCCAGCGGGGCCGCCACGGAGCGAGCGGCGGCTGCCGTATCGCCCGAGAGCAGCTCGACCGCGATGCCCCGGGCGAGCAGGTCGGCTACCACCTCGCGGGCCTCGGCTCGGGGTTCATCGGCGATGGTAAACCAGCCAGCTATCAGGCCATCGACGGCCATGAGGACGGCGGTGCCGTCGGTTCGGCTGGCCTGTTCCAGCACCTTGTCCACTGCGAGCACCTCCGCATCGGCAAGCAGTCGCTCGCTGCCGATCAACACCCGCTTGCCGGTGACGCGGCCCCGCAGGCCCCGGCCGACGACCGCCTCAACCTGCTCTGCCGTCGGGGGCGGGATTCCTGCAGCGGCCGCCGCGTCGGTGAAGGCCCGGGCGAGGCCGTGCTCGCTGGCAGCCTCGACGGCCGCCGCCAGGCTCAGCAACCCGCGGAGCGGCTCCCGGGTGAAGTCGGGCTGGCCGCTTTCCGAACCGGTTGGGCGGGCGGCGGTCGGTCCTGTCACGCCGGCCGCAACGATCCGCGGACGTCCCCGGGTCAGCGTGCCGGTCTTGTCAAAGAACACGCTGCCCGGCTGGGAGAGCTGCTCGATGGCCGCGGCGGTGCGGACGAGAATTCCCTCGCGGGCCGCCCGGCCGATGGCCACCGTCATCGCCAGCGGGGTCGCGAGGCCGAGGGCGCACGGGCAGGCGATCACCAGCACGCTCACCGCCGAGAGCAGGCCCAACGCCATCCGGGGCTGCGGCCCGAAGGTCGACCAGCCAAGGAAGGTGAGCACCGCGACCACCAGCACAGCCGGCACGAACCAGGCGGCCACCCGATCGGCGAGGTTCTCGATCGGAGCCCGCCGGCTGTGGGCCTCGCGGACCAGCCGCGTGATCCGGGCGACCAGTGAATCACCCGCCACGGCGGTCGCTTCGACGATCAGCGAACCGCTGCCATTGATGCCACCGCCGAGCACCCGATCGCCGGGATGCTTGGCAACGGCCAGTGGCTCACCGGTCAGGAGCGACTCATCGCAACTGCTCGAGCCTTCTCGGACGATCCCATCGACTGGGATCCGGCCTCCCGGCTTGACCCGCAGCAAATCGCCAACCGCCACCGCGGCCAGTGGGATGATTGCGGGAGCCGCAGGCGACCCGGAAGGTGATGGCTCGCGGCCGTGGCAACACGCACCGCCGCTGCCCGACTCGTGGAGCACCCGATGGCCCACCCGCTCGGCGTTGGGTGGAGAGAGGTCCATCAGCGCACGGATGGCGGCGGTCGTCCCGCGGCGGGCCCGGCTCTCGAGCCGCTGCCCGAGCAGCACGAGCACCACGATCATGCCGGCCGATTCAAACGACACCGGGACGTTTCCTTCTGCCGTCCGAAAGGCGGCCGGGACCACGTCGGGGAAGAGCGTGGCGAAGACGCTCGAACCCCAGGCGGCTATCACGCCGAGCGTGATCAGCGAAAACATCCCCGGCCGGCCCGCCCGAAAGCCAGCCAGGCCACCGGTGAGAATCGGCCAGCCGCCCCAGAAGACGATCGGCGTGGCAAGCGTGAGTTGGAGCCAGCGGCCGGCCGCGCCAGTCAGGCCGGCATCCGCGAACCGGCTGGCAAGGGCTGGTCCGCCGAGCCAGGCAGGCAACATCTCGGCAAGCATGGGGCCCATCGCCACGGCCAGCAGGAGGCCCGCCAGCAGGCTGCAGATCGCCAGCCGCCAGCCCTCGCGGTTTCTCGCTGCCGCCGCCCCCGCATCCTGGCCAACCGGCTCCAGTGGCATCCCGCAGACGTCACACGTCCCCGGGCTCGCCCGTGCTATCTCGGGATGCATTGGACAGGCCCAGCCGAGTTCACCGACATCGGCCCGGGCACAGCAGGGCTTCGGGGCTGCGGGCGTCGGCTCGGGCTGAATGACGTCGAGTTGCATGCCACCTCCATCGTACGCCATCCGGTCGGTTCACCTCGCGCGGGCTCGGGGTGGGCCCGTGCCATCTCGCCGGACGCTCGGTTGGGTTCACCTCGCGCAGGCTCGGGGT
>JAQCJP010000049.1 GCA_027592945.1 Planctomycetota bacterium
GGGCGGGGCAGGGGCCTCGGGCATCGCAGCCGGCGGCGGCTCGGGCGGCTCCGCGGAGGCCGGCTGGGTAGTGGCCTGCGACCCTGTCCGCGGTGGCTGCGAGGGACTCGCCACCACGGCGTGGACCCTGTCGATCACAGCGGACACAGGCAATGGAATCGACCGGCCCGCGTCCTGGCCGGCGAGCTGCCGGCCCATCTCGGCCACCGCCCGACTCACGAGGTCGGCCGCCGCCAAGACGACGTCGATGGCGTCACGGTCGAGCGGCCGCCGGCCGCGTCGGGCGGCATCGAGGAGCGACTCCACCTCGTGGGCCAGCCGTTGCAGCACGGCGAGTTTCATGACGGCTGCGTTGCCCTTGAGCGTATGGAAGCTGCGAAACAGCGTGGCCAGGGTCTCCGCGTCCGATGCATCGGTTTCGAGCACGATGGCCGATTGCTCGATGTCGGCCAGCAGTTCCTCAGCCTCGCTGCAGAACAGACCGATCATCTCGGGGTCGAATCCTGCCGGCAGCAGCGGAATCTCCTCAGCGGCGTCTGTGTCCGCGGGAGGCTGCCAGCGGGATTCACCGTTCCCGGCCACAGTCGGCCCGGGCTCCGGCGGCGGTGCCAACAGCGGCGGTAGCGACGGCAGGGGCCGCCGCTGCTGCCAGGCGGTGATCGCCTCGGACGTCCAGGCATGCCACTCGGTGAAGGCGGCCGCGAGGTCCACCGGCCGGGATGAAGCATCGGCCAGCCAGCCGCTGGCCGTCACCAGCGCCGCGGGCACCGCGGCAGGCGCTTCTGCCAGAGACCGGCCGAGCGCCTCGAGCAACTCCCGGAGCGTCGTCGTCTCGGCCTCGGCCGCCAGGTCGAGAAAGGCGAGTTCCAGCCCGATCTTGCGGAGCAGATCGTCGGGGTCGCTCTTCGATTGCTGATCAGCCATGGCCGAAATCCAGACAGGCGGAGGGCGACCCCGGGAAACGGGCCGCCGGCAACTTCGCCAATCCTAGCTCGTGATTTCACCGCTGCCGGAAACTCTGAAAATGCGGAATCTGCCGCCGAGGAGCAGCCCAATCCGCGAACTAGACTTGCCCGTCGGGCCGGTCTCGCCCGCGAGCCATTTCCCAGGAGCCGTCATGAACACGCTGCAACGCCTCAAGCTCACCACGATCGGGCCCGTGGCCGGTTTGCTGGTCTTGTCGCTGCTGGCGTTCTGGAACCAGCAGCGGCTCAACCGGGCCCAGTCGAATCGGTACGCCTCCTACCGGCTGGCCAATGAGCTGCGGCAAAGTTCCGACGAGCTGACGAGGCTCGCCCGGACCTACGTCGTCACCGGCGATGCGGATTATGAGCGGCAGTATTGGCATGTCCTGGCGGTGCGGAACGGCGAGGCAGCCAGGCCCGACGGCCGGACTGTGCCGCTGCGGACGCTGATGGAGCGGGAGGGGTTCACGCCGGAAGAGTTCACCAAACTCAAGGAGGCCGAAGACAACTCCAACGCTCTGGTCACCACCGAAACGATCGCCATGAATGCTGTCAAAGGTCGGTTTGCCGACGGGAAGGGAGGCTACACGAAAAAGGGCGAGCCCGACCTCGAACTGGCTCGGCGGATCATGCATGACGCGCAATACCACGCCGACAAGGACGTCATCATGAATCCGATCAGCGAGTTTGAGGAGATGATCGATCGGCGGACGGAGGCGACGGTCGCTGGCATCCGTCGCCAGACCGACTGGCTGGTCCTCACGGTCGTGGCTGTCGCCCTGGCGGCCACCGTGCTGACATGGCTGAGCATCGGCCGGCATGGCCGCGACCTTCAGGCGGCCATCGGCAGCCTCTCCGACACCGCCGAGAACGTCGGCAGCGGTGCGACGCAGGTGGCGGCTGCCAGCCAGTCGCTGGCCCAGGGGGCGTCCGAGCAGGTGGCGGCAGTGGGGGACATTTCGGCTTCGGCCCGCGAGACCAGCAGCATGGCCACCGAGAACTCCCGCCGCACGACGGCCGCCGCCGACCTGGTCGGCAAGGAGCGGGAGCAGTTTGAAGAGGCCACGACGCTCCTCACCGGCATGGTCACCGCGATGGAGGAGATCGACGAGGCAGCCACCCGGATTTCCAAGATCAACAAGGTGATCGATGAAATCGCCTTTCAGACCAACATCCTCGCCCTCAATGCCGCCGTGGAGGCCGCCCGGGCCGGCGAGGCGGGCCTCGGCTTTGCCGTGGTCGCCGATGAGGTTCGGAGCCTCGCGCAGCGATCCGCCGACGCGGCCCGTGAGACGGCCGGGCTGATCGAGGAATCAATCGTGCGGTCGCAGGCCGGCCGATCGAAGGTCGATGAGGTTACCACCGCGATTGCCGCGCTGGCCGAGCAGTCGGCGGCGGTGCGATCGCTGGTTGAGGAGGTTCGGGCTGGCAGCCGCAAACAACATCATGCCGTGGAGCGGATTGGTGAGGCCCTCGAGCAGATCGAGGAAGTCAGCCAGCAGGCTGCGAGCGGAGCGGAGCAGGGCTCTGCCGCCGCCGAAGAGCTTTCTGCCCAGGCTGCCGGGCTCCTCGACGTCGTGGCGGTTCTGGGCCGCATGGTGGGGCAGTCGCGGTAGCGATTCTTCCCGCCTCACCCAGAGAAGCCCCTGGGCGGGGTTCACCTCGCGCGGGCTCGGGGTGAGCGTGTGCCGTCTCGCGGACGCTTGCTCCGGCCATCCTTGGCCTTCGCGGCGCTCGGAGAAACCCTCGCTTCGCCATCCTGGCTGCGCTCGGTTTTCTACGCCGCTCGACTGGCACACGCTCACCCCTCGCGAACCCGTATTCCGCTTGCGGGCTGACGTCAGGCCGGCAGGAAGCCGGCCGCACGTCGGCGAGGTGCACCTTGGCTGCACCTCCGCCGACGCAAGGCTTCGCGGGCCAGGGATGGCCGCGAAGCCGTGAAATTTAGATCTGCCAGTCGGCGGACGGCTCGGGCAACTCGCCGCGGATTCGCAGCTTGGGCCGTTCCAGCACGACCGTTGTGCCCGGATCGACCGAGCGGGTCAGCCAGACGTTGCTGCCGATGACCGAGTCGCGGCCGATGCGGGTGCTGCCGCCCAACACGGTCGCGTTGGCGTAGATCACGACCCTGTCCTCGATGGTGGGATGCCGCTTGGTGCCCCGCACGAGGTGGCCGTCGGCATCGGTCGGAAAGGAGAGGGCCCCGAGGGTGACGCCCTGGTAAAGCTTCACGCGGCTGCCGATCTCGCACGTCTCCCCGATCACCACGCCGGTGCCGTGGTCGATGAAGAAATGGTCGCCGATGGTAGCCCCAGGATGGATGTCGATGCCGGTCCGGGCATGGGCCCATTCGGCCATCATCCGGGGAATGAGCGGCACCTCGAGCCGGTGGAGGATATGAGCCAGCCGGTGGATCGTGACCGCCTCGAGGCCGGGATAGCAGAAGATGATCTCGTCGAGGGTCCGCACCGCCGGGTCGCCGTCGTAGGCGGCCTGGACGTCGGTGGCCAGCACCCGGCGAATCTCGGGAATCCGCTCAAGAAACTCGACGGCCTTGGCCTGACCAAGAGCTTCGAAGTCGTCCGCTTCGGTGCAGTCGCGGATGCTCGCCGGCACCGGAGGAGGCTCCATGCCCGACTCGACCGCGGTCTGCCTGGCGGCCACGATATGCCGGAGGGCCCGGCCGATCTGCACGGTGAGCTTGTCGTGGAGGCCGTCGATCAGGTCGCCGACGTGATAGGTGACATTGCCGAGGTGAAGGTTCTCACGCCGCCGGTAGCCGGGATAGAGAATCTCCTTGAGATCCTCGCAGGATCCCACGATCATCTCGTAGTTGGGCAGCGGACAGTGGCCGAGATGGTGAATGGCGGGGACGTGCTGATACGTCTCGACGATCCGCCGCGTCAGGTCGGGCAACTGCTCCTTGAGCCGTACATCTGTGGCCATGAGTCTGGATCGTAGAAGCCGGCGAACGTCACCCGCAAATGGGCCATCAGAAAGGTCGGCGGGCCAGGGGGCGGGAGTTGAGGCTCCGACCGAAACGCGGCCGCCGGAAAGCCCCTTCGCGAGGAACTGGTAAAGAAGGGCGATCTGGGGAGGCGGCCAACAGGCGGCGACGTCAGGCATCGTCGCTGCTGGGAGGCATTACGATTCGACGGTCAATCAGGCTATTTCGCCCGCCGCCGCGACTGCGTCAGCGATCGTCACGGCCCCTTCGTAGAGAGCCCGGCCCACGATGCAGCCGGCGCAGCCGGTGGTGGCGACCTTGGCGATGTCGTCAGCGTCGGCAACTCCGCCGGAGGCGACAACCGGCAGGGAAACGGCAGCCGCCATCTCTTCCAACGCCGGCAGATTGGGCCCCGACAGCATGCCATCGGTCGCGATGTCGGTGTAGACGATCGCCGCCAGGGGCAGGCTGGCATGGCGACGGGCGACATCGAGCGCCGTTAGGTCGCTCGTCTCGAGCCAGCCCCGAACGGCCACGCGGCCGTCGCGGGCGTCAAGGCCGAGCACAATTCTGTTAGGGAAGGTCTCGGCCAGTTCAACGAGCAGGTCAGGCTGTTCGATGGCGACGCTGCCGACCACGACCCGACGGACCCCTGCGGCGAGGTAATGCCGGGCCGTTGCGAGCGTGCGGACGCCGCCGCCCAGTTGGCAGGGCACGCCGGCGGCGGCGACGATCCGGGCCACGAGATCGGCCTGCGTCGGTCGGCCATCCTTCGCCCCATCAAGATCGACAATGTGGAGCCGCCTGGCACCGGCGGCCACGAACCGCTCAGCCATCACGACCGGATCAGCTCCGAAGACCGTCTCTCGGTCATAGTCGCCCTGCAGGAGTCGGACGCACCTGCCGCCGCGGAGGTCGATTGCCGGCCAGAGTTGCATCGGAGAGTCCTCGAGGTTTGCGGTGCGTGTTGATGCGGGGGAGGATGTGCGGCTCAGGCCGTTGCCTCGAGCCACTGACCGAGCAGCCGCAGCCCCGCGGCCTGGCTCTTCTCAGGATGAAACTGGGTCGCGAACAGATTTCCGCGGCGGACAGCCGCGCAGAACGGGCCGCCGTAGTCGGTGACTGCCGCGACCACGGCCTCATCAGCGGGCTGGGCGTGGTAGGCATGCACGAAGTAGAAGTGTTCGTCTTGTTTGGCTGGTTGCCAGTCGCCCTGCCAGCGGACCTGGTTCCAGCCCATGTGGGGCACCTTCAGCGTGGGCGGCAGGTCGAATCGCACCACGTCGCCTGGCAGGATGCCAAGCCCGGCCTGGCGGCCCCCCTCGAGGCCAGTTTCAAACAGCAACTGCAGGCCCATGCAGATGCCGAGAAAGGGGCGGTCTTCCCGCAAATGCGTGACAATCGGCTCGATAAGCCCGCGGTCACCGAGTTCCCGCATGGCATCACCGAAGGCGCCGACCCCCGGCAGGACGAGCCGATCGGCGGCAGCGACAGCGGCGGGGTCGCTCGTGATCACCGCAGGCGTGCCGAGTTGCTCGAACGCCTTCTGCACGCTCCGGAGGTTTCCGCTGCCGTAATCGACGATGGTGAGCATGGGAGGAGTGTAAATCGGAACGGGGAGGGCTTCTACGGGAGGGGATGGTCGGGGGCACGCGCAGGAGCCGGGGAATCTTTGCGCCTCAGAGGCAGTGACCAGTTGGCCGAGCGAGCATCCTGTAGCAAAATCCCCCGGCGACGAGCATGTCACCGCCAGCCCCGGGCCAGCTGCGTGTGGGCTCGCCTGAGGGTGGTTGGCGGACCTGAGGGTGGTTGGTTCGGGCCGCGGATTGGGCGTGGTGGTAGTGGACGGTTGCGTGGGCTTCCGGGGGCCGGGATCGCCCAACGGCCCGCCGTCCCCCCGGCTCGCGGCGGCGGGTCAGCTGTCGTCGCCGGTTCGCTCGGGGTAGACGACCAGTTCTACGCGGCGGTTGCGGGCCCGACCGACGGCGGTCGCGTTGGAAACGAGCGGATGGTTGGCACCGTGGGCCACGAGAAAGAGTTGGCCCTCGCGAAGGGGTGTCCGCGTGGTGAAGAAGTCGAAGACGGCGGCCGCCCGGGCGGCTGTCAGCTGGTGCGGAGATGCCCAGGTCTGATTCTGGAGTGGCTCGCTGTCGAGGTGGCCCTCAATGCCCACAAAGTGACCAGGGAAGACACGTTCCAGCTCCTCGGCCACCTGGGTCAAAAGCGCGATGCCGCCCGGGAGGAGATTGGCGGTGCCCGCATCGAAGAGCTGGTCGGCAGGCATATCGATTCGCACGACCGCGCCGTCGAAACGGGGCGTCAGTTCCTCGGTGAGGCGGAGTTGGGCCATGGCCGATTGCATCGTGGCGGCCGAACTGGAGGCAGTTGCTGCGGGAGCACCGCCAGCCGTGGCCGAGGCGGGGGGCATGCCGACGGCACGTGTCTGGGCGAGCTGTGTCGAGGTGCTGGCAAGCTGATCGCGGAGGGCCGCGATCTCGTCTTGCATGAGTTGCGACTCCTGCTGCGAACGGACCAGGGCCGCCTCAAGTTGGCCGCTGTCGACGTCGGCATAGGACGGCGGGCTGGCGGCGGTGACCGCCTGGGGCAGCGTGTGGGCCGGGGCGGCCACACCGGGAGGCGGCTCGAGGGAGAGCGGCATGGCCGGCGCAGCCTGCTTGAACGGGTTGTTGCTGCAGCCGCAGAGCCAGGCCACGGCCAGGCCGCAGCCGAGCCGGAGGGCGGCGAGGTACGTGGCTGGAGGAGGTCGGCGCATAGCAGGGCCCGGCGAGGGAGCGGAATGGTAGGAAAGCGGCGGATGGCCGGCAAGACCGCTGAAGTGGCCGGAATCAGCGAAGCTGGCCGCCCTTGAGCCGGGCCCAGCCCCAGAGCGTGAGGGCGGTCATCCCGATCACGAGCCCGACGACCAGGGCCATTTCGAGCGGCCGTTCAAACTGGGGCTCCGCAGCGGTCCAGATTGAACGCCAGGCCAGGATCACCAGACCGAGGCCCAGACAGAGACTCGGGCCGAAGGGGAGTTCCGACTCCGAGTGGCGAAGCAGTTGCGAGACGCCGTGGAATAGTCCGATAAAGACGGCAAGCAGACAGGCGAGCAGGCAGGCCTGCCAGCCGAGCCAGGCACCGGCCATCGCCATCAGGGTGACGTCTCCAAAGCCCATCGCCTCACGGCCCAGGGCCCGGGAGGCGCCGGCCCGGGTCGCCCAGATGATGCCGGCGGATACCAGCAGGCCGATCAACGCCGTCACCAGCCCCGCCCAGTGATGGCCGCCGACAGACCAGGCGGCGGTAAGGCCGAGGCCACCCGCCACGGCCACCATGGCCGCCAGCCAGCGGGGTGATGCTCCGGCAAGGTCGGCAGGAGCGTCCGGCGGCTGACCGGGCGGCAGGCCGAACCACCACCAGGCGGCAAAGCCGCCCGCCATCGCGGCAAGCCCGGCCGGGCCGGTCAGCCAGGCGGGCAGCGGTGTTGCGGCCAAGGGGCCGAAGGCTCCGAGCACGTCGGATTCGATCAGGGGCGTGGCAAACGACCTGGCCACCTCCCGCCCGACCGGCAGGAGGGTGGCGGGCAGGAAGGCGTTCCAGGCGAGCCCGCCGAGGACGCCGGGCACGGTGATGGCGTCGGGAATGATTCGTTCGCGGAGATCGATCCAGGAGGCTGCTATCAGCAGCGATCCCAGGATGAGGTGAGCCGCGAGTCGCAGCCAGAGCGTCTGGCAGTCGACCGTCGCCAGTTCGGAGGGCAACTGGCCCAGCATCCGAATTTCCCACCACCAGACGGCAGCCGCAGCCGCCGCCATCAATGCCGGAGCCGCAAAGCGAGCCCGGACCCGCGGTGAGGCCCGCGCGGCGGCTGGCCCCGACGGCGATCCGCCAAGCAGCCACGAGACACCCCGGGCCAGCAGCCATCCTGCGATACCGCCGATCGGCAGCACTGCCAGGAGCAGCAGCGGGCTCTGGCACCACGACGCGTCAGGAGCGGCCGTCATCCAATCGCCTCCGGTACCCCGTGGCTGGAGGACGTCGCGGCCGGTCGGCGGGCGAGCCAGTCGGCGATCCTGGTGGCCAGCTCGTCCGGCGAAGCATCGGCGACATCGATCATCGCGTCAGCGGTCTGCCGATAGAGCGGCTCCCGCTCGACGAGCGTTGTGGCGACCTCGTCGAGCACATCACCTCCAGTGAGTGGGGGCCGGTGGGCTGCCGTGCCCGGATCGGCCGCGAGCCTTTGTCGCAGGACCGCCGCCGGCGCCATCATCCAGACAACTGGCCGGCCCTGACGCCGCAGCAGCGAGCGGTTGTCAGCCCGCAGGACAACGCCGCCTCCGGTCGCGAGCACACCCTGCTCCTCGAACAGCAGGCGACGGAGCAACTCGGCTTCCCGGTCTCGGAAGAAGCCTTCCCCGCGGCTGCCGATAACGGCCGCGATGTTCGAGCCGAGTTCTCGTTCCAAGGCCTCGTCGGCGTCGCTCCAGCCAGTACCGAGTCGCTCGGCCAATCGGGCCGCCACCGACGACTTGCCGCTTCCTCGGTAGCCGATGAGAGTGACGCGTGGCATGGTCGCTTTGATTTCCGTGCCGCCAAGGCCAGTCGATCGTCAGGCCGGCTCCTTGGCCGAGGCGGTGGCCCGCTTGAGGGCTTCCCGCATCACACCGGCAGGCGGCTCGACGCCATGCCAGGTGCGAAACTGAATCGCCGCCTGACGCACAAACATCTCCACCCCCGTCACGACCCGGCAGCCGGCGGCCCGGGCTTCCTTGATGAAGAGGGTGTTCTCCGGATTGTAGACGGTGTCGAAGATCACCATGTAGGGGCGGAAGTGTTCCTTCTCGAACGGGGTCTGGTCGACCTCGGGGTGCATGCCGATCGGCGTAGCGTTGACCACGCAGTCGTGAGGCAGCCGGTGGCGGGCCGCCCACTCGACCGACTTGCAGCCGACATCGAGGGCCACCTGGCGGGCCCGCTCGGCCGTCCGCGAGGCGATCGTCACGTCGACGCCTCGCTGCTTGAGGCCGAAGGCGACCGCCCGAGCAGCCCCACCGGCCCCCAGCACGAGGGCCGTCTTGACGCCGAGGCTGTCGCCGCTGGTGAGCTGCTCGTGCTCGCTGAGCATCGCGGCAAGGCTCTCGACGGCCGCGGCCGCATCGGTGTTGGAGGCCGCGATGCCCGTCGGCCCGAAGCTGAGCGTGTTGGCCGCACCGATCGCGTGGACGAGGTCGTCCTGGGACGTCGCCCGGGCAAGCACCGCCTCCTTGTGCGGAATCGTGACGCTCAGGCCGGCCAGCGGCCAGCGGTCAGCTTCGGCAAGAAAATCGTCGAGCTGGTCTGCCGGTACCCGAAAGGGAATGTAGACCGCATCGAGCCCGGCGGCGGCGATCGCCGCGTTGTGAACGACGGGACTGAGGCTGTGGGCCACCGGGTCGGCCGCCACGCCGTAGATTCGCGTTTCCGGACCGATCGAGTCGAAGCGGTAGAGGTCCCGCATGCCCCGCCAGCCGATCTGCCCGGGGGCGAGCGTCCGCTCGTCGTTGAAGGTCGCGAAGACAAACGGCGCCCCGGCCGCCCCGCAGAGGATCCGTGTCGGCACGCCGATATCCCCCATGCAGATCCCGACGGTCGGGACGGTGGCGGTGCGGACGAGCTCGAGCATCCGCAGGTTGTCGGTGGGGTGGTTGGCCATCGTGGCGATCTTGACGATGTCGGCATCGAGGGCGGCCAACCGGGCATGGAGGGCGGGCAGGTCTGCCGGTGTCCGCTGCATGTCGTGGTGGCTGACGATCCGCTTGGTGCTGCCGTACCGGGGCACGCTGCCGGCGACGTCGTCCTCGAGGTCGACGTAGTCGGCCCCCTCGACGATCGCCAGCCGGAGCAACTGGAGTCTGGCTTCCTCGGTGCGATCCCAGCGGCCGCCATCGCTCTTGCGGCGGCAGGTGATGATCGCCGGGCATGGCCGGTCCTTGAGGAGCCGCTTGATCTGGACTTCACCCTGGATGAAGTCGACCCGTAGCTCGACCAGTTTGATGCCATTTTCAGCAAGATGGCGGTGTTCGGCGATCACATGGCGGTGACGGCCGCGTCCGATGCTCACACAGATCATGCGGTTTTCCAGGAACGACAGGTCAGGTGCGGCGGAACTGGCGGTCGAGATCCCGCCGCGAGAGGGTCAGCGATGTCGGGCGGCCGTGCGGGCAGTGGTGTGACTCCGGCACCAGCCGCCGATCACGAATCAGGGCATCGACCTCGGCCTGGGAGAGCGGGTCGCCCGCCTTGATCGCGGCCTTGCAGGCCATGCCGTGGAGCACCTCATCGATCAGCAGGGAAGGGGATCCGCCGGCGGATGATGCCGCCGCCAGACGGTCGAGCACCTCGCGGACGATGTCCCTGGCCGGGGTGTCGCCGGCCAGGGCCGGCTTGCTGGTCACGATCACCGTGGAGCCACCGAAGGGCTCGACCCGCATGCCCGCCCGCTCCAGCGCTGGGGCGTGCTCGGTGACGAGTTCCAGCTCGGCCGGCGGCAGGTCGAGCCGCTCGGGCACCAGGAGCGGCTGCACCTCGAGGCCGCCGGTGGCGACCGAGGCCTTGAGCCGCTCGTAGAGCACCCGCTCATGAAGGGCGTGCTGGTCGATCACCTCGATCCCGTCGCCGCTTTCGACCACGATGTAGCGGTCGTGCATCTGCACACCCCGCTCGACCTTGGCGGCTGGCTTGATCGCCGCCGGGGACTGCTCGTCGCGTTCCCAGGCCGGGGGCTCAGCGGGAGCCGGGGCTGACGCGGCGGCAGCCGGCGGTGCCGGCCAGGGCAGGCCGGCCGGTGGCGATCCGCCCCGTTCCACTGGAGCCGCCCAGGCAGCTGCAGCCGGGGCGTCGGCCGTGAGCCTCGTCGCAGCCGTGGGCGGAGGAGCCTGGGCGGGGGCCACGAGCCGCGTGCCCGTCCCGCCGCTGAGAAAGCGGGAGCGGAGGGCAGCCAGCACAAGCCGATAGAGCCGGGAGGGCTCCCGGAAGCGAACCTCCATCTTGGCCGGATGGACGTTGACGTCGACCGCGTCCGGAGGCAGGTCGAACCGCAGAAAGGCGATCGGCTGGCGGCCGGTGAGCAGCAGCCCACGGTAGGCCTCTTGCACGGCATGGAGAATCGCCCGGTCACGGAAGGGGCGGCCGGCGACAAACAGGTGCTGGAGGCGGCCGCTGGCCATGTCGTCTTCGGGCCGGCCCACGAATCCGGAGACGGCGATCTGGCCGTCATCCGCCTCGACCTCGAGCAGTCGGTCGGCTAAGTCGTGGCCGTGGAGGCTGGCAATCCGATCCCGCCAAGCCACGGCGGCCGGCAGATCGTGGGCCCGCCGGGGGCGGCCTGTGGCCGAGGACTGATGGGATAGCGAAAACGCGATCCCCGGATGAGCCAAGGCCGTCCGCACGAACGCCTCGGCGGCATGAGACCACTCCGTCTGGGCGGCCCGCAGGAATGCCCGCCGCGCTGGCACGTTGCCAAACAACTGTCGCACCTCGACCGACGTCCCGACGCTGCAGCCGTCCGGCACCACCTCTCCCAGCCGGCCACCGTCGACCGTGATCGCCGCCCCGACGCCTCCTGCTTGGCGGGACCGGATCGTCAGGCGAGCGACCTCGCCGATGCTGGCCAGGGCTTCACCCCGGAAGCCGAGCGTGCCGATCCGGTCGAGATCGTCAGCCGTCCTGAGCTTGCTGGTTGCATGCGCGGTGACCGCCAGCGGCAGTTCTTCGGCCGTGATCCCCGAGCCGTTGTCGACCACTCGTACCAGCGCGATCCCGCCCTGTTCCAGTTCGACGTCGATCCGGGTCGGACCAGCATCGAGGGCATTCTCGAGCAGTTCCTTGACGACGCTCGCCGGCCGCTCGACCACTTCGCCGGCGGCGATCCGGTTGACCACCGATTGAGGCAGTTTTTCGATCCGTGGCATGCCCGACTCGTTACCCGCTCCTGGAAGCCACTCAGCATACCGCAGGCCGGCCGTGCCGGCCCTCAGTTGAGCTCATATTCCTTGATCTTCCGGTAGAGCGTCCGCTCGCCGATGCCCAGCAGCGAGGCGGCCTGCTCGCGGTTGCCGCCGGTCAGCTTGAGCGTCTCGGTGATGAAGATCCGCTCGACCTCGTGGAGCGGCTTGCCGACGAGCGTCTGGAGGCCGGAGGTCATTTCGACCTGGCCGGTCACCGCGGCGGGCACATCGGGCTCGAGTTCGAGCGGCAGGTCGTCGACGTCGAGTGTCTCGTCACAGTCGACTACGACCATGCTCTCCACGACGTTGCGAAGTTGGCGGACGTTGCCGGGCCAAGGATAGGAGCCGAGTTTTACACGAGCCGCCAGCGAGACCCCCTTGATCGTCTTGCCGTGCCGCTTGGCAAACTGCTTGACGAAGTGCTCGATCAGCAGCGGGATGTCTCCCGAGCGGTCCCGCAGCGGAGGGATCCCCACCGTGACGACCTTGAGCCGGTGGTAGAGGTCGCTGCGGAAGCTGCCCGATTCAATCGCTTCCTCGAGGTTGCGGTTGGTGGCCGAGAGGATCCGGACGTTGACGCGGACGGGCGTGTTGGAGCCGACGCGGGTGATCTCACCCGATTCTAGTACCCGCAGCAGTTTGATCTGTGTGGCCATCGGCATGTCGCCCACCTCGTCGAGGAAGAGGGTGCCGCCGTTGGCAAACTCAAACTTGCCCACCCGGTCGCTCGAGGCATCAGTGAAGGCGCCCTTCACATGGCCGAAGAGCTCGCTCTCGAGAATGTTTTCGCTGAGGGCCGCGCAGTTGAGGGCCACAAAGGGCTTCGGTTTGCGGGGGCTGTTCTGGTGGATCGCCTGGGCGACGAGTTCCTTGCCGGTGCCCGTCTCTCCCTGGATCAGCACGGTGGCATCGGTCGGAGCGATCCGCTTCATCCGGTCGATCAGGGCGAGCATTTGGGGGCTCGAGCCGATCACGCCCTCGAAACCAAACTTCTCGTCGAGGCGACGGTTGAGTTCGAGGTTCTGCCGCCTCAACCGGATCCCCTGGGAGGCCTTCTCGACCGCCGTGCGGAGGTGGGAGAGATCGAGCGGCTTTTGGAGGTAGGTGAAGGCGCCCTGTTGCATCGCCTGGACCGCGGAGGGAATCGTTCCATGGCCCGTGACCACGATCACCTCAGTTTCGGGGCTCGCCTGCTTGGCCTTGGCCAGGATTTCGAGGCCGCCGATGTCATTCATCATGAGGTCGGTGACAACCACGTCGTAGCGGCCCTCTTCGATCTGCCGGGCTCCCTCGGAGCCACTTCCGACGACTGTCACGTCGTGGCCGAGCCGGTCGAGGCCCTCGCCCATGGTTCGCGCGTGGATGACGTCGTTGTCGACCACCAAGACCTTCACAGCGGTGACAGGCTCGATCGCGTCGCCCAGTGATGTCGAGGATGACGGGGATTCGGTCATGGTCAGGATGGTACGAAGCAACGGTGCGGGCCGTCCAGCCAGCGACGGTGGATCACCTGCCGGCGGCACGTGCCTCGCGATCGTGGGGCGGCAGTCGGGGCGGAGCCGGCAGCCAGATGGTGACCTTCGTGCCCCGACCCGGCGTGCTCTCGACGTCGATCGTGCCGCCGTGGGCCTCGATGATCTTTCGGGAGGTGGGCAGCCCCAGTCCCGAGCCCCCCTGCTTCGTCGTGTAGAAGGCCCGAAAAACCTTGCCGAGGGTTTCCGGATCCATGCCGGGGCCGGTGTCGATCAACTCGAGGAGCACGCCCAGCCCGGCCGCCCGCGTGCGGACCACCAGCTGCCCGCCTGGGGCCATCGCCTGAACGGCATTGAGAAGGAGGTTGAGCACCGCCGAGCGGAAGGTCTCCCGGTCGAGGCGAACCGATGGCAACTCCTGGTCGAAGTATCGGACAACGTCGACGCCCGCCTCCTGGGCCCGGATCTCGAAGAAGTCGAGCAGCTCGCCGAGTTCCTCGTTGAGGTTGCCCGGCTCTGGGGCGAGCGACTCCTGCCTGGCGAAGTCGAGAAAGTCACCCAGCAGCTTCTGGAGCCGATCGCATTCCTGGCGGACGAGGTCGATCTTGGCCCGGGCCCGCCGGTCCCGCTGCTTGGACGGCGAGGCGGCGTCGGTCTCGGCGAAGTCCTCGGCGAGCAGCTCCATGTTGAGCCGGATCGTCGAGAGCGGGTTGCGGATCTCGTGGGCCAAGCCGCCGACGAGCGCCGCGAACTCGGCGTAGGTCTCTGCACGCGTCGAGTCGCGGTCGTCGTCGGCCGCCATCAGCTGATCTCCACCGTCTTGCCGCGAGGGCGGCCAATCACTCCGCCGGCGTCGGCTCCGGCGCGGCGGCCCCGTCGGCCGACTCGGCCAGTTCGCGAAGGGCGGCCTTGCGGCTGAGCTTGACGCGATCCTGGTCGTCGACGGCGATCACTTTGACCCGCATCATGTCGCCCACCCGGCAGATGTCGCCGACGCTGGAGACATACTCCTCCGAGAGCTCGCTGATGTGGCAGAGGCCGTCCTTGCCCGGGACAAGTTCGACGAAAGCGCCGAAGTCCTTGACACTCGTCACCTTGCCCTCGTAGATCCGGCCGATCTGGATCGAGGCGGTGAGGGCCTCGACCTGGGCCATCGCGGCCATTGCCCCTTCGGCGTCGTGGCTGGCGACGGTCACGGTGCCGTCGTCTTCCACCTCGATGCTCGCACCAGTCGATTCCTGGATCGCCCGGATCGTCTTGCCGCCGGGGCCGATCAGGAGGCCGATCTTCTCCGGATTGATCCGGGTCCGCAGGAGCCGCGGCGCCCAGGAGGAGATCTCCTGCCGCGGCCGGCGGATGGCCGAGAGCATGTTTTTCAGGATCTCGAGCCGGGCCTCTCGCGACTGCTGAAGGGTGGCCGCAATGATCTCCTGCGAGATCCCGTTGATCTTGAGGTCGAGCTGGATGCCGGTGATCCCGTTCTGGGAGCCGGCAATCTTGAAGTCCATGTCGCCGTAGTGGTCTTCATCGCCGATGATGTCGGTGAGGAGGGTCCAGCGGTCGTCACTCTCCTTCACCAGCCCGACCGAAATACCGGCGACCGGATGCGCGATCGGCACCCCCGCCGCCATCAGTCCGAGGGTGGCAGCACAAACGCTTGCCATCGAACTCGAACCGTTCGACTCGAGGATGTCGGAGATCACCCGAATCGTATAGGGGAAGGCATCGGGATCGGGAAGGATCGGCCTGACGCTCCGCTCCGCCAAGGCCCCGTGGCCGAGTTCGCGGCGACCGGGACCGCGGATCGGCCGCACCTCGCCGACCGAGAAGGAGGGGAAGTAGTAGTCGAGCATGAACTTCTTGGAGTATTCGTCGATCAGCCCGTCGACACGCTGCTCGTCCTTGCCCGTGCCGAGGGTGACGGTGACCAGGGCCTGCGTCTCGCCTCGCTGGAAGAGGGCCGAGCCATGGACGCGGGGCAGGAGATCGACCTCGCAGTGGAGCGAGCGGAGCGACTTCGAGTCGCGGCCGTCGAGCCGCCGGCCCTCGAGGGTCAGCTCCCGGATTGCCTTCTCCTGGAGGTCGTGCCAGACGTGGCCAAAGTCGGCCTCCGAGACGGCGTCTGCCTCAGGAGCCGAGGCGGCATCCGCCGGGATGACCGCCGCCTTGGCCCGCTCCTTGAGCACCTTGACGGTCGTGTTCCGCTCCTGCTTGCCGGTGATGCTGCAGGCCGCCTTCAGTTCGCTGTAGCAGTCGCGGGTCAGGCGGTCGATCAGGGCCGAGTGATCCGGGCAGACGAACTCCATTTTCGGCTTGCCGGCCTTGGCGACGAGTTCATCCTGCATTTCACAGATGATCCGAATGATCCGATGGCATTCGGCGAGGGCCTCGAGCATCCGGTCTTCCGGCATCTCGCGGGCGAAGCCCTCGATCATCAGGATCGCCGACTTGCTGCCGGAGACGACGAGGTCGAGATCACTCTCCTCGAGCTGGTCGATCGTCGGGAAGGGTACGAACGTGCCATCGATCTGGGCCAGACGAACGCTGCCGAGCGGCCCCTGAAAGGGAAGCTGGGAGATCGAGAGCGCAGCCGATGCTCCGTTCATCGCGAGGATGTCGGGGTCGTTCTGCCGGTCGCTGGCCAGGACGTTGGCCTGCACCTGGACCTCGTCGACGAAGCCGGCAGGGAAGAGCGGCCGAATTGGGCGGTCGATCAGCCGACTGGTGAGCGTCTCCTTGAGCGTGGGCCGGCCTTCTCGCTTGAGAAAGCCGCCGGGGAATTTGCCGGCCGCGGCGACCCGTTCCCGGTAGTCGCAAGTCAGCGGGAAGAAGTCGATGCCGGGCCGCGGGGCGCCGGTGGCACAGGCGACCAAGACGACCGTCTCGCCGTAGTTGACCAACACGCTGCCGGCCGCCTGCTTGGCCAGGATGCCCGTTTCCATGCCGAGCACCTGCTCGCCGATCTGTCGTTCCACTCGCTGCTTCACGTTCCGTACCTTCCCTTCTGAGGCCCACCGTCAGCAGCCGGTTCTTTCCGGAGCAACGCAGGCGCGACAATCCTGACAAGGCCGCGGCAACGCTGCCCCGACCGGCCCCGGGTCGAACCCTCGGCTGCTCAATCGGCAGCGAGGGTCGCACAATCAACGCCATCCACCGCCGGAGGCGGCGGGAGCCCGCTACTTGCGGATTCCCAGTTTCTGGATGATGTCGAGATACCGCTGCGGGGCGACCCGCTTGAGATAATCAAGAAGTCGGCGGCGACGGCTGACCATCGCCAACAGGCCCCGCCGGCTGGCGAAGTCTTTGTTGTGCTTCTTGAAGTGGTCGGTGAGGTGCGTGATCCGCCCGGTCAACAGGGCGATCTGAATCTCCGCGGACCCAGTGTCGGCGTCTCCGCGCCGGTGGGCACCGATCAACTCTTGCTTGCGTTCTTTCGTCAGCGGCATCAGACGTCTGGCCGCCCGTAGGAGACGGCATTGATTGCTTCGAACTCGTGGTTGAGCGAAGTGTACCGGGGGCGACCGGAAATGCAACAGGGCCACCCGCAGCGGGGTGGCCCTGGCTGTTTCAAGGGCTGGTTCAGGGCCGCGTGGCGGCGGCGGTCAGGCGGTGGCCGCCGGCCGGGAGTCGACCGCCCCGGATCCGCCGCGGGTGCTCGGCATCCGCACGACGTCCCAGGCGAGCCCCAGTTTCTCGAGGGTGACGATCGCCCAGTACGTCGGGTCGAACTCCCACCATTTGTGGCCGTGGGCGGCCATCCGCTGGTGGGCATGGTGGTTGTTGTGCCAGCCCTCGCCGAAGGCGAGCAGCCCGACCCACCAGAGATTGGTCGAGTCGTCCGTCGTCTCGTAGTTGCGGTAGCCCCACATGTGGGTCGCGGAGTTTACGAACCAGGTCACGTGGAAGACGATCACCATCCGGACTGCGAGGCCCCAGAGCAGCCAGGAGATGCCGACGTCCCGGCCATAGAGCCACCAGCCTGTTGCCAGCAACGCCCCGCCGATCAGGAAGTGCCAGAGCAGAAAGGTCTTGTGGAGAAAGGCGACGCCGCGATCCTTCGCCAGATCGGGTGCCCAGCGCTTGGTGTGAGCAGCCACCTCTTCGCCGGTGTGGTGCGGGAAGAGCCAGAGCATGTGGGCCCAGAGGCCGCCGTCCCGTGGCGAGTGCGGGTCGCCTTCCTGGTCGGAGAAGGCATGGTGCTTGCGGTGATTGGCCACCCAGACGAGCGCCGAGCCCTCCCCGGAGATGCCTCCCAGCCAGGCGAACAGAAACCGCACCGGGGCGATCGTCTTGAAGCTGCTGTGGGTCAGCAGCCGGTGGTATCCGAGGCAGACTCCAAGTCCGCCGGTCACCCAGTAGAGCACCAGGCAGATCGCCAATCCGGACCAGGTGAAATAAAACGGCGCCGCCAGGGCAGCCAGATGGATGCCACCGATCCAGATCGTTGTCGGCCAGTCGATGGATCCCAGTCGGCCGGGGCCTTCGCCGCGCGGTTCGGGCACCGAAGGGCCTGGAGGGGAGACATCGACAACCGTCGCATCGGCGCTGGTTACGACCACGCTGTCATCGGCGGCTGGCTTCGATTCAGGGGCGATTGTGGAGGGCGGGGGTGTCATCGGAAGTGGCTCCTCAGCGGGAAGGGGGCCGTCACGGCCTGACCCCGACATCAAAAGTGTTGCAGGAGCAGACGATTTCGGGCAGTCAACGGCGGTCAGATTCACGTCATCCCTGTGTCAAGATTTCGTCAAAATCGAGCCGGTGATCCTTCCTTGGGAGGAGCTTCGGACGCGTTTGGCAAGACCGAGATCAACCAGGCGCCCGGTCCGGCGGCTGGGCCGAATGTGGTGCCCGGGGCCGAGAGCAACCAGGCGACCCGGTCGCTCGGGGCGGCCGACGGCGGCGGCAGGAGAAGTGGCTCTCGGTCATAGGCGGCGATCGCAGCCGGCATGCGGCTCGTCGGCAGGATCTGCACGCCGTGAGGGCCGAGGGCGACCAGGCAGGCGAGCAGGTCAAACGGCCGCTCACCGCCGGGGGGCAGCGGGCGGGCCGCCGACCCGGGGCGAGCCCCCAGCGCCATCACAAACCGGTCGAAAAGCCTGCCGCCCACGCTGCCCGGGCCGGCGGTGCATTCAAAGAGGCCGTCGCTGAGGCGGTCGTTGGTCCAGACCAACTTGCTCACGTTCACGTCGGCGATGCCGCTGGCACGACCGCCGACTGCGGCGGCCGCTGCATCGAGGCTGACCTGTCTGATCGATCCCTGCGCCGAGCCGCTCCAGCCGGCAGCGTTCCAGTCGGCATTGAGGGTTCCCGCGACGCGGGCGTCGCGGCAGGCGGCCGACCACTGAAGCGGCAGGCCGGCCGCCACCGCGACC
>JAQCJP010000050.1 GCA_027592945.1 Planctomycetota bacterium
TGCCGGAGCCGGCCGGGCTCGCGGCGGCTGGGCTCGCCGTCGCCGCGGCGGCCCTCGGTCTCCGGCGGCGTTGGCGTTGATTCGCCGCCGGCAGGTCGCGCCATGCTCACCATCAATGCGGTCCCGCTCGCGACAATCGCCTGGCGTGGGCTCAGGGCTGTGAATCGATGCCTTCAGCTGCGGTGCTGGATCATGGCGGCGGTCATCGGGCCCGCCGCCGTGGCGGCCGCCGAGCGGGGCAGGCCGGTGATCGACGGGTCGGCCGGGCCCCGCAGGCTGCTGACCGACCAGGGCACGCTTCTGCGGGGCGTGAGCCTCTCCTGGGACGGCGGCGACCCGTACGGCAGCCTCTCGCCCCACCTGCCGACCCAGGGCCAGCTCGACGCGCTGGCCACGACCCACGGCCTCAATGCCGTTCATCTCTATCTCGAGGCCAACTCGTCGTTCAACAACGAGCCCGTCGGCACCAACGCCGCCCTCGCCGACATCCTCGTCGAGCGGACGGCGGCGGCCGGCCTCTATCTGATCCTCACGATCGGCAACAACTCGGAGAACGGCCAGATCCACGACCTCGGCTTCGCGACCGACTTCTGGGAGTTCTACGGCAGCCGCTACCGGGACCGCACGCATGTGCTCTACGAGGCCCACAACGAGCCGGCCCCGTTCACGCCCAATCAGTGGACGCGAGCCGACTGGGACAAGCAGGTCGTCCTCTACGACACGATCCGGGATGCCGCTCCGGACACGATGGTGCTGCTGGGTTCGTTCATGGGCTTTGCCGGCGATCCGCGGTTCGGCGCGGAGTACCTGGCGGCGGCGGGGGTCGACTGGACCAACGCCGCGTTCGCCCATCACGGCTACGAGAGCAAGGCGGGGATCGAAAACGCCCTCTCGCTGCTGGCGGCCCGGCCGGACTATCCGGCCCAACTGGCGACGGAGTTTGGCCCGGGTGAAACCAACGGCCAGGGCTACAACGCGATGTACGAGAGCCACTTCAACGGCTGGATGCAGTTCCAGTGGCTCGGCGGAGACGACGAGGATCTCCACGACTTTCGCTCACGGATCGATGCGGCCGGCATGGTCTGGACGCCCGACTCGGCGGACGCCATCTGGCCGGCCCGAGGCGAGCCGCAGATCCCGGCCACCGGCTCGGTCGGTGGGCTCTACAGCCGGGGTGCCGGGGCCTATCTGGCGGCTGCGGCCGGCGCTGGAGGCGAGGTCTCCGCGGAAGCCGCCGGCGGGGCGGCCGATGACTGGTCGATCACCCGCATCGACGATCGCCACGTGGCCCTCCGATCAGCCCGGGGCCGGTACCTGTCGGCCTCGAATCAGCAGGAGGCCCTCCGGGCGACGGCCACGTCGATCGGGGCTGCCGAGACCTTCGAGTGGATCCGGCTGCCCAACGGCGAGGTCGTGCTGCGAACCGTCGGCGGCGGCGGGCACCTGCTGGCGGTCGATCCGGCGACCGGCCGGATCTTCGCCGACGCCGACAACGCCCGCCAGCCACGCACCTGGTTCTCGCTGGTGGGTGATCGCGGAGCCGGGCCGCGGGAACTGGTGGGCGATCCTTTCCACGGCATGCCGCATCGGGTCGGCGAGCGGATCGAGGCCGAGGATTTCGACTACGGCGGCCAGGGGGTCGCCTATTTCGACACCGACGAGGCCAACCGGGGCGGCCGCTACCGCACGCTCGACCGGGTCGACATCGAGGCGACCTCGGATGCCGGCGGGGGGCACAACCTCGGCTGGCTGTCGGGGGGCGAATGGGTCACCTACACCGTCGAGATCCCGGAGGCCGCGGAGCAGCTGTTCATGGTCACAGCGAGGGTCGCCGCTCCGAATAGCGGGGCCGCCGCCCGCCTGCTCGTGGCCGACACGGCGGATCGGGCGGACCTCGCGATTCCCGCGACGGGCGGCTGGCAGACCTGGGAGAGCATCTCCGAGCAGATGCGGCTGCCGGCCGGGACGCACACGCTCTGGTGGCTCGTCACCGGGCAGGCGGAGTTCAACTTCAACCACTTCATGATCAGCCGGCTCGGCGATGTCGACCTCGACGGCGAGCTCGGAATCGACGATCTCGATGCCCTGATGGTCGCGGTCGCAGGCGGATCGCAGGATCAGCGGCTCAATCTCGACGGGCTCGGGGGCACCGACCGCGACGACCTGGCCTTCCTGGCGACGCGGCTCCTCGAGGTTCTCCCCGGCGACGTCAACCTCGACCGGCGGGTCGACGTGTTCGACCTCGTGGCGATCGATGCTGCCGGGAAGTACGGCTCGGGAACGCTAGCGGTCTGGAGCGAGGGTGACTTCACCTACGACGGCCTGGCCAACGTCTTCGATCTGGTGGCGATCGACGGGGCGGGCGGCTACGGGGCGGGCGACTACCTCGCAGCGGCCCTGCCGATTTCCGGAGCCGGCCGCAGCGTGGCGACGGTGCCGGAGCCCGCCGGGCTGGTGATCGCGTGGCTCGCTGCCGCCGCGGTGAGCCTCAAGGCGTACCCTCGTCGGCAACTGATCTTGGGTCGTGTCTTCAAGATATTTTGACGGAAACCCTTCTGAGCGATATGGTTTTCCATATGAAAACCACGCTTTCGATCAGCGATGCCACGATGCGGGCGGTGAAGCGAGAAGCGGCCCGCCGCGGCCAGACGATGTCGGAACTCGTCGAGTCAGCGCTGCGGCAGGCCCTTCGACAGCCGGAGCCGATCGGCGAACTGCCTCCCTTGCCGATCCACTCCAGTGGCGGCGTCCGCGTCGACATCACCGACCGCAAGGCGCTCTACGACGCAATGGGGCGGTAAGGTGTTCGTCATCGACACGAACGTCCTGATCTACGCCATCGACCGTGACGCGACCGACCACGTCGCCTGCCGGGGCGTGCTGGAGAGGTGCCGAAAGCAGGCGGAACCGTGGTATCTGACCTGGGGAATCGCCTACGAGTTCCTCCGTGTGACCACCCATCCCGCGATCTTTCGTCAGCCACTGGTGATGAAAGAAGCGTGGGCGTTTCTCGAGGCCGTGTTCGCCTCGCCGGGCCTCGGCATGCTCCTCGAGACCGAACGCCACGCGCACGTCGCGGCTGAGGTGTTCAGCGAGACTCCGCAGCTGACCGGGAACCTCGTCTTCGACGCCCACACCGCGGTGCTGATGCGAGAAAATGGTGTCCGGGCGATCTACACGTACGACGGCGACTTCAACCGCTTTGCCTTTATCGACGTGCTCGACCCATCCACCGGCCAGCGGCGAACTGCGGCGCGGCGGCGCCGCTGAGGCATGCGATGAACCTGATTTGAAGGCTTGCGACGTTCGGGGCGGTCGGTCGTGACCCGGCTTTGGCGACACCGGGCTTCATGTCCGGCCCGGCCTACGCGATCCGGCGGGATTCCTGCTCGAGCCGCTCGAGGAGGAAATCGAGTACGTCCTGGGAGACGCGGTCGTAATAGGCCTGGCCGTGGCCACCGCCGCGGGCCTCGAGGAAGGCCTGGTGCGGGATGCCGAGCGCGTTGAGCTTGCTCTGCAGCCGCACCGCCCCGTCGTACCAGTGCGTGTCGGAAGGATCACAGGCGAAGCACTGATGCCGCGGCCAGTTGAGCGGATGGATGTGGAGGATCGCCGTGTCCTGGCGGGCCCGCTCGACGTCGCCGTAGATCTCCCAGAGCGTGTCGTAATATTCACCGTCGGGTCGCTCGTGGGCCTCCCGCATCGCGGCGTGAAAGTCGATCGCCGGGGAGATCGCCGCCGCGACTGGAAAGATGTCGGGATGGCGGTAGGCCAGCCGGAGAGCACCCTGGCCCCCCATGCTCGTCCCCAGGAGAGCGATCCCGGGCGGGGCGACGCCAAACCGTTCGTCGATCGCCGCCACGACCCGCTCGACAACGTACCGCTCGGGCGAAAGGTCCGGATCGAAGCCGGGCACGATCCGGTCGAGCCACCAGGAGCGGCCGGCCCGAGGGGCGACGACCGGCAGGCGGGCCGCCTCGATCGCGTCGCGGAGCACCGGGAGTTCCTGGAGCCACCGCTCGCGGACGCCGTGCAGGTAGATTGCTGCCCGACCCGGGAGCGAATCGGCCGGGGCGTGGATCTCGCAGGGATGGCCGGCCAGTTCGGTGACTGACCATCCGGGGCGGGGCAGAGGGGGTCGAGGCATGGGGAGGACGTTGAAAACCGTGAAGTTGGTCGGGCTATTCTAGATCGCGGCGGTGAGCGGGTATCCTGTCGAACTTCCGGGAAGAGTGATCCGCGGCTGGCGGGCAGCCTTTCCCGGCAACCGGTGGGCAGGCTGCCCTCGGCTCAATTTCTTCCATCGTAGGAACGCGACCACATGCGGGTGCTGCTCTCGTCTGAAGAACTGGCCAACGGCGTCGAGCGGCTCTCCGCGGAGGTCCGGGCTGCCGTTGGCCGCCGCCCATTGACCGTGGTGGGGGTGCTGACCGGCAGCATCATGGTCGTGGCCGACCTGATCCGCCGGCTCGAAGGGCCTGTCCAGGTGAGCATGGTCTGGGCGAGTAGTTACCGGGGAACCGCAACCCGGCCGGGCGAACTGGAACTCCGCCTCGACCTGCTCCCCGATCTCGCCGGCCAGGATGTGCTCCTGGTCGACGACATCTTCGATACCGGCAACACGCTCGAGGCACTGCTCAATGAACTTGGCAGTCGGGGGGCCGCGAGCGTGCGGTCGCTGGTGCTCTTGCGAAAGGAGGGGCGGGCCGAGGTCTCGATCGAGCCTGACTTCGTCGGCTTCGAGATTCCCGATGAGTTCGTCGTCGGCTACGGCCTCGATTTCGACGGGGCCTGGCGGCACCTGCCCTATCTGGGTGTGCTCGACGAAGATGAGATCACCGCCACGCGGGCGGCCCGTGTGGCGGCCTGCCAGGATGGCGATGGGAGTGGCTGATCCGATTCTGCTCGTCGTTCGCGGGCTCGATCCGGTCGGCACCGGTCGGCAGGTGGAGCTGGCGGCAGGCGGCCTGGCGGCGGTTGGGCGGCCGGTGGCGGTCGCGATCACGACGACCGGCGGCAGCCTGCCGGCCCGGCTCGAGTTGTCGGGCATTCCTGTCCATCGGCTCGGTGGCCGGCCAGTCGGCGACATCGCTGCGACGATGCGGCTGATCGATCTCATCCGCCGGCTGCGGCCTGCTGCGATCATCGGCTTTGGCCGCTCGGAGGCGGTCCGGGTAGCGATCGCCCGCCGGTTCGGCGGCCGAGCCGGAGCAATCGGTTGGGTGGGGCTGGGGCCGGCCGGTCGTCGCCAGGCCTGGCATATGCGAGGGCTCGACCGGCTGGTTGCCACGTCGCCGGAGGTGGCCACCGCCTGGCAGCGGGCACGCCTCGCCGGCGGTCGGATCACCGTCGTGCCGCCGGGCAGCGAACCTGACGCAGGCAGTGGCGTGGACCGTGGGGAGCTCGCCGCCCGCCTCGGCCTCGATCCCCAGCGACAGTGGACGCTCGCGGTCGCCCCGCTCGAGCCAGCGGCCCGGCTGCCGCGGCTGCTCTGGGCGATCGACCAACTCGGCGTGGTCCGCAATGATCTCCAGCACGTGCTGGTCGGTGCCGGGCCGCTCCGCGAGTTGCTCTGGCGGCGGGCTCGGGCTCAAGAACTCGCCGACCGGCTCACCGTGCTGCCCGATTGCGAACTGCTCCCAGACCTGCTTGGCCAGGTGCGGCTGGTCTGGCAGTCGGGAGAGGTCGCCGTCGGGGGGGCGATCCTCGATGGGATGGTCCGCGGCCTGCCCGCAGTGGCGGTCCAGAGCGACACGGCGGGGCAGCTGATCGAGGATGACGGGAGCGGTCTGATCGTACGGACAGTGCCGGAGAGCGAGTTTCCCCGGGCGGCGTTCCGGATCCTCGAGGATGACTCGCTTGCCAGGCGGTACGGCGAGGCCGGCAGAGCTCGGGCCACCGAGCATTTTCCGGCTGGGACCTTCGTGGCCGGGTTGCTCGCGACCGTCGAGGCGGGACGGTGACCTGCGGGCCGGGCGTTACGCCGCCGGTGACGCTGGCTGTGCCGTCAGGGTTTGCCCGGCCGGTGTGGCTCGCAACTGGCCGTCTTCGGCCACGAGCACACCAGCCTTGAAGACCTTCGCCGGCATGGCAAACATCGCCGCCAGATCCCGGTCGGGCCGATAGCAGACGATGTCGGCGTCGGCCCCGACGCCCAGCTGGCCCTTGCGGGGCAGACCGGCGATTCTGGCCGGGGCCGCCCGGGACACAATACAAAGTTCCTGGAGCGAATACTCGCGGTCGATGCTTGAAAGCGGGCTCCGCGAGCGGACCCGCGGATGGATCCTCGCCAGCGCCTCGCGGCGAAAGGCCGCGTCGCCGAGAAGCCGCATCAGGTGCGGGTAGGCGGTGAAGTGGGCCCCGTTGGGATGGTCGGTCGAGAGGCAGAGCCGCCAGGGATCGGTGACGGAGAGAAACCACTCCAGCCCGATCGCCCACTGCCAGGCGTGGATCAGGTTTTTCTCCTTGTAGGCGATCGGCAGAATCCCACAGCCCCCCTCGAGGTGGCCGTCGTGCGAGACCAGCGGCACGCCGGTCGCATGGGCGAGATGCTCGGCCGCGGCCGAGTCGCCCGTCATCGCGACGGTGCCGCCGAAGAGCACCTGGCCGACATCGGCGGTGAGGTCATCGCACCTGTTGAAGCACTCGGCCAGCGGGGCGACGCCCGAGCCAAACGAGTCCTCGTCGAGGTCACCGCCTGAGTAGCTGTGGAACTGCACATGAGCCAGGTGGGCCCGCCGACCGGCGAGCGATGTCATCGTCTCGTGGAGGGTCCGCCAGTTGCCCGGCAGGCCGAGGTTGGCCGTGTGGACATGCAGCGGGTGGGGCAGGCCGAGATCGGTGACCGCCTCAGCGAGCCGCTCGAGCAGGATCCGCGGCGTGAGCGACTCGCCCGGCAGGGGCGTGTCGAGGTCGTGATGGTCGCCCCGCCGGCCCCGCTTCCAGAAGGCAGGACCGCCGGGATTGGCCACCTTGACCGCCCAGCCCCGGCTCGCCTGAATCGTGGCGGCCACAAGCCGGCGGAGCTCGGCAGCGTCGGCCTTGCCCGCGGCCGCCAGGACGTCGGCCCGGTCGGCGGCCAGGAGATAGATCCCCTTGTCGAGGATCGGCAGCTCGGCCAGCTCGCGGTGGGCGATAGCGGCGGCGGCCGGGGCGATGGCGGCGTCGAAGACGGTCGTGTAGCCGAGGGCGGCGTAGAGGGCTCCGGTGGCGTGGATTGTTGGGATTGCGGCCGGTGTGTCCCCCCGGCGGCCGCGGGCCAGTTGCGGGGCGATCCGCCGGCCGGCCGCCACCTTCGGGCCGGCGACGTGGCTGTGGAGATCGACGCCGCCGGGCATTACGACCAGCCCGCCGGCATCGACGCGAACAAACCCGGCGGGATCGGCAGGCGGTGCGACGATCCGGCCAGCCTCGATCCAGATGTCAGCCGCGACACCGTCGCGGCCGGTGGCCGGGTCGTGGATCGTGCCGCCGACGAGAACGAGCCGGTCGTTCCGCGGTGCCGAGCCGGTCATGATCGCGGCTCCCTGGCGAGGCGGTCGCGGAGCGACTCGAGCACCGCTGTCATCGAGGCGGCATCCCCGCCGGCCGTGTCGGCACCAACGGCCTGCTCGCGGCCGTCGGCCCGGAGGATTGTGCCGGCCGGCGGCCCGCAGCGGAGATGGACGCAGGGGCCCGCACAGCCTGGCGGCTCGTCGGAACGGTCGTCGATCCTGATCACCGCCAGGTCGGCCGCCCGCGAGGCGATCGCCTCCTCGACCTCCGGCGGCAGCCGGCCCACCGCGAGGACGACATCGACCTCGCCGCGGTCGATCATCGCCGCCGCGGAACATTCCGCCGGCCTGAAGTCGCCCCCGAGCCGGTCGGCACAGGCGATTGCCCCGGCGGCTCCGTATCGCCAGGTGACCACGGCCGCCGCCCCGGTGGCGTTGTCGAGCCGGCCGTGCGGGTTGGCAGCGAGTGGCACGCTGAAGGCGGCCCGCTCGTGATTGATCGTGCGGACGAGCAGATTGATCGCCCAGTTGGAGAGGCCGAGCGGGTCGGCGGCGGGGCAGGTGAGGACCCCGACGCAGCCGGCCGCGCGGATCGCCCCCTCCAACGCGCGGCAGGCCTCGGCCACGACATCTGCCGAGCGATTCCCGTCTGGCGCCGGATGGCCAAGCAGGAGCGCCTCGAGCAGCCGGGCCGCATCGATCGCAGCGTCCTGCGGCAGCGGCAGGTGGCGACCGCCGGCAACCGCGTTCGGACCGACGGCGATCACCCGTCGCGGGCTGCCGTCGGCCAGCGGTGCCGCCAGCACGTCGGCCGCCAAGCTGTGCTTGAGGGCGTCGGGCTCGACCCACCAGATCAGCACGAGCGCGGCCCGGTCACGAAGTTCCTCGAGATCGGCCGTGATCGAGCCGGCTCGAGCGACCAGCGGGGCGGCCGGGCTGGCAACTTCCGTGGCCGCTGCATCGATTGCCCCGCCGGCCGCTTCAGCCACGTCGCAGGCCGCCTGGATCGCCTCGAGCGTCGCGTCGGCCAGGCCGGTCACGAGCAGCCGCCGCGCCGAGGCAAGCAGGGCGGCAGCCCGATCGAGGGCCGCCGCAGAGCCGGCAGCGGCCCCGTCGATGCAGGCTCCCGGTACGGCGGCGGGTGAGCGATCGCGACGGCTCACGACTTCGGCAGCACCCAGATGTTGCGGTACCGGACCGGATTGCCGTGATCCTGCAGGTAGAGCGGGCCGCGGGTCTCGTCGGAGCCGCCCGGGCCACCGGGGGTTTTCTGCGGGATGGCGACATCGTCGTGGACGATGACGCCGTTGTGACGGACAGTGATCCTGGCATCGGCGACTTTGGTGTCGCCGTCGTACTTCGGCGCGGTGATCTCCACGTCGTAGGTCTGCCAGGCCAGGGGTGGGAGGCACATGTTCACGCTGGGCGCGGCGACCGAGTAGACCCCGCCGCACTCGTTTTTCTTGCCCTCGAGGCCGAAGCTGTCGAGCATCTGCACCTCGTAGCGGCCCTGAAAGTAGGCGCCGCTGTTGCCGCGGCCCTGACCGCGGTCCCGGGGCTGGTAGGGCAGGCAGAACTCGATATGCCAGCGAGCGTCGCCAAACTCATCCTTCGTCGTGGCCCCCTCCATCAAGAGACCCTCGGCGGTGATTCGCGGGCGCTCGAACGTCTCCCGTTCGTCGATCGGGCCGCTGCCATCAAAGAGCACGACCGCTCCTGCGGGCGGCTCGGCACCAAGGGTCGGACTCTTCCGCTCGACCTTGGGCAGCGTGGCAATCGGATCACCGGCGTCGTCGAGGACGACGAGCGAGCCGTCGCGAATCTCGCCCTGCCGCCTGACGCCGCCGAGATCGACGCCCTCGATCCGAACGACTTCCCCGTCGCGGCGGCCGGAGCCCGTGATCGTGTCGGGCCCCTGCCAGCCGGCCCCGGGCAGGCCGCCGGGATAGGCGACCGCCGAGAACTTTCCTTCGCCGAGGGCGACCACCTGCACGCCAAACTCGGTTTCGCCCGCCTCGTGCCGCACGAGCCCGGCGTATTCGCCCTGGATGGCAAAGTCGTCATCGGCGGCGGCCGGGTCGGTAAAGACTGGATTGCCGGTCGGGGCGGCACAGGCCGTGATGGCGGCCGCGACCGGGAAGGCCATAGCGAGCATGACAAGAGCCGGACGGCAGGACATGAGAAGCTCCTGAGCGAAGGGTTTCCGGACACGAACAAGCAGTATGCCGGAACCGGTCAACCCGGGGAAAGAGTCGCAGGTTGGGAGGCCGCGAGCGGCAAGCTTAGAGCCCGCCTCCGCATGCCTGGCGGGGCCGATGAGCCGATCGCCGAGTTCAGCTGAGCCCCTCGAGAGGGCCGTCGCCGCAGTAGTCGGGGTTGCCAAACCGGACGAGCGACTCATGACCCATCGCGCGGGCCAGCGACACGAGGAGCCGGTTGTGGGGCACTCCGGGAAACTCCACGGCCCGACCGGTCTGGAAGCCGAGGCCGCCCCCGACGAGCACCCAGGGAATGTGCGCGTGGGAGTGGGAGTTGCCCTCGCCAAGCTCGTTGGTCCAGAGGATCGTCGTATGGTCGAGGAGCGATCCATCGCCTCCGGGCTCGGGCGTCTCCGACAACCGCTTTGCGAGGTGGGCGATCTCCCCGGCGTACCAGGCGTTGATCCGGGTCAGCTTTTCCTGGGCGGCGGCGTTGCTGTTGGGCTCGTGGGAGAGCGAGTGCTGGCCCTCGTCGATGCCCAGCCACTTCATGTGGGGCTGGCCGACGGAGTTGGTGTATTGGAGCGTGGCCACCCGGGTGAAGTCGGCGGCCAGCGAGGCGACCAGCAGTTCGATCTGCATCCGGCTGACCCGCGGCATGTTGTCGTTCTGATCGAGAATACCCTCCTCGAGCACCGGCACCGCGTGCCGCGCCTCCTCGCGATGGGTGGCGAGTTCACGCTCGAAGCCGCGGACGAGGGCCGTATGCTCCTCGAGGATCCGGCGGTCCTCGGCCGGGAGGGCGGCCGAGACCGCGGCCAGGTCTTCCTGGAGTTCGTCGAGAATGCTCTTCAGGCTCTCCCGGTCGCGGGTCTGCCCGTAGAGCTTGTCGAACATCTGATAGGGGTCGTCGATCGGTGCGACCGGCTTGTTCGGACCGGCGTAGACCATCCGCGTCCAGGTGTCGGCCCGATTCGGCACCAGTACGCCGAACTCGAGCGACCCAAACCGGGTGGCGGTGTCTGGATCGGCCTGGAGCTGGTTCTTGATCTCTTGGTCGATCGATCGGCCGCTGGCCCAGCCGGCCGGCGTATCGCTTCCCCCCTGGATGTTGCCGGGAAAGAGCTCGATCCCGGTCAGCAGGCAGCCGATCCCCCGCATATGGCCGTCGCCGTCGCCTCGGATCTTGTTGTGGATGCCCTTGAGCGTGAGGAGCCGATCGGTGAAGGGGGCGAAGGGCTGGAGGATCGCCGGCAGTTCCCGATTGCCGAAGGGGCCCTGGTGCTGCGGCCAGAAGTTGTCCCGGACGGTGCCGTCGGGGCTGAACACGATCACCAAGCGCTGCTTCGGCCTGGCCGGGGCGGCCGCGAGGCTCGGCAGATTGCCAAGAAACGGAAGCAGCCCCGAGCCGACGCCGAGCCGCCGGAGGAGCCGGCGGCGAGTGAGATGGTGGGACATGGTTTCAACCCCGTATCGCTTCAACAAAGGGGACACTCTGCTTTTCCGCCGCGTTACCGACCATGGCCCTCGGGACGGTCCAATGCTGGCGAGGCTGCGGAAAAGGAGGATATCTCCTTTTTCGGCGGGAAGCACACGACCTTCATGATAGCCACCGCCAGGCGGCGGATGTTGCAGCCCGACGCCGTGAACTCGTTCGTCAGCGTGGCGAGCGTCTCGGGGCCCCAGGCTCTGACCGGTTGCCTGGCAAGCGCGTGGAAGAGTTGCTCAACGAAGGCTTCCCGGGCGTCCGGGCTCCGGGCGACATAGGCGGCCAGTTCGCGGCCGCCGCGGAAGGTCGCCTCCGGCCCCTCGCGGGGGAGGTAGGAGCCGCTCGAGTCGACCGGCTTCGTGCCGCCGCCGACCAGCTGCTCGGTGCGGAAGCGGCCGACCGCGTCGAACTCCTCGAGGGCGAAGCCGAGTGGGTTGATCATCGTGTGGCAGGTCTGGCAGGCGACGGCCCCGGTCTGGATCGCCACCCGTTCGCGGGTCGTCAGCTCGGGATGGGTGTCGGCGGCCAATGGCGGGACCGCTTCGGGAGGCGGACTGAGAACGTTGCCGAGCACGTTGCGGGCCAGAAAAACGCCGCGATGAATCGGCGAGGAGTCATCGGCGTACGCGAGCATGCTCAAGAGATACGGGTGGCTGAGGATGCCACCGCGGTGGCCCTCGTCGATGCGGACCGGCCGAAAGGGCGCGTCGGGCCACAGCCTTTCGCCGTAGAGCGGCGCGAGCCGGCCGTTGAGCCAGACCGTCTCGCTGGTGAGCAGCCGGTGAAAGCCGTCGCTGCGGCCGTCGAGGGCCTCGTCGACCGCCAGGAAGAGGCTCGTCCGGAGGTCGGCCACCACCTCCGGCGTGAACTCCGGGTAGAGCTCCCGGTCCTTGACGATCTCCCGCGGCTCCGCGACCCGCAGCCAATTGAGAAGAAACTCCCTCAGCTTGGCCTTGGTGCGGGGGTCGGCGAGGAGCCGTTCGGCATGCCCTCCCACCTGTTCGGGGTTGTTGAGCTCGCCGCGGGCCGCCGCCTGCCGGAGGGCCGCGTCGGGAAGCGAGTCGCAGAGTCCGAACGAGAGCCGGGCCGCGGTCGCAAAGGCGTCGCCACCGTCGTCGACCGGTTCTCGGAAGAGAAATCTCGGGGATTGGAGCGCGAGCAACACGGACCGCCTCACGGCCGTATCGAGGTCGGGCGGATCGGTGAACGGGCGATCGATCATCAGGACCCGCAGCTCGGGCGAGAGCGGCTTGCGAAAAGCCCGTGCGGCGAACGTTTCGCAGAAGGCCTGCAGCTTGCCGCCGCGGTCGCCGGCGTCCCGCGGCACGCCGGCGAGCTGCTCGAGGTTGGCGATGACGTGGTCCGCGGTCTCGATGGCAGCGGTCGTGACAGCAGCGAACCACTCTGGCGAGACGCTCGTGCCCCGCTCGTAGCCGATGCTGCGATCGTCGGGGGGCAGCGGGGTGGCGGGAACGAAGGTCGGGGGACTCTTCCGGGGGGCGAGACACCGCTCGGGCACCGGTCCGAGCACGCCATAGGGTGGCTTCCAGAGCAGATCGATCGCCGCGTGCGCCGGCGGGGCATGCACCTGGCTGTCGACCCCCTGATGAGACTTGGAAAAATCGATCCTCAGCGGATACGAGCGGCCGCCCAGCAGGAACAGGCTGGCCCGATACTCACTCTCGTCGCCCGACTTCACCCAGCCATCCAGGAAGGGCGGATCATCGTCGAGCTGGTTGAGCCAGAGCCTGACGGCGTGGTTGGTACGGAGAACGACTTCATAGACGCCCGTTTCCGGCGGCAGCAGCGATCCGGTCCAGCGGATTGAGAACCGATGCGGCTGAAAGATCTCGGGGTCGGGCCCCTCGACCCCGAAGTCGAAGACCACCTGCGGGTCGATTCGCTCCAAGACGGGGCCTGTGCGGCGGTCAAATCTGCTGCCGTTGAAGTACGCGGCGGCCAGGCCACGACGGCCATCCTCGCGAGGGATCCCACCCCGGAAGCTCCGCACCAGGTCGGCCAGCGAGTTGCGGAGTTCCCGATTGGTCAGCCTGGTGAGTTCGACCCGGGCAGGCCGGTTGCGGTCACGGGCCACGGGCGAATAAAAGGCTCCATGAATGAAGGCGGCGACCTCTCGGGCGGCCTCACCGGTGATTGCCTCGGGATCGTCATCCGGCATTGTGTCCTCGATGTAGCGGGTCAGTTGGTTTACCGACCGCTCGCCCGCCAGCGGGGCCGGCACATCCGCCGTGCCCTTGCCCCCGTCGCCATGACAGTGCTGGCAATGCTCGCGATAGATGGCCAGGCCGGGCGGCTCCCCGCCGCTCGTGCCGGCGGCGAACGGCATCGCTGTCGCCAGGGTCGCCACCATCGCGACGGCCGCGGGATGGAACCGGCTCCGGTCGGTGCGGTCTGGTGGGGGCACGGCCGGGAGGCTCCGTGAATGAATGGGTGTGCCGGGCCGGGCTTCCGCCAGCCGCCGGGGTGGCGTTAGGCAGCGGTGGCTGGCTTTGCGAACACCAGCCGACCGGCCGAGGTCTGGAGCGTGCTCGTCACGTTGACATGGACCGTCTGGCCGATTCGGTCCCGGCCATCCTCCACGACAACCATCGTCCCATCATCGAGATACCCGACGCCCTGGTCGGCCTCTTCGCCAGGTTTGACCAGCCGCACCGAGAGGGCGTCGCCCGGCACGAAGGCCGGCTTCAGGGCGAGGGCCACATCGTTGACGTTGATGACCGGCACGCTCCGCACCCCGGCCAGCTTGGCCACGTTGGGGTCGATTGTGACGACCCGACCCTCCAGTTGCCGGGCCATGGCGACAACCCGAGATTCGACGGTCGCCTCTTCCTCGAGTTCGTCCCGCGGGCTGATCACGTCGATATCAATCGCCGGATTCGCCCTCAGCCGATTGAGCACGTCGAGACCCCGACGGCCGCGCGTCCGCCGGGTTCGATCGGTCGACTCGGCAGCCGCCTGGAGTTCATCGAGAACGAAGGTGGGGACGACAAAACGGCTCTCGAAGATACCGGCTTCGGCCAGATCGGCCAGGCGGCCGTCGATGATCGAGGTCGTGTCGAGGACGTTGGGCCGCAGGCCCCGGACATCTCGGGCGAACTCCACGAAGGGAATCAGAAACCGGAAGTCGTTGCGTGTCTGGAGCAGCAGGCTGGTGGAGAGGTAACAGAGGACGGCTCCCAGAATCAGTGGCAGCCAGGTCCACAGCGGATCGGCCTGGTTGAGCGGCAGGATCGGGGTCAGGGCGAGCATCGTGATGTACGTCAAGAACACCCCGATCAGGAGCCCAAAATAGACCGCCGTGACGATTGTCAGATCCTTGCGACGGATCGCGCCGTCGATCGCGATCACGGTCAGCGGCAGGGCGATCATGCCGGCCAGCACGCCCCAGGGAACCCAGGCAGGAGCCGACCGCATCGGTGCGGCGTTGATGATCAACACCGCGATGCCGGCGGACACCACGATGAAAATCGCGCGGAGGAGAAAAAGGGCCATGGGGGCGGGGGTCAGCTGGAGTCGGAAATGCGAATCTTTCCGACGGATTCTACCATCCGAGAAAAAACATGGCGGCCTCCAGCCGGCCGGGGGCTGGGGCCGCGTGGTCCGGGCCGGTCAGCCGCCGAGACGCCGGGCGTGGTCGGTCTCGAGAAACCGGTCGGTCATGCCGGCCAGATAGTCGGCCACGCTGCGGGACACGCCAAACGCATCCGCCCGGCGGCGATAGCCCTCGGGGAGGGCGTCGGGGTGGGCGACGTACCACCGGAACAGTTCCGCCAGCTTTTGTTGGGCCGGATCGCGGACCGCGAGCACCCGGTCGCTCCGATAGACCCGCTCGAACAAGAATCGCTCGAGTTCCCGCTTGGCAGCCGACACCGCGGGAGCATGGGCTACGACCCGCCGTCGCCCCGGGGCCCCGGTGCCGAAGGCGGCCCGGGCGTCGGCCGCCGAACCGAGCGACAGGGAACGCAGCGTCGCCAGGCTGGTGCGGGCCAGTTCCGCCACCTGGAAGTCGACCAGTTCGTGGATCACCGCCCGCCGCCGATCCGCGGCCGTCAACGATCCGAAGCGTTTGTCGACACGGGCGGCTGCTTCGGCGACGAGCGGCAGTTCGAGGAGTTCGTCGAGGGTGACCAGACCCAGTTCGATGGCGTCATCGGCGTCGTGGGTGTCGTAGGCGATCGAGTCGGCTGCATCGACCACCTGCGTCTCGAGGAGCGGGGGCGGGGCCGAGCCGTCCTTCTTGCGGACGGCCTGGGCCTCGAGCACCTCCCGGGAGAGATTGAGCCCGGGAAACTCGGGGTAGCGGCTCTCGAGCAGCTCCATGATCCGCAACGCTTGGGCGTTGTGATTGAAGCCCCCCTCATCCCGTAGCAGGTCGGCCAGGACATCCTCGCCGGCGTGGCCCAGCGGCGGGTGGCCGATGTCGTGGGCGAGGGCCAGCGTTTCGACGAGATCCTCGTTGAGGGCGAGGGCCCGGGCGAGCGTGCGGGCGATGTTGGTGACCTCGAGGGTGTGCGTCAGCCGGCTGCGGTGATAGTCGCCGTGGTAGCCGGTGAAGACCTGCGTCTTGTGGGCGAGCCGGCGGAAGGCGGCCGAATGCACGATCCGGTCGCGGTCGCGTTGGTAGGGGCTGCGGAACGGATGAACGGGCTCGGGGTGGACGCGGCCGGCCGAGTCGGCGGCATGCATCGCCCACGGCGCTAGCAAAGCCGTCTCGCGGGCTCGCCAGTCGGGCGGCTGAAAACCGGCCGGCAGGTCGGAGCCGCTCATCGGGTCGTCGCTCCGGCGGCCGCCTGCCGCAGCTGCAGCCAGAGATCGTCGAGCGACTGGGGCAGCACGCGAACCCCCGCGGTCGTCGGCATGAAGTTCACGTCGCCTGCCCAACGCGGCACGATGTGCCAGTGGAGGTGCCCCGGCACCCCGGCCCCCGCCACCCGGCCGAGATTGAGCCCGACATTGAAGCCCTGGGCCTGCATCGATCGCTCGATGCGGCCGCACCATCGCGACAGGCAGTGCTGCAGGTCAAGCAGCACGTCATCGGCCAGGCTCTCGAGCGTGGCCCGATGGTCGAGGGGGGCGACCAGCAGATGGCCGTTGGAGTAGGGAAAGCGGTTGATCACGACCACGCTCCGCTCCGTGCGTTCCACGACACCCAGCGTCCGGTCATCATCGGCCGTTGCCGCAGCCGCCCGGCAGAGAAAGCAGTCTCGATCGGCCCCGGCCCGCCAGTCACCAATTGTGACCGCCTCGGCCGGCTCGCCTGCCTCGCTTCCCTGCACGTACCCCAGTCGCCACGGAGCCCAGAGTCGGTCGATATCCATGACCCTGAGAATACCAAAGCCCGCAATGTCTCCCGTTCGCGGGCTCGGGGCGAGCCCGTGCCATCTCGCCAGACGCTCGCTGCGGGCATCCTGCCCTTCGCTCGCTCGATGCTGGCCTCGCTTTCGCCATCCTGGCTGCGCTCGGCCAGCAACGCCGGCTCGATTGGCACGGGCTCACCCCTCGCGAACCCGTATTCCAACCCATCCAATCGGGATACCCCCGGGTCGCGGCGGTCTTCTATGCTCACGGCTGCACGACTCCCCGGGACGCGGCCCGACATGGATTTCAAGGTCTCCCTCGACGTCTTCTCCGGACCGCTCGATCTGCTGCTCTACCTCGTCAAGAAGCACGAGGTCGACGTCACCGACGTGCCGATCGCCGTGATCGCCCAGGAGTTCTGCGACCACCTCGCCGTGCTTGAGGAGCTCTCGATCGAGCAGGTCGGGGAGTTTGTCGAACTGGCCAGCGTGCTGCTGGAGATCAAGGCCCGGGCCCTCGTGCCTCGGCCGGAGGAGCAGGAGGAGCCGGTCGAGCCGATTCGCGAGGACATCGTGCAGCGGCTCCTCGAATACAAGCAATACCGCGACGCCGCCACGCTCCTCGAAGATCGAGCCCGGCACTGGGAGCTGCGGTTTCCCAGGATTCACGCCGAGGAGCCGGCCCCGCGGAGCGGTCCGGCTGAGGTGACCTTCGCCGACGTCCAGGTTTGGGATCTGGTGGCCGCCCTCGGCCGGGTGCTCGCCAAGCAGGACAAGCGAAAGCCCCGCCAGATCCTCCACGACGACACCCCGATCGAGAGCCACATCGAACGGATCGAGCGGCTCGTGGCGGAGCAGGGGAGGGTGGCTTTTTCCTCCCTCTTCGATGACGATATGCCTCGCTCTCGGTTGGTCGGCATCTTCCTGGCGACGCTCGAACTCGTCCGCCGGGGCAGGCTCTCGACCAGCCAGGAGGCCCTGTTTGACGAGATCTGGCTCCAGCCCCCGCCCGCCGCCTCCGCAGAGGCCGCCGCTCCCGCATGATCGACAACGCTCCCTTCCGCACGCTGACCCACAAGGGGCTCACCGTCGAGGGCTACTCGCGGGCCGCCGTGCAGAGCGTCTGGCGGATTCCCGAACTCAAGCTCGGCTTCGACCTCGGGGCCCAGCCCTGGGGCTTCATGGCGACGAACACCTGGTTTGTGAGCCATACCCATCTCGATCACATCGCTGCCCTGCCGGTCTATGTGGCCCGCCGGCGGATGATGAAGATGGAGCCGCCGACCATCTACCTGCCCGAGACGGCGATCGAACCAATCGAGCGGCTCCTCAAGGCGGTCTCCCGGCTCGATCGCGGCCGCCTGCCGTGCACGCTCCTCCCGGCCCGGCCCGGCGACGAGATCGAACTCTCCCGCGAGCATGTCGTGACCGTCTCCTCGACCACCCACACCCTGCCGAGTGTCGGTTTCGTGGTCTGGGACCGCCGCCGCAAGCTCAAGCACGAATACCAGCATCTGGCCGGCCATCAGATCCGCGACCTCAGGCTCTCGGGCGTCGACGTCACCCACGAGGTCCGCGCCCCCCTGGTCGCCTACCTCGGCGACTCTTCTCCCGAGGGCCTCGACCGCTGTCCGGCGATGTTCGAGGCGATGATCCTGATCACCGAGCTGACCTTCGTGGCCCACTCGCACCGCAAGGAAAAGATCCACAAGTACGGCCATATCCACCTCGACGACCTGCTGGCCCGCCGAGAGCGGTTTCACAACGAGGTCGTGATCGCCACCCACTTCTCGACTCGCTACACCGACGAGCGAATTCGCCGCGTCCTCGCCAAGAAAATCCCCGACATGCTCGACGGGCGGCTGCACATCTGGCTCTGAGCGAGCCGAGCCCGTACTCCGCGCGCGACGACGCATAGAAACCCCCCGGCGCGAGCCGGGGGGACGGCGGGCCGTTGGGCGAGTCCCGGTCCCCGGAAGCCCACCCAACCGTCCACCACCAAGCCGCCCAAACGGCGGTCACCATCAAACCACCTCCGGTACCTCACGCAAGCTCGGGGTGGCCGATGCCATCTCACCGGACGCTCACTTCGGGCATCATGCCCTCCGCTCGCTCGATGCTGGCTCGCTCTCGGCATCCCTGCCTTCGCTTCGCCAGCAACGCCGGCTC
>JAQCJP010000051.1 GCA_027592945.1 Planctomycetota bacterium
GAGCCGGCGTTGGGAAACCGAGCGCAGCCAGGATGGCGAAGCTCGGTTTCCCACGAGCGAGCGGCGGGCAGGGATGCTCGCAGCGAGCGTCCGGCAAGATGGCACGGGCTTACCCCGAGCCTGCGTGCGCTGAAGCGGGTCAGTGCGGCAGACTGTCGGGATGCGTAAGATGTCGGGTCAGATCCTTGATTTCCGCCCGCCAGGAGAGTCACCCGATGGTCCGCACCCCCAGCACGATGGTCCCCCTGGGCACTGTCGCCCCCGATTTCAGCCTGCCCAATGTCGACGGCAGCACGGTCGACTATGCCTCCGCCGCCGGCCAGCACGGCACGGTGGTGATGTTCATCTGCAATCACTGCCCGTTTGTGAAGCACGTGGCCGACCAGCTGGCCGCCCTCGGGCGGGAATACATGCCGCGGGGCGTCGGCTTCGTGGCGATCAGCTCCAATGATGTCTCGAGCCACCCGGCCGACTCCCCGGAGCAGATGGTGGCCGAGGCCGACGAGCGGGGCTATCCGTTTCCCTATCTCTACGACGAGACACAAGAGGTGGCCAAGGCCTACCACGCTGCCTGCACGCCCGACTTTTACCTGTTTGACGCTGACCGGCGGCTGGTCTACCGAGGGCAGCTCGATCCAAGTCGCCCGGGAGGCGCCCTGCCGGTGACCGGCCGCGATCTTCGGGAGGCGATCGATGCCCTCCTGGCCGGGCGGCCCCCGCTGCTGCAGCAGACGCCCAGCCTCGGCTGCAACATCAAGTGGAAGGCGGGCAGTGAGCCCGAATACTTCCAGACCTGATGCTGTGGGGGCGGATCCGGCCGTGGAAGCATCCGCTACCGGCTGCCCGGATCACGTGGCTGGCCAGAACTCCGGTTGGCGAAGCGGCCAATATTTTCGGTGTCGCCCGGACCAAGTCTGGCGGCCCGGACGTTCTCCCGCTGGATCGCCTCGTAGACTTCCTGGCGGTGGACCGGAACCTCCGCGGGGGCATTGATGCCCAGCCTGACTTTGTCTCCCCGGATGTCCACGATCGTAACGACGATGTTGTCGCCGATCATGATGCTTTCATCACGTTGTCTCGAGAGGACGAGCATCGTGGGTTCCTTCCTGATCCCTGCGGGCGAGGGCCGCGGCTCCGCGGCGGCCAACACCAGTGATTATGCACTCTTCCTGAGTGGCTGACGGTTCGGAGTGAGTTCGTAGTGCAGCGGAAGGTCGCCGCTGGCAACGACTTGACGGCCGGTGCGGGCTTCGACGTTGATGACGATCGGCGCCTTGAGATTGAGCGTGAGGGATGCGCCGGTTGTGCCGACCACCGAGACAACCTGCGCCTGGCGGATGTCGCTGAGGGCCAGCGGCGTGAGTTCGCTGCGGGGAATCCTCGCCTGGTAGTCCGGCACGAATCGCCGGGGGCTGACCACGGCCAGAGCCACGTCCGGCCGGCTGATGCACTGCAGCCAGCCGAGGGCTTCATTGGAGGAGTCGGCAAGCAAGGCCCACTCCCGGCAGTCCTCGAGGCCCGGCAGGCCGCTGGGAAACCGGATCACGTCACCGGCGTCTATTTCAATCCGGCCAAAACGGCTGGTCGCGATGCGCATCGTTGGGCACTCCATTGCCTGGAGAAAACCGCCCGGCATTCCCGCCGGTCGGACGGACCTTCGCCCGCAGATTTTGCATCGGCAGTCCGGGAGGGTGAGGTGAAGAAAAAAGGACTGGTGAACCGGGGCGGGTGCGGTAGATGTCGCGGCGCCGGTAGGTGGCAACGGTTCTCCGGCCTGGGGTGGCTGTCAGATGCCGCCGGAATAGGTCACAATCCTTCCGGAGGTATCCCGCTCGATAGACCGCCATGCCCGTGCCGGCCTCAAGCCCCGGCCCACTTCCGGAGACACGACCCATGCCCTGTCCTGTCTGGCCTGCCGCCCGCGTCCTGCTCGCCGTCGCCCTCCTTGCGGTCGGCTGCTCGGTCGGCCGCTACGATGCTGACTACGCCGAGGCGGTCGCCGCCTTCGAGGAGCAGGCACCGTTTGCGGTGCTGCAGGTGGAGCCTGCCGAGCTGGGCTCGGGCGGCTTCAGTCTCCGTCTCCCCGAAGGCTTTCTGCCGCTATCGCCACCACCGCCGCCGGCTGATGGACAGCCCGCAGGCCGGCTCGATCCGAGTCGGTTGCGTCCGCCGTTCCTGCCCGATTTTCCGGGCTACGGCCGGACCTTCGAGCGGCGGTTCGCCGTCGGGAACGCGGAGTTCCCCTGGTCTGTGGCCATCGGGGTGATCCCGTCGGCCTCCATGCCACGACGGCAGGTCGAAGCGCTGATTGCGGATAAGGCTCGGGCCGATGAATCCTTTGCTGATCACAAGCCCGTCTGGGAGGACCGCGAAGTGGTGGCGGTGGATGGCGGGCCGACGGCCTGGCGGGTGCTCTCTCTCCCGGGCCAGCAGGTCTTCGAGACGGTGGTGGCCGGCAACGAGGAGCACAAGCGGCGCTCGGGGGTCTGTGAGTTTTGGCTGTCGGCCGACCCGGACCGCGATCAGCAGCTGCTCCTGGCCTGGCGGTACCCTGACGAGGTCATGGAACTGATGCCCGTCGCCCCGCCCCAGCTGGCCAAAACAGTGGCGCGAACCGTGGCCGTCTCGGCCGACGACGACGACGAGGACGAGGCTGCCGCGCCGGCCGCGGCCCCGGTCTCGGGCGGAGAGGAGTCTGAACCAGAACCGGACCCGTTCGGCTAGCCGCCGGGCGATCAGCATCGCCATCTCAGCGCACCAGACGGAGCGGCTGGTCGAGCCTCGCCCGGCCTCACCGCCACATCGGTTCGGCGGCCCATGAGGCGAGCGGTCCCAGCACCAGGAGCGGCATCCAGGCCCCGAGGGACGGGCTCAGGACATCCTGCTGCGTGAGCGAGTGCGAGCCAAGGACCACCATGAAGAAGATGACGGTCATCCCGACGGTGGCTCCCACGGCCGCAAAGACGCCCCGCCGGGTTGGTCCGAGGACGAGCGGAATCCCCAGCAGGAGCAGGGCAAGATCGAGGGCAACCGCCGTGAATCGGGCATGGACCCGCAGCGGAATATCGGCGGTGAGTCCGAGACTGGGATTGGACATCGCGGCCACCAGATCGAGCGTGGATGAGTACTGGCTCCAGTTTTCCGAGCCGATCATCTGCTCGAACGTCACGTCGCTGGCGACGAAGCACTGGCCCGGTGCCAGCCAGTCTGCAGAAGAGGGCGTGAGCACCACCGGCGTTCCTCCCCGCTCCATCGCCGGCAGCTGGTCGATGTCGGCAGGCTCGCGAACCCCCGAAAGGAGATAGCCCGCCGGCCGGCCCCCGATCGCGGGTCGCCACGTCGCTTCGGTGGCGGTGATCTGCGGGCCGAAGTCGCCGAGAGCCGGTGGCATCAGCAGGCTGGGGGCTTCGATCTGCATGCCCGCCGCCCGGGCTCCGCGGCCGCGAAACAGGATGTCGGTGCGATGGTCATAGCGAGAATCGAAAGGCTGCAGGGTCCGGCCGTCGAGATCCTGGGCATTGCGGGCAAATGCTGCCCGGATCTGCGGCAAGACCAGTTCCCGGTTGGCAGCTGCAAGCAGGCTCACCCCGGCCGCAAACATGATCACCGGCCGGGCGATTCGCCACCGGCTCACCCCGGCAGCCAGCAGGGCGGTCAATTCGTTGTGTCGCTCGAGCCAGGACAGGGCGAACATCCCGCTGGCCAGGGTGATCACCGGGCTGGTGGCGTCGAAGAACCAGATCAGCCGGCAGCCGTAGTAGGTTGCCAAGATCCGGCTCAGGCTTCCCGTCTCGGCAGCGTGGGTGATGAACTCCTCCATGTTGGTGAAGGCATCGAAAACGAAATAGAGGCCGGCGAGGCTCACGAAGACCACGACGAAGGCGTGCAGTTGCGCCCGGTTGATGTAGCGGTCGATGAGCATGGCTGCTTGACGGGATCCGGCCGTCGGGGGAAGGTGGAGGGCTGCCGAGAGGGCGGCGGACGGTACCGCCCAGACCGGCTCAGCGTCAATCCGGGCTACTGTGGCACTGTGGGCGAGCGGACTATGACGTGGATCTCGCGCTTCCGGGGGCAGGCTGGCCGGCTGATGGGCCAGGGCCTCGACCTTCTTTGTCCACCGCGATGCGTTTTCTGTCGGGTTGACGTGGCTGATCAGGAGAACGAGTCCGCGGTGGTCTGCGATGACTGCGCCGGTCGCCTGAGTGAGGATCGGGATCGCTGCCTGGCCTGCGGGGGCCCGCTGACCGCGGGCGAATGCCGCTGCGGCGGCCGCTGTCGCGACTGGGACGGGATCGTCGTCCTGGCGGGCTACGACGGGGAGATTCGCGAGGCTATCCTCGCTGCCAAGCGGCCGGCGGGCGACCTCCTGGCGGCCGGCCTCGCCAGGCTGCTCGTTGCCCGGCACCGGGAACAGTTGGCAGCCTGGCGGCCCGATCTGGTCGCGCCGGTGCCGATGCATTGGCAACGTCGCGTTCGGCGGGGCGGCAGCCTGGCCGACGGTCTGGCTCGGCGGGTAGCGGCCGAGCTCCGGCTGCCCTGTCACGCGGTGCTGCGAAGGACGCGGGCCACCGTGATGCAGAATGAACTGGAGCCGCACCTGCGACGGGCCAACGTGGCCGGTGCCTTTCGCCCGCGGCGCCGGGTGGCGGGCCGCCGGGTGTTGCTTGTCGATGATGTCACGACCACCGGCGGTACGCTGGCCGCCTGCCGGGCTGCCCTGGCAGAGGCCGGTGCGGTAGCCGCCTACGCGGCCGTCGCGGCACGGGCCGACCGCCTTACCCGATGAGCAAAACCATTCGGCCCTGACTGAGGCACCAGCCCATGGCACACACCGTTCGGATCGGAACCAGGGGGAGCGGCCTGGCCCGCGTTCAGGCAGACTGGGTCGCCGCGGAGCTCCGAGCGTTGGGGCACGACGTCCGCCTCGAGACGATCTCGACCCGCGGCGATCTCCGGCGGGACGTACCGATTGCCGCTCTGGGCCGCGACGGGGTGTTCGTCCGTGAGCTGGAGCGGGCTCTGCTTGATGGGCACGTCGACGTGGCGGTGCACAGCCTCAAGGACATGCCGACGGCGGCCGTCTCGGGCCTGGACATCGTCTGCGTGCCGCCGCGGGCCTCGCCATTCGACGCAGCGGTGTGCCGCGTCGGCGAATTCTTCGAGGCCCTGCCCCCGGGCTCGGTGGTGGGCACCTCGAGCATTCGCCGGGTGGTTCAGATCAAGGCCCTCAGGCCTGACCTGGAAGTGCGGCCGGTTCGTGGCAATGTCGACACCCGGCTCCGGAAACTTGATGAAGGTGAGTTCGATTGCCTCGTCCTGGCCGCAGCCGGGCTCACCAGACTCGGACTGGCCGATCGGATCAGTGAGCTCCTCGAGCCACCGGCGTTCTGGCCGGCGGTGGGCCAGGGGGCACTCGGGCTCCAGACGCGAAGCGATGATCGGGCGACCCGCGAGGCGCTTCTCCCGCTCGATGATGCGGCTGCCCACAGCGGCGTCGTTGCCGAACGGGCCTGCCTCGCCCAACTGTCCGCGGGCTGCCTGGCGCCGGTGGCTGGCTGGGGACGGGTCACGCCGGCAGGGGACCTGGTGCTCACTGCACGAGTCTTTGAAGATGATCTACATTCCATCGTGCACGTAGCCGCGGAGGCCAGACTGCCTCCAAACCCAGAAGATACAGCCGATTTCACTCATCGAGGGGAGAGCCCCGCGGCCCTGGGGAGAGATGTCGCCGCCGCCCTGCTTGCCGCCGGGGCCGGCCCGATGCTTGAGCGAATGCGGCAGCGGGCGGAGAGTTCTCCCCACTGACGGGACTCTTGCCAGATGAAGCGAATGCTCCCATCTGGTATAGTTCATTCCCTGTTTTGAAGTGTAGTTGCACTCTCTGGGGGTAGTTGTCAAAATAGTTGATATCATGGCAGTGAGGTTCGAGTCCGAGGTGGAATCTCGAACAGCTCGATAACCCAAAGGAATCGCGGCGACATGCCGCAGAAAGTCACACAGTTATGCCCATCAAAGTGGTAATCGCGGATGATCACGAAGTTGTCCGCCGCGGGTTGGTCAGCCTCCTGGCCGGGTCTGAGGTGAAGATCGTCGGCGAGGCGGCGAGCGGTGACGAGGCCGTCAAGGTGACCAAGAAAACGAAGCCCGACGTCGTCCTGCTCGACATCCGGATGCAGGGCAAGGATGGTCTGGCTGCCCTCGAGAAGATCCGTGGCGACATGCCGAATGTCCGGTGCGTGATGCTGTCCACGTTCGACAACCCCACCTACGTCGCCCGGGCCGTGGCGGCGGGAGCCCACGACTACATGCTCAAGGGCTGCACGCGTTCGGAGTTGATCAACTCGATTACCGGGGCTGCTTCGGGCCAACTTCCGATGCGGGCCGGGGAACTTCGCCGGGTGGCCACCACGATGGCCAACCGGTTGGCGACGCCCGACCCGGACATCCCGCTGACGCAGCGGGAGACCCAGGTTCTGCGGCACATGGCTCTCGGCCTCTCCAACAAGGAGATCGCTCAGTCACTGACGATCAGCGTCGAGACGGTCAAGGAACACGTGCAGAACATCCTCCGCAAGATCGCCGTCAGCGACCGGACGCAGGCGGCTGTCTGGGCTGTCCGGCGGGGCCTCGTGTAGCCGGCTCCGCCAACGTGCTCCGTATCTCGGCCCGGCGACGATCAGCGGGCCCGTGGATGGGCCCGGTCGAACGCGGCGAGCAGCTTGCGGGTTGTCACGTGGGTGTAGATCTGCGTGGTGACAAGGCTCTTGTGCCCAAGCAGTTCCTGGACACTTCGGATGTCGGCCCCGGCGTCGAGGAGGTGTGTGGCGAAACTGTGCCGGAGCGTGTGGGGACTTGCTCGTCCGGCGAGTCCGGCGGTTGTGAGATGCTTGTCGAGCAGTCGCGCGATTCCCCGGACCGAGAGCCGGCGGCCGAACTTGTTGGTGAACAGCGGTTGACTGCCGGCCGAAGCAGCACCGGTCGCCGGAAGGGGGCGACCGGCCAGCCAGGCCTCCAGCGCTGCCCGGGCGTGGGAGCCGACGATGCCCAGCCGTTCACGCCGACCCTTCCCCCGAACGCGAACGGTCGCGTTTCGAAGGTCGAGATCCGAGTCGTCGAGGTTGACCAGTTCCTGCACCCGCAGGCCGGCCGAATACATCAGCTCCAGGATTGCCCGGTCGCGGAGACCGCCGGCGGCTCCGGGTTGCGGTGCGGCCAACAGCCGGGCGATCTCGTCGCCGGTGAGGAAGCGGGGGAGTTTTCGGGCGCGGCGGGGACTCCGTAGCGGCTTGGCAGGATTCGCCCGCAGCCAGCCCTCCCGCTGCCCAAAGGCGTAGAAACTCCGCAGGCTGGCGAGTTTGCGGGCGATCGTGGAGGGGGCGTAGCCCGCAGCGTGGAGCCCGGCAGCAAACCGTCGGAGCAGCGGACTTGAGGCCTGAACTGGATTCCGACAACCGGCTGATTCGAGGAACTCCTCAAGCTGAAGCAGATCCTCGCGGTAGCTCTTGATCGTGTGCGGCGAGGCAGCCCGCTCAGCGTCAAGGTAGGCCAGGAATCGCTCCGTCGCCGCGGAGCACGCCGGCCGCCGCACGATCTCTGCACGCGACGCCATGCCCGTCGCCCTGGCCTCAGGTCCGCCGGTCGGCTCGCGGCACGAACCGCAGCCGGCGGGGCCGGGCCGAGTGTTGGCGAACCTTCTGTGCCAGGACCGCCGCGTCGTACCAGGAGAAGCTCAAGGCCGGATTGGCTGCGTGTCGGCCGAGTGTTCGCAATGTCTCCGCACGGCTGTCATCGTCGTACAGAAAGACGTACCGCTCCCCACCCTTGACCAGCGCGATCACGTTGATGTCACGGGATGCCATGCCAGATTCCGAAAGGGGGTAGACGGAAAGGGGATAGGCGGCCGAGCAGAATCGCCACCACCACCAGAGGCTATCGGCCGTTTTCCAGGGCGGCCCCAGCCTTCCCGGCGGACATCCCCAAGGTCACCTTGATCGGGCGAACCCTCCGACCGCCCGCCCTCTCCCATCCCGCCCCGACACGACACTGGGGAAACTGTGCGGGCAGGGGGAACTACCCGGGGACACGATCCCTCCGAGAGAAGCCCCCCGGCGCGAGCCGGGAGACGGCGGGCCCTACCGCAGGCCTGCCAGGCCCGTCAGTCCGATCGGTTCACGCGACCAGAAGGGCTCGCCCTGCCGTGCGGCGATCAGGCTGCCCCACCAGGCGTCGGCGGCGGCCACTCGCTCGGGGACGGAGGGCGCCGGGGCCGACGGTGGAAACTGGCTGGCGTAGCAGGCGATGCTCCGCCGCTTGATGTCGGCCGTGGACGAGATGTCGAGAATGAAGGCTGGCCGTCGCACACTTCTCAGGTGAACGCAGGCGTAATAGAGAATCCGCTCGGGGTGCCACGGCTCGCCCGGCAGATCACACTTGGTCAACTTGGCCCAGAAGCGGGCCGCCTCGGCGAGGCGGGTGGCCGCGAGATGGTCGGGGTGGGCGTCGACCCAGTGCGGAGCGAACAGCCAGCGGGGCCGCGTGCGGCGGATGACGCCGGCGAGCATGGCCCGCGCGGTGAGCGTGGCCCGGAGACGCCGGTTTGGCAGCCCCAGGTTTTCCCGCCAGGAGACTCCCAAGACTGCGGAAGCGGCTGCCGTCTCCCGGGCACGGATCTCCGGGGATCCCAGTGGCGTCGGCTCGCCGTCGGTCAGGTCGAGGATGCCCACGGCAAGGCCCTGGGAAAGCAGCAGCGGGATGGTGCCGCCCATGCCAAGTTCGGCGTCGTCGGGATGGGGCGCGATCACAAGAACGTCGAGCATCAGAGGGCTCCGGATGCCGGCTGTGGTTGCAGGGTGACAGGAGGGGATCATAGTCTCCGGGGATGACGTCGCTCGCCGAACACTTTGCTGCCGCCCGCGACCACGCCCGCCAGACAGCGATCCTGGCCGGTGTCGACGCGCTGGTGGGCTGGGATGAGCGAACGATGATGCCGGTCCGGGCCGGTGGCTGGCGGGCCGAGCAGGCGGCCACCCTGGCAGCGATTCTCCACCGGCAGCGGACAGACCCTGTCCAGAAAGAACGGCTCGAGGCCCTCGCCGACTCGGCCCTGGCTCGCGATGGCTCGCCGGAGGAGCGGGCGACGATCAGGCTGCTGAAGCACGACTTCGACAAGCAGGCTCGCTTGCCGCCCCGGCTCGTCGAGGAGTTGGCACGGGTCACGGTCGAGGCCCAGCAGGCCTGGGTCGAAGCCAGGGCCACGTCGTCATGGCCGATGCTCCAGCCGTGGCTGGAGCGGATTTTTGCCCTCAAGCGGGAGCAGGCGGCCTGCCAGCGGCCCGATCTCGATCCCTACGACTCCCTCCTCGATGACTACGAGCCCGGTGGCCGGTGGCGGGCGATCGCTCCCCGGTTCACGGAGTTGCGGTCCGAAATCGTGCCGCTTGTCCAGGCCTGCGCCGGGTCACCAGTCCGGCCCGCTGACGGGCTGTTCAACGGGCCAGTCTATCCCGTCGACGCCCAGCAGCGGTTTGTCAGGAAAGTGGCTGCCACCATAGGGTTCGACTTTGATCGGGGACGGCTCGACACGACCGATCATCCCTTCTGCACCTCCCTGGGGCCGGACGACTGCCGCATTACCACCCGTTGGGATGAGCGGTCGTTGCCGACAGCACTCTTCGGCGTGCTCCACGAGGCGGGTCACGGTCTCTACGACCAGGGTCTCCGGAGCGAATGGTACGGGCTGCCGCCGGGCGAGGCGGCTTCGCTGGGCATCCACGAGTCACAGTCGCGGCTCTGGGAAAACCTGGTGGGCCGGTCACGGGCCTTCTGGGAATGGTGCTTTCCGTTAGCCAAGGCGGCTTTTCCAGGCCCGCTTCACGATGCCGATGCCGATCAACTGCACCGGGCGCTGCTGGCGGTGCGGCCCACATTCATTCGCGTTGAGGCGGATGAAGTGACCTACAACCTTCATATCATGCTCCGCTTCGATCTCGAGCGAGCGGTGCTGGCCGAGGAGTTGCCGCTGGTCGATCTGCCGGCCGCCTGGGATGACCGCTTCGAGGCCGACTTTGGCATCCGGCCGCCCAATGCAGCCGCTGGCGTGCTGCAGGACATTCATTGGCCGGCCGGCCTGATCGGTTACTTCCCCACCTACACGCTCGGCAACATCTATGCCGCCCAACTCATGGAGGCAGCTGAGGAAAAGCTCGGCGGGCTCGAGGGGCTATTTGCCGCCGGTGAGTTTGGCCCGCTTTTGACCTGGCTTCGCACCGAGATCCACGCCCAGGGGCGGATGCTGCAGAGTGAGCCGCTCGTCCAGCAGGCCACCGGTCGTGCGGTGTCGGCCGAGTGGTTGGCAGCGAGCCTGCGGCGGCGGTACGGCCCCGCCTACGGGCTCTGAGAGCGGGGTGGCTTGCCCGACCTCGCCCGGCCGACGCCGCCGCGCGGAAGTCCGGGGCGGGCCCGCGCCCCACGCTGGTCCTGGAAGGGCCGCGGGACCTGGCTGCTGGCAGCCACGGAAATCGCGGTGGTACACTCGGGCAAACTCCCGGGTCGAGGAGATCTCGGGTCGCCCAAGTGGCTGCTCGGGCGGTGGGTCGATGGATGCACGCGGAGATACGCCTGATGGCGAACGACGACGAAAAGCCCGATTCCGGCGATGATCCCTGGGCTGATCTCGAGGCCGAAGGCCTTCCCGATTTGGATGGCGAGTTCTCGTTTTCGTTCGACGAAGAAACGGACGAGGTGCCTCTGACCGAGCCCGCCGCCGCGTCGCCGGTCGAGCCGGCTCCAGGCGACCCGTTGGCCGGTGCGGCCGGCGGCGAAGACGCTCCGCCGGTCATGGAGGATGCCGCCGCAGGCGATGGCCCGGTGTTTGATGCCGAGTCGGGCGACGAGTTCGCCGCTGCTGCCTCTCCTGCCGCCACCGACCCTGCTGACGCCGATATCGATGCCTGGTTGGCCGACGACGACGGTGCTGCCAAGCCGGCTTTTGCCGCCGAGCAGGTCGACGCTTCAGCTGATGAACCAGGTGCCGGTTCAGTGCATGACGACCCCTGGGCCCACGTGGCCGACGACCCGGCCAACGGGTCATCAGTGGACATTGGCACCGGATCGTCCGGGATCGCGTCTGCCAGCAGCATCGAGGCGGGCGGGGAATCGGGCAGCGAGGGCGATCCCTTCGCCGGCCTGGGCGAACCTTCCGGACCTGATCTCGGAGACGATCTCGAAGATGAGGCCGATGCCGGAGAAGACACCGATCCTTTTGCGTCGCTGACCGATGGCGATGACGAGGAAGCTGCCGCTGGAGTTCCGCAAGACGATGCGGATGCCTTCGCCTTCGCGGGCGCTGCGGCGGCTGCAGCGGACGCGGGTTTCCCGGTCGCCGCTGATGACGATCAAGCCGATCAGATGGATGCCGAGGCCACAGACCGGCCGCCCTCCCCCAAGGCCACCGCGAGTCGCCGGCCCCGCAAGAAGAAGTCGAGCCCCATCGGCCAGTTAATCGGGGTGGTGGTCGGCGGTGCGCTCTCGATTCCGATCGTGTTTGCGATCCTGATCTGGGGATTCGGCCGCGATCCGTTTCAGCTCACGCCCTTGGTTCCTGAATCGCTCGCCTTCTTGCTGCCGGCGAAGTTCCAGCCGGCCGGGGGAGCCGGGCCGGCGGCCGGCACGAGCCTCGATGCGGTGCTGGGAGATGCCGGAGCGGCGATCGCTGGCGATGCGGAGTCACCAGCAGGCACCGACCTTGCCGGCGACGACGCCACCGAGTCGCTTCCCGGCGTGACGGGGGGCGAGCCGGAGCCCGTTGCCCCTGAGCCGGCTGTCCCTGAGCCGACCGAACTGGCCATGCTCGAGGGGACCGAGTCCGAGGAAAATGATCGCGGGGACACCGAACCCGCCGACGCCTTCCCTGACGATCCGCTCATGGCCCTGATCGACGAAGCGGAGAAGGTCACGCCCGTGGTGACGTCGCCCCAGCCAGAACCCGAGCCGGAACCGGAGCCGCTCGACCTGGGGATGCTCAAGGAGTCGGTTGAGGCCGTATCGGCCGCGTTCGCGGCAGCGGCAGAGATGCCCGACGATCCCGGTGATCCGGACGACAAGGTCCGCCGTCGGCTGTTCGCCAAGTGTTATCTCGCCCTGGCGGCTTATGCCGAAGAGTTGGCCGCGCTCGAGCAGGTTTCCGCCGAATCGGGTCGGCCCTTCGGGCCGGCGCTCGAGGAGGCCGCAAGCGTGCGGCATGGGCTTGCCGGGCAGCCCGACGTGCTCGCCCTGCTCCCGCGGCTGAGCCGTGACTGGTTCGCCTATGCGAAGCGGAGCGGGGACGGAGTGGTCACCGTCGGAACGCTGGTTGAGTCCCGCCGCTTCGGGCCCTCGTGGCGGTCGCAGGTCTCCTGTCTCGCCCCGGGCGACGACGCGCCGCATGAAGTCGTCGTTCTCTCTCGCGGTGAACCGGCGGTGGCCCCGGGTGAGGGGGTCATCATCGCCGGCCTCGCGGTTGATCAGGATGTGATCTGGGCGGCCGACATGGGAGCCCTCGAGCCGGCAGCCGCCGAGCCGCCAGAGGCGACCGATATCTTCAGCATTCCGGAACTGTGACCGACCCCTCGGCGATCGCCGCTGCGTCGGCGGTGGTGATCGCGGATGCCGTGCGGGCCGGCCGCCGGCGGGCCACCGACGTGCTCGCTGCCTGCGAGGCTCGGTGGAGGGAGACGGCGGTCCAGATCAACGCCCTGGTGCAGCCGCGGTCTGCCGAGGCCCAGGCCGAAGCGGCCGCTGTCGACGCCCGCCCGGCGGGAATCCTGGCCGGGGTTCCTCTCAGCGTGAAAGAGTGCTTTCCGATCCGCGGTCTGCGGACAACCCTCGGCATTCCTGCCCGGGGTGCGGCGGTCGACGCCGCCGATGCCGCGATCGTGGAGTCGCTCCGCGCCGCTGGTGGCGTGATCGTTGGCAAGGCAAACGTGCCGCAGGCGATGTACCTGCACGAGACAGCCAACCCCGTCTTTGGCCGGACGAACCACCCCTGGGCCGCGGACCGGGGGCCGGGGGGCTCGAGCGGCGGGGACGCCGCCCTTGTGGCCGCCGGGGTCGTGCCGCTGGGGGTGGGCACCGACCTCGCCGGCAGCCTCCGGCAGCCTGCCCATGCCTGCGGCATCGCCGCGATCATGCCGCGTGCGGAGATCGTGGGCGAGGCTGGGAGTATCGACACGCTGCCCCATCTGCATGCCGTCCGGCCGCGGGCTGGTTTCCTGGCCCGGTCGGCAGACGATCTGGCCCTCGCCCTGGCCGCCGTTGGCCAGTCCGCCGCTGGCCGGCCGCCCCTGGTCAGGCGAGTGGGCTGGTGGGATACCAGTGGTCCGATTCCCGCGTCGCCAGCGATTCGGCGGGGGGTCGCCGAAGCGATGAGCCGGCTGCAGGCCGCGGGGATTGAGGCGGTGCCGCTGGACGGAACCCTCGCCGACGAGGCGGCCTGGATCCATCTGGGCATCATTTCGGCTGATGGCGCCGCCGACGTATGGCGGCTGCTGGCGGGGAGCAGACCGATGCCGGCGGTGGCCCGGTTGCTGCGGCTGGCAGGACTGCCCCGCTGGGTCAGGCCGCCCGCCGCGGCGGCTGCCAGGCTTCTTGGCCGGGCAGTGGAGGCCCGCGGGCTGCTGGCAACGGGGCCGCGGTCGGCGGCGGGCCTGGCCGAGCTGCTGGCAGCCCGGGCCGAGATCGCGACGCGGCTTGCCGCGGCGACCGCCGGCTGCGATGCGATCGTCTGCCCGGTTTCAGCGGTGCCGGCACTCCGCCACGGTACCGCTGCCCGGCTCGTGCTCGCCGCGACCCCGTGCCTGCTGGCCAACCTCCTCGACCTCCCGGCCGGGGCTGTGCCGGTGACGACCGTCCGGGCGGGCGAGGATGCGGGCCGGTCTGGCTCGCGGGATCCCGTCCTGCAGGCAGCGATGGCCACCGATCGCGGGAGCGAGGGGCTGCCGATCGGGGTTCAGGTCGTGGCCCCGCCCGGCGGGAACGAGGCGACGGTGCTCGCGGTGATGCGACTGATCGAGCAGACGCATGCAGCGGACGATCCCGTCAGGCTTTCGGGCTTGCTGCCGTCAGCCGAGGCGTGAGGCGATCACGGCGGGCATCCGTGCCACAGGCAGCACCTCGCAGGCGGCACCGGCGTCGAGGGCCGCCTTGGGCATGCTCCAGACCACGCTGGTTCCCTCGTCTTGGACCAGCGTGTGCCAGCCCTTGCGACGGAGCGTTCCCAGGCCCCGGGCCCCGTCTTTCCCCATGCCCGTCAGTACGATCGCCACGCCGGGCCTCGAGGCATGGACGGCGACGCTCTCGAAGAAGACATCGACGCTCGGACGGAAGAAGACCTCGCGCGGCTCCGCCTGATATTCGAGAGTTCCCCGGGGCGTGTAGACGAGATGGTCGTTGGTCCCGGCCAGCAGCACATCGCCGGCCCGGGGAGTCTGGCCCTCGACGGCCACGCGGACCGTGCGACCGGTGCGATCCGAGAGCCAGGTAGCCAGGCCGGGGGCGAAGGCCACGTCGACATGCTGCACGATCACCACGGCCACGTTCCAGTCGTGGGGCAGCGGCAGGAGCAGATCGCAGAGCGCCTTCGGCCCGCCGGTCGACGCGCCCGCGATGAGCAGCCGGGGCGGCGTGGCCGGCGTCATCGCGGGCCGCGCCCGCGGCCCCGGACTCGGCGCCCCGACGAGCTTGGCGATTATCCCGATCTTCTCGACCAATGGCCCCGCATCGGCGACTTCGCCGACCGGACCCAGCGTCGGGGTGTCGACGGCATCGAGGGCTCCGTAGCCCATGGCGTCGTAGACCAGGGAAATGTTGCCGCTGACGGTGGCCGTGACCACGAGGATGGCGCATGGCGTCGAGGCCATGATTTGCCGGCTCGCCTCGGCCCCGTCGAGATGGGGCATCAGCAGGTCCATCAGGATCAGGTCGGGGCGGTCGCGGCGGGCCATCGCGACCGCCTCCACGCCGTCGGCCGCCGTCCAGGCGACGGAGTGGTCGGGCAGGCTCTCGACCACGCGGCGGAGAGCTTCGCTCGCCGCCCGCATGTCGTTGACGATCGCGATTCGCATGACTGGCGGGTCTCAGGCCTCTCCGATCAGGTCTACGATCGTATCGACGAAGGTTTCATCGTGGAAACTGCTCTTTGTCAAATAACGATTCGCGCCCGCGTCGAGCCCGCGGAGCCGGTCCTCCTCGCGGTCTTTGTAGGAGACGATCACCACCGGGATTTCGCGGCGGGCGGCGTCAGCCTTGACCAGCGAGACCAGTCCGATGCCGTCCATCCGAGGCATGTCGACGTCGGTGACGATCAGGTCATAGGGGGTGCCGCGGATGGCGTTCCAGCCGTCCATCCCGTCCACCGCCACGTCGACGGCGTAGCCCCGCGACTGCAGCAGTTGCCGCTCGAGTTCACGGACGGTGATCGAGTCGTCGACCACCAGGATTCGCTTCCGGGGCCGTGTCTCCTCGGCAAGTTGCTCGAACTCGACCCGCGAGAGCCGCCGGCCGGCCAGCATGTTGTCGATGCTTCGCACCAGATCCTCGACATCGACGATCAGGACCGGTTCGCCGTTTTCCAGGAGTGAGGCGCTGTTGATGTCGGCCACCTTGCCGAGTCGTGGGTCGAGCGGCCGGACTTCAAGATCACGCTCGCCGAGGAAGTCATCGACGATCATGCCGAACTGCTGGCCGTGATCGCTGATCACGACCACCGGCATCGGGTCGGCCGGTGGCGGGCCGGTGAGTTCCAGCACCTGGGTGGCCATCACCAGCCCGATGGCGGTGCCGTCGCGGTCGAAATACTGCCGGCCCTCGACCGTGCGGATGGCGTCTTGCGGCACGTGGAGGATGTGGTCGATGCGTGGCAGCGGAAAGGCATAAGGTTCTCCGGCGATCTCGACGAGCAGGGCCCGAATGACGGACATCGTGATCGGCAGTTGGAGGGTGAAGACCGTCTGCTGCCCCGGCCGGGTGGCCACGCGGACGTTGCCCCCCACCGCCTTGACCATGCTCTGGACCACGTCGAGGCCCACACCTCGGCCGGAGATCTCGGTCACCTGCTCCTTGGTGGAAAAGCCTGGCAGGAAGAGAAACTCGAGCAGTTCCAACTCTCCGAGCTGGTCGGCGACAGCCTGGGCGACCAGGCCTCTGCCGACAGCCCGGGCCCGCAGCCGCTCGACATCGATGCCGCGGCCGTCGTCGGTGAGGGTGATGTGGAGCATCCCGGCCCGGTGGCGGGCCTCGAGCCGAATCGTGCCGCCGGGTGGTTTGCCGGCGGCCTGACGCGCCTCGGGCGTCTCGAGGCCATGGTCGATCGCGTTGCGGATCAGATGGGAGAGCGGGGCCTCGAGCTTGTCGAGAATGTCACGGTCGACACCGGTCTGGTCGCCGATGACCTCGAAGCGGATTTCCTTGCCAAGCGTGCGGGCCAGATCGCGAACGAGCCGAGGGAAGCCCCTGATGCCGTCGGCCAGGGGACGCATCCGGCTGGCGATCACCTCGTGGTGCAGGCGGTTGGAGAGGTCCTCGTTGCGGCGGGCGAAACTTTCGAAATCCTCGACCTGCCGGCTGAGCGAGGCGAGGGCGGCGTCGGCCCGTTGCCGAATGCCCGCCACGGCCGCCGTGGCGGCAGCCAGGCCCGCCTCGCCTCCCTCCAGCCGCTCGTCGAGCGCCGCCAGGGCATCGCAGAGATCGACCTGGGTCGACCGAAACTGAAGCATCGCGTCGACGAAGGGCCGCATCTGCCGGGTCTCAACGAGCGCCTCGCCGGCGAGCCCGACCAGGCGTGTGAGGCTCTCGGCCGAGACGCGAACGACGCGGTCGGTCTGCTCGCCCGGTCGGGAGCCTGCGGCCGCCGGACCGCGTTGGGCCTCGGTGGCGGCCGGCTGCGGTGGGGCTTCGGTGGCGGCCGGCTGCGGTGGGGTTGGCGGGGCAGCCGGCTCGAGTGGCTGCTGTTTGGTGGTGTCCCCGGCCTGGGCCGCCTGCCCGGGAGCCGCTGGCTGCTGCCCGGGCCCACTCGCTGCCGGAGGCGAGTTCGCCGGGGACTCGTCCAGCTGGCCAAGCCTTGCCACGAGTGCCTCAGCCCGGCCCTGCCAGGGGCTGCCAGACGACAAGGCGTCGTCAGCGGTGGCAACCGAGCTGAGAAAATCGATCGCCGCGAGGAGCACATCGGCGTGCTCCGGGCGGACCCGCAGGTGTCCCTTGCCGGCTGCCACGAAGACGTCCTCGAGGGCGTGGGCCACGTCGACGGCCGGCTCGAGGCCGACGATCCGGGCGGCGCCCTTCAGCGAATGGGCCGCCCGCATCATCGCTTCGATCGTCTCGGGAGACTTCTCGAGTTCTTCGATTGCCAGGATGCCCGAGGAGAGCACCTCGGTCTGGCTTTCGGCCTCGAGCCGAAACAGCTCGAGCATCGAGAATCCGCTCAGGTCATCGGCCATCGCTGCCTCCGCTCATGTGGTCACGACCTGACGGAGCGTTTCGAACAGTCGCGGGGCGTCGAGCACGGCCACGTCGCGGTCCTGCCAGGCGAACAGGGCCGTCGAGCAGCGGGCCGCCGCCTGGCTGACGGTGGCAGGCACCGCCCGCAGTGCCGAGCGGGGCACACGGTGCACGCCGGCCACATCGTCGACACCCAGCACCCACCGTTCGGAGGTTCGGCCCTCGGTGCGTTCGATCACCAACAGCCGCGGCACCGCCTCGGCCTCGTCGCCCTCGCCGGCCGCAGGCGGCTGATCGGTGGGCCCGCCCGTCAGCCCAAGCACCGCATGGAGCGACATGCAGAGGCGGAGTTCGCCGCGAATATTGACCAGCCCGGCCAGCGGCGTGCCGCCGCGGTGGGGGACGGTATGAATCCGGCGGACCGGGGTGACCTCGACGAGCACCGCGGCCGGCAGCGCCAGCCACTCGCGGTCGACGCGGAACACCAGCAGGCTGGCGGCGTCGGCTTCGACTCCCTCCTCCGGCTCCTCCAGGATCGCCCGCCAGGTGTCGAGGTAGCCTTCGGGAGCCGGCCGATCGAAGAAGCCCTGGGCGGCCTCGGCCATGACCGGGCAGTTGCGACAATGAATGAATCGTTCGAGTTCCGGGCAGCTGCGGTCGCCGGCCACACCGATCACCCGCCAGCATTCGGGCATCGGAGCAGTCACCTGCTCAGAACGGACATGATCGATCATGATGCAGCCTCCTTGCGGGCCACGGCGCGGGCCGCCGACTGGCGGTACTTCTCGGCCATCGACAAATCACCCCGCTGCCTGGCAACCAGGGCGAGCGCCAGGTGGGCCTCTTCGTGGTCTGCATCGAGGTAGAGCGTCTTGTGGAAGCAGCCCTCGGCCCGGTCAGGATCGCCGGCCGACTGGTGCAGCATCCCCATCAGGAAGAATAGTTCGGCAGCCGGCGGCAGCGAGCTGCGGTGCTGCTCGCAATGTTCGATGGCGTCGGCAAAGCGGCCGGCGTTGGCCAGCCGGCCCGCCTCGGCGAGCACCTCCTCGAGGGTTGGCGGGGGAGGCCCAGCCGCCGGCTGAGGGGCTTCGGAGGGGGCTGGAGAAGCTGTCGCGGCCGGCCGCCGGGGAACGGCTCGGGGCTTGGGGGGGG
>JAQCJP010000052.1 GCA_027592945.1 Planctomycetota bacterium
GGGATGCCCCGCGACGGCCCTCTAGTATGCCTGCCGGTCCCGGGGCCTGCACGGCCCCGGAGCATGTTCGCCGATCACTCCGGCAGAATGACCGCGTCGATCACGTGAATGACGCCGTTGGAGCAGGGAATGTCGGCCTTGACCACCGTGGCGTCATCGACCTTGACCGTGCCGCCGTCGACGGTGATCTTGGCCGCCTTGCCCTGAACCGTCTTGGCCTCGGAGAGCTTGACGACGTCGGCCGCCATCACCTTGCCGGGCACGACGTGGTAGGTCAGGATCCCGACAAGCTTCTCCTTGTTTTCAGGCTTGAGGAGAGTCTCGACCGTCCCCTCCGGCAGCTTCGCGAAGGCGGCGTCGGTCGGGGCAAAGACCGTGAAGGGGCCCTCGCTCTTGAGGGTTTCGACCAGGCCGGCCGCCTTGACGGCCGCCACGAGGGTCGTGAAATCGCCGGCCGCCACCGCGGTATCGACGATGTCGGCTTCTGCGGCCTTGAAGGCGACCGTCTGCACGTGACCGGCAGCCGCCTCCCGGGCCAGCCGCTGCTGCTTGGCAATCGGACACTCATCGGCACCGACCAGCCCACCAGCCATCACCGTGGCAACTACCGCCGCCGCTGTCATCCCAGAAATCATCGTTCGCATTGAAGACCTCGCTCTTGCGTTGGGCCGCACCGGCGGCCGAAAAAGAACCGTGTTGATGGGCAGGCATCGGCGATCCGACACATGACCACGCCTTCTGTTGTAGTCGCTGCCGTGCCGCTGACCACATTTTGGCGTGTCAGGTTCCGGTCAGGATTGTGTCAGGCGGCCCGCCGGCTGCGGGCAACTGCGGGCGGCGGAGCCGCGGGTCGCATCCGGGGGAAGAGCCCCTCGCGACGACGGAGTCCCGGGATTCGCAGCAGGGCCGCCACCAGCCGGTCGCCAAACCGGTGCCGCCTGCCGTAGACCACCAACTGGCTCGGGTTGAGGTAGAGCCGCTCGTGACCCCGCTCGAGCAGCGAACGGTGGAAACTGGCATGCTCCAGGTCGTCGCCGGTGTAGATGCCAGCCGCGTAGGCGGCGCTGGTATAGAGGCCCAGGCCACCAAAGCAACTTGTGACGGGAACGAGCGGCCCGCCCCGCTCGTAGACCAGACCGCCTGCCGCCGCCGTCGAGAGCGGCGTCAAGGCCCGGTCGAACCGAAGGGCCCAGGTGTCGTATTGTCGCAGCGCGTTCATTCGCAGGCCATGCCGCCGGCAAATCAGGCCGTTGGCACCGACGAAATCCCAGCCCGGATGCCCGAAACTGCTGGCGATGCCGTCGATGCTGAAGCCCCCCTGGATGTCGAAGTCGAGGAGCATCACCATGTCGAAGCCGCCGGGCTGCTCACAGACCTCCTGCTGACAGCGACGGCGATAGATCGCCATCCGACTCGCCCGCTCGAGACAGCGCGTGGTCGGATTGACCGGATCGGATCGTGATTCGCTCACCACGGTGACGGCACGGTTGGCCCGGGCCCAGCGGCCCAGCATGCGGGAAGTGTTGTCGCTGGAATCATTTTCGTAGACCACGATCCGCACATCGGCGAAACAGCGGGCCAGGTTCTCGATCCGGCGGATCGTCAGCGGCAGGATCCCGCCGACGTTGCGGGCCAGGCCGGTGATCGCCAGCCGGGTGTCGGCCATCGCCGCATAGCCTCGCCGGCAGGCGGCGAAATAGTCCTCGGCCAGATCGGACGCGGGCGGGAAGGCATGTTCGGGAAAGACTGGTCCGCCGAAATCGGCCCCGTCGAGCGGCGGCGGCCGGTTCAAACGCTGGTGGAGGCAAACTGGATTCACGGCCGTCTCTTCAGTTGGTCCCGAGCGAAAACCGGGGGAAGCGGGTCAGCCGGCGGAGGCGGCGAAGCGGCCCCCGCAGCGGACTGCCCGCGTGGACGGCCACCGCGGCGGCCGGGGTGAGCGCCGCAGGGGCGACCGGTGGCGGCACGGGATTGGCCGCCCGGGAACCGGAACCTGCAAGCAGCTCGGCGGCAAGATCGAGATAGCGACGGGCCTGCACGGTCGCATCCCATTCGGCTTCCGCCCTGCGACGAGCCCGCTCGGCGGCCGCCGCCCGCAGTGCAGGCTGCTCGACCAGCCGGACCACGGCCGCCGCGGCTCCGGCGACATCGTCGATTCCGACCAGCCAGCCCTCGCAGCCGTCGGTCACCATCTCGGGGTGTCCGCCGGCGGTGGTCGCGATCACGGGACATCCGCAGGCCAGGGCCTCCATGACCGTGTTGGGAAGATTGTCTTCCCGGGCCATCGTCAAGTGGAGATCGGATGCCTGGAGGGCGACTGCGACCTCGGCCTCACCGACGCTGCCGAGATGGCGGCAGGCGACACCTGGAATCTCGAGCTGGCCCGCGCCGTAGGTGATGACCTGCAGGCTCGCTGCTGCTTTCCCGAAGCGGTGACGAAGCTCATCGGCCGCGTGACTGACGGCACCAGCAGCCACGGCCATCGCCTTGCGTCGCTCGGCGAGCGAGACACTTCCCAGCAGGATGGCAAACCCGGCCTCCGGCAGGCCAAGGCGGCGGCGGGCGGCGGCTCGCGGGCCTGGGGCGAAATGAGCCAGATCGAGGCCGTTGGGGATCACACGGACCGCGTGGCAGGTGCGATCGAAGACCGTCGAACGGGCCACCTCCCGAGCCAGCCAGCGGGAGGGTGAGACAAAGGTCAAGGGGATGCCGGCCAGGGCCCGCCGACCGCGGGCAGCGACTCGGGCGGGCATCGCCGCCAGTCGCGTGGCCAGCTGCGGGCAGGCATGGCAACCGCTGGCAAAGCCTGTGCAGCCGCCGGCGTAATGACAGCCGCCGGTGAAGGGCCGCATGTCGTGGAGCGTCCAGATGACCGGTCGGCCAGAGGCGACGATCTCCCGGATACCAGCGGCGTTGAGCAGGCCGGCGACCCAGTGGAGATTGACGACATCGGCCCCGGTGACCAGCGGATGGGCGGCCAGACGCCTGGCGGGCCAGTCGGAGGTAAACAGCGTGTTGGAAAGCGGCGTCCGAGCCCGCCTGATCGCCCGCCGGACCCGCCGTTCGAGTCGCCGCCGGGCGGCAGGAGCCGCCTGGAAATCATCACCAGACAGCACGGCGACATGACCGCCCGATTCCCGCAGGGCCGTCACGAGCCGGCGCATCGCGATGGCCGCCCCGCCGGCCTGGCCGGCGTGGGTCGCCAGACAGGCAAGCCGCGGACGCTCACGGGACTCGACACGGCGACGGTCGCTCGGCGGCAATGGTCGGGTCACGGCCGCACCCCCTCGACGTAGAGCGAGTCAGGTTTCCGCGGCCTCCCCGCCGCGTCGGTATCGAGGCCGGCCGCCTCGAAGCCGGGAATCCGAGAGGCATCGGCCGTGGTCGTCGCCGCCTCCTGGAAGCCGGTTTCGGCCAGCAGATCGACGAGGGAGAGGCGGTCGTACATCCAGCGGTGCCGTTCACCCCGCGCGACAAACCGGGCCACGGCCCGGGCCGTGGCCGGCTCGGCCGTGAGAATCGCGGCAGGGACCAGGGGATCGTCGCCGGTGGCGGTGCGGGCGGCAGCCACCGCCGCCATGCCCCGCCGGGCCTCCTCGCCGAGCCGCGACTCGATGAACGATCGGGCCGGCACCGGATCACATGACCACCAGCGTCGCATCGCGCCTCCGGAGGTCTCCCGGACGAGCTGGTCGAGCAACTCGACGATCATCCAGCGGTGTTCCCAGCGGCTCTCTGCGGTGCCGAAAGCGGTGGCTCGCTCCAGGCTCGCCAGATAAGCCCGGGCGATGCCCTCCAGATCAGGAACGACGATCCGCACGACGCCGCCTGGCCGAAGCAGGCGACGGATTTCCGCCAGCAGCTGCCGGGCCTCGCCGGGCCTGAGGTGCTCGAGCACGTGCGCCGCATAGATCGCCTCGCAACTGCCGCTCGTGAAGGGCAGTGGCCGTCGGATGTCACAGGCCATCACATCGACGGACGCCGCGACGAGGTCGATGTTCGTCCAGTCGGGGTGCAGGCAATCACCGCAGCCGAGGTTGAGCCGGGGCTGCGGCGGCGGGGCACAGGCATGACGTGAGCAGGCGAAACGAATCACGATGGCGCTGGAACAGGAGTCGGGGCGGGCTCAGCAGGCGACCTTCACCGCCAGCCGGCCCGTGTAATCGATGCGAGACAGCAGGAGGGGCGCCTTGCTGGCGGCGAGAAACTCATCCACCGCCCGCCGGGCGCCCTGCCAATGGCCATAGTCGTCGATGATCAAGACACCGCCGGCAGCCAGGCGGGGAAAGAGGTGTTCGAGTTCATGCCGGGTCGACTCGTACCAGTCGGTGTCGAGCCGGAGCACGGCGATGCGGTCGGGCGCCGTGCGAGGAATCGTCTCCTCGACGCGGCCAGGAACGAACCTGATCAACTCTGCTGGATAGCCGGTGGCCGCCAGATTGCGTCGCACTTCAGCCAGCGGGCTGCGGGCCCATGTCTCTCCGCTGACCGGTTCTTCGGCCACGAGCAGCTCGGCGGCCGCAGCACCGGTCAGGTCGCGGTCGCAGTCACCGGGCGGGGGCATGCCGTCAAAGGTGTCGAACAGGAAGAGCGGCCTTCGCTCACCGATCTCCAGCAGCGTCAGTGCGGCAGCCATCATGCTGCCCCCCCGCCAGACTCCGCACTCGACGATGCTGCCGGCGATCCCGTGGCGACAGACGTGCCGCACCGCGTCTCGGAGGGCAACGATCCGCTCCGGGCTTGTCATCGTAAAAGGAGCGACCATGTCGATGATGGCGCGGGCGTCCTCATCGAGGTCGGGCGGCAGCGCGGGAGGCCGCCGGCGGGACGGACGAAAGAGTCGTGGCATCCGCATGAACTGGCCGCAGTCGAAGGACGGGGGAGCAAGGCGGCCGCAGGCCCCGAAGCCCGCGGCCCGGAACCGCCACAAGCGGGGGCTATCCCAGACCGCCCGGGCCGCTGCAAGGCCGGCGGAGCTGACCGGAGCCTGCGGAGCCTTCAGCGGGCCTTGCTGTCAGGATGCCAGTTCGCCCAGCCTCTTCAGCCTGCCCAGATAGGCGAACGCCACCAGCCCGAGGCCGCAGGCCACCGGCCAGGCCCACCGCCAGCGGGTTGCCGGCGTCTGTCCTTCAAGGAGCGGCACCTCGCACCTCAGCAGGCCGGCATCCCCCAAGGGGAGCCGCCGGCTGATTCGCCCGGTCGCATCGATCAAGCAGGTCTCACCGGTGGAACTGCACCGGGCCAGGCAGCGCCGCAATTCGATCGCCCGCTGCTGGGCGAGGAGGCGGTGCTGCTGGAGCGTAAGCGGATTGGTGAAGGCCGCCCCATGGATCAGGGAGACGAGGCAGTTCGCACCGTCGGCGACCAGGCTGGCCGCGGCCGACGGCACCATGTCTTCGTAGCAAAGCAGGGCCCCGATCCGGGCCGGGCCGCAGTCGATCGGCACCGACTCGTTGCCGGCGTCGTAGTCAGTCTCCATCGGAAAGGAAAGCCGCAGCTCGGGAATCACGTCGGCAAAGGGCACGTATTCGCCGAAGGGCATCAGGTGTCGCTTGTGGTAGCAGCCGGCGAGTTGCTCCTCCCGGTCGAGCAGGAGCGCCGACTGGTAGATCTCGCTGGGTCGCTCCCGAAAGCCGCGATAGATCCGCCCGCCGAACAGGAGCGGGCAGTCGGGCTCCGGCAGCGGCCGCAAGCCCCGTTGGGGCGGCCGCGAGCGGCGAAAGATAGCCGCCTCGTCGGTGAACGATTCGAGACCCTCTTCGTAGGATCCTCCACTGCATTCGGGCCAGCAGACCAGATCGATCGCCGGCTGGCCGCCGCAGGCCTGGCGGGTGAGGTCGCGAAACTCCTCGATGGCGTCGGCTGCATCGGGATCGGCCTGGACGAGGGCCAGCCTCAACTTCGGGGCAGCTGCCATGCGGGCCTCGGTGTGGGCAATCGCGATCATCCCGAAGCCAAGCGTTGCCACGGCGATTGCTACCGCTGCCGCTCCACCCAGCGGCATTCGCCGGCCCCGCCAGCCGACGATGCCGCCAACCGCAGCCACGAGCGTCCCTGCGATGGCAAACAGGGTGAAGGTCGTGCCCTCCGGACCAAGCAGGGCCGCCGCCTGGGCCGTCACCGGCCAGGCCAGCTGGCAGTAGCCAAGTTTCCAGGGAAAGACCCCGGGGATGACAGCCTCGGCGACCACGGCAGTGAGGCCGGCCGGCAGCCAGGCATTGCGTGGGTCACGAACCAGCCGACCGGCGATCCAGAAGGGCAGGGCCAACCGACAGGCATCCCAGAGGATGATCGGCAGGGCAAAGGCAAAGCCGACCAGCTCGCTCGCCTGCATCGCTTCCGACAAGACCTCGGGCGTCCAGTGAAACGCGGCGGTGATCGCAATCGCCGCGGCGATCAGCACCGCCAGTTCGCTCCGCCAGCCTCGGCGGCCGGTCACGAAGACGAGCCCCCCGGCAACCCCCAGCCAGGCGGTCGGCACCAGTTCCTGCCGCAGCCACGGGGCTGCCACGAGCACCGCCACGCTCACGACCGCCAGCGGCCAGGTTACGAAAGGCCTCGTCGCCCATGCTTCCTGCCCGGCAGGCCTGGCAGGGTCAACTCCACACGGCATTCCCGTACCGCTGTCGGTCATCGTCAGTCGTTCGCCGCCGTGGTCCTGCCGCCGCCCCGGACCGCCCGGGCAGAGCCGGAAAAAAACAGCGGGCGGACCCCGGATGGTAGTCCGCCCGCCGTCGGGTGAATCAACGAGAACAATCGCCCGCAGGTCAGAACTTCACGCCGCCGGGGGCGCCGACGAGGGTTGCCGCCGTCGTGTCCTGCTGGGCATACAGGTAGATCGTCTTGAAGTTGCGGGTGCTGAACGACCGCACCTTGTTGGTCACGAAGGGAGCATTGGGATCTGCCGCCAAGGCGGAAAATGCTCCTTTGTTGACGTTGAACTGCGAGATGCCGTTGGCGGCCACCGTCCGGGCCGAACCAACCAGCGTGCTCAGCGCCACCGAACCCGATTGGGCGTTGACGGCGACGGGCGCGGCTCCCACGTTCTTCATGCGAACGGGGATGTTGCCGGATTTTCCACCGCCACCACCGGCGAGTACGGGCATGGAAACAGAAGCAATCGCCACGAGCAGTGCGGCGGCCAGGGTGCTGCGAGTCATGAGTTGAATCCTCTCAAAAACCGGTACTGTAAATCTTCGAATCGGAGAATCATGTCCCAGGCGGGAATGATCGAATCAAAACCACCAGAGAAGCGTCCGGTTCTTCTCAGCATCGCAACGTTTGCCCCGCCGCCGCGACTCCCACATGGTACCGATCCAAAACGTCAGGTCAAAAACAGGGAAAAACACGGCAAAAAACCGTTTTGTGAACCCCGGGGAACTAGGGAATCTGGGGCGATAGCTCCCCGCCGGCCTTGGTGCACAGGGCGATCAAGACATCGGGCATCGTGGCGTCATCCATGAAGACAACCCGCCCGTCCCCAAACAATCCCATCACGCCGCCGAGGTGGTTGCTGCGAAATCCGTCGACGTCGGGCGTGTTGAGTACCGGCGAGTTGTGGAGAAAGCAGTTCGTCCCGCAGGCCCAGTGACTGTTGCCGATCGCCGAGTCGCCATCCATCTCGGGGAACCCGCGATCGACCCCTTCGCTGACCATGAGGGTGTGGCTGAGCCCGTCGCTCACCTCACCTGCCCGGCAGGGCCGCGGGCACTCCTCGGCCGTGGCGTAGAGGATTCCGCCATGCTCCCAGCCGGGCGGCAGGACATCGCCTTCGGAGAGCATCACCGCGGTGCCCATCACACCGCCGTAGTCCTGCTTGCCCGCATACGACTTGATCCCGCTTGGACAGACATAGATTGGAACGACGTGGCGAGAGACCTCCACGTTGCCGCGGGGGTCGTTCCAGGCGAGGGAGTAGTTGATGCGGCCGGCGGTCTGGGACTCCTCGAGATAGGGGAGAATGAAGGAACTCCAGGCATGGTAACGGCCGCTGAGGGCATCGCTGCCGGGCGGGAACACGCGGCGGGCCGACTCGTAGTTGATCAGGGCGATGCCCATCTGATGCAGATTGTTGCTGCAGGCACTCCGCCGGGCAGTCTCCCGGGCACGTTGCACCGCTGGCAGCGAGAGCGAAATCAGCGTGCCGAGAATGGCCACCACGGCCAGCAACTCGACGAGGCTGAAACCCTCGACGGGCGGCCGCCTGCCACCGGATGCGACCCGCGGGAATCGATCATGGCTCATCATCTGGCACCCATGCCGCCGGGCCACGCAGTCCACGGCTGCCGCTGAAGACTCGATGGACGACCGTTCCATCGAGAATACGCTCCTCCGCCGACCGGTCAATTCTCCGCTGCACAGCCCCGCCGGAGGCCATCGGTCACCTGGCCTGCACCGATCCCGAGACGACGACCTCCTTGCGTGTCCGCCAGCCTGACCGATCGAGCACAAACCCTTCGCAGGCACCGATCGCGAGGGTTGTCAGCCGGGGAAAGAAGAGCGGCCCCCGGTAGGCGTCGGTCAGTTTCCACGATCGGGTGCCCGACGCGTGGTGGTGCCAGGAGCGAACCTCGAGGGCCGGATTGGCTACCGCGATGCCGGCCCGGTAGGCCTCGTAGGCCAGGCGGTTCTCACAGGCGGGAATCCCCAGCGTGAAGCCGGCCTGAAAGTCTGGCAGCGTGCCGGCCGTGAACATCCAGGCATCCTGCGACTGGGAGAAGAACCGCCAGGAGCGGGCGTCGGCGCGGCCCTCCATCGACGGCCCGCTGGGGTCATCCCAGCGGGTCAGCGTCACCAGCAGCGGGCGGGCCGCCTCTCGCACCAGGTCGGCTGCCCCGGCCAGCGAGCCGTCGAAGGCGATGTCGGCGTTGGCCACAACGCAGACCTCACCCGGGAAGCGGTCGGCAGCAACCGCGAAGCAGTCGGCGAACGTCTTCCGCCCGCCCGGGGGCAGGGCCACGATCTCGCTGAACACGCCGGCCGCCTGGTTCCGCTGCCGGGCGCGGGCCAACTCCGCGGCGCGTGCCGGATCGGGCGAGGTATACGACTCCTGAAGGAGGATCATCAGCTGCGGCCTCGGCGACGAACGGGTCGTGCCCAGGTATGCTACCGCCGAACCGGTCTCGCCCGCGATGGCTCGCGAGAGCGACCGCCCACCCATCCCCAGAAGCCCTGAGCCGCAAGGCCGGGCCAGGAATCGACCGCGCCTCATGAAGATCCTCGTTACCGGTGGCGCCGGCTTTATCGGGAGCCACATCGTCGACACGCTCCTGGCGGCTGGCCATACCCCGGCTGTCCTCGACGACCTCTCCAGCGGCAGCCGTGACAATCTCCCGGCGGAGGTCGCCTTGCACGTGGCGGACATTGCCGATCCGGCCGCGGTGGCCCGCGTCTTCGAGGTCGAGCAGCCGGAGGCGGTCTGTCATCAGGCGGCCCAGATGTCGGTGAGCCGCTCGGTTCGCGAGCCGGCCTTCGACGCGCGGGTGAACGTGATGGGCCTGATCCATGTCCTCGATGCCGCGGTGGCCCACCGCGTCGAGCGGTTCGTCTTTGCGTCTTCCGGGGGCGTCCTCTACGGCGACGTCACCACGCCCGCCCCCGAGACGACGCCGGCCGGCCCGGTGAGCCCCTACGGGATCACGAAGTGGGTGGGCGAGCGGTACCTCGAGTTCTACGCCCGCGAACACGGCCTGGCGGCGGTGGCCCTCCGGTATTCCAACGTCTACGGACCCCGCCAGAATCCGCATGGCGAGGCGGGTGTGGTCGCGATCTTCTGCAAGCAATATCTCGCTGGAGAGCCGGCCCGAATCAACGGCGACGGCCGGTACATCCGTGACTACGTCTACGGCCCCGACGTGGCCCGGGCCAATCTCGCGGCCCTCACCCAGAGCGGCTCCGGCGTCGGCCCCGGCCGGCTGGCCAGCGTCAACATTGGCACGGGCCTGGGTACCGATGTGAACGAGATCGAGGCGATGCTCCGGGCCGCAATGCAGGAGGATCTCGCAGGCCGGGGCCACGACGACCCGCTGCCGCTCCCCGACCATGGCCCGGCTCGGGCCGGCGACCTGCGGAGCAACATGGTCGATCCATCCCTGGCCGCCGATCTGCTCGACTGGCGGCCGGACGTCGGGCTTGCCGACGGTCTGGCTCGCACTGCAGCCTGGTTTGCGGCGGGCTCAGAGCGGTCCTGACAACGGCTCAAACTGCCGTTTGCCCGCCCCAGACGGCCTGCTACCGTCCGGCGCCATGACCGCCCCACGCAGCCAGCCCGATCCCGCTCCCACCGGCCGCACGGCCCTAATCTGCGGGATCGGCGGCCAGGATGGTTCGTACCTGGCGGCCCATCTCCTCGGCCTTGGCTACTCGGTCGTCGGCACCAGCCGCGACGCGCAGGGGGGCCGCTTCCGGGGCCTCACCGCCCTGGGCATCCGTGACCATGTCACGCTGGTGACGATGTCGCTGGTCGATTTCCGCTCGACGCTTCTGGCCCTCAAGCAGGCTGATCCCGACGAGATCTACAACCTCGCCGGCCAGACGAGCGTCGGGCTCTCCTTCGGCCAGCCGGTCGAGACCTTCGAAAGCATCGTTGTCGGCACCATCAACCTCCTCGAGGCGATCCGGATGCTCGATCGGCCGGTCCGCCTCTACAACGCCGGCAGTTCGGAGATGTTCGGCAACGCCGGTGAGGAGCCCGCCAGCGAGACAACCGTGTTGCGGCCCTGCAGCCCTTACGGAATCGCCAAGGCGACGTCCTTCTGGCAGATCGCCCAATACCGCGAGGCCTATGGAATCGAGGCCGCCACCGGAATCCTCTTCAATCACGAGAGCCCGCTGCGACCGGAACGGTTCGTGACGCAGAAGATCGTCGCGGCAGCCTGCCGGATCGCCCGCGGCGAACAGCAATCGCTGAACCTCGGCGACCTCTCGGTTCGCCGCGACTGGGGCTGGGCTCCTGAATATGTCGTGGCCATGCACCGGATGCTCCAGCAGGATGCCGTCGAAGATTTTGTGATCGCCACCGGCGTCACCACCAGCCTCGAGGACTTCGTGGCCGAGGCCTTCGCCGCGGTGGGCCTCGACTGGCGGCGGCATGTCAGCCGCGATCCCAAGCTGACCCGCCCCAGCGAGATCGCCTGCGGCCGCGCCGACACCCGCCGGGCCAGCGAACGACTCGGCTGGACGGCAACCCATACGATGCCCGAGGTCGCCAGGATGATGGTGGCCGCCAGGCTCGAGGCCGACACCGCGCAATCCCAGCGGCGGGCTGCCTGAAGCGAGCCTCGACCGCCCGGCAACTCACTCGGCGACGAGGCCGTCGAGGGTGCCGGCGGCGATCATCTCCACCAGCGTTGCCGAGTCGAGGTAGCGACGCATCGTGTGGAGCTTGCCGACGATCCCGGCGGCATCGGCGGCGGCGTATTCGACATCTGGCGGCAGCCAGCGGCTGGGCATCCCAACATAGCCAAGAGCGTCGGCCCGCACCGCCGGTTCGAGAAGCGGGAAAAACCTGAGCGCCTCGTCTCGGGAGTTGATCAGCAGCGTGAGCCGGTCGAGGCCCGCCAACGTCTCCCGGAAGGGACCGCGGGGCGCCAGCGCGTCGCACCGCAGGGCAGGGGCCACGAAGACCAGCTGCGTGCGGCCCGGCCGGTCGGCCCAGGAAAGGCCTCCCGGCGGGACTGTCTCGAGATCGGCCAGCGCCTCGGCCGTCACCAGCGCTCCGAAGGAGTAGCCCACCACCGCGACCGGCTGTTCCGGCGGCACCTGCCCGAGCAGCCAGGCCAGGTAGTGGCCGTCGGCGTAGGCGCGAGCATATTTCCGCCGGCCATCCTTGAGCGCCAGACCCTGTTTCTGGCTCGGCCACGAGAAGATCACCAGCCGAGGCTGCGGGGCAGCCGGCCTGGCCATGCTCAGGCGGCGGGCCAGGGAGATGCCCTGGGTCTTGGCATCGCCGGAGTCGTAGCGGTTGCCGTGCACGAAGAAGACCAGCGGCCGCCACGGCTCGCCGAGGAGATCGGCCAGGCTGGCGTCGTTCCAGCAGCGACAGCTGCCGTCGGTGGTCAGCCGCTCGATGGCAAGGTTGGCCGAGTCCGGCAGGCGACAGACTCCCGGCAGACGCCGAGTACTCGCCACCCAGACATCAAGCGGCTCCGGGCAATCGCCGGGGCACTCGCTGCCGGCATGCTGAGCGTCGGCGGCGAGCAGGGGACGAGCCGAGGGACCGGAGGCCGCGATCAGGAACACGGCGACCGCGAGGATGCGGAGGCCCGGTTGCGATAGGAAGGAAAAGACATCCACGGCAGAGCGTTCAGAGGAGGCGGCTGGCGGCAGCCGCGACCGACGATAATGGCACTTCGCCATCACCGTCGAACTCTAGCATGCAATCCGGCTGGAACCGCTGTCGTAACGAATACGCCCGCGCTTGCGAATCGGCACAACCCGAACGACCGGCATCACGCCGCGGCAATCGGCGACCGGCAGCCGCCGGACTGCCGCCGCGTCGGAAACCATGAGGTAGGGTTCCCGTGGCGTCGGCGACGACGCCACACCCTTCCCTTGCCTCGCCCACCTCCCGCTCGTTGGAGACGTTTGTCATGTCGCGGTTCGTCTGTCTGGCACTCGCGCTCGCCGCCCTGACGGCAGCGCCCGGATGTAGCAGTTGCTTCGGCAGCTTCGGCAGCTGCCGCCGCCCCTCATTCATGGAGTTCCGCTCGCCCTGCGGACGACGAGGCGAGGCCTGCCCCCCGCCGATGGCCGCCCCCTGCGGCCCGGTCTGCGAGCCGTGCGGCCCGGTCTGCGAGCCGTGCGGCCCGGTCTGCGAGCCGTGCTGCGAGGGAGGCATGATGTCGCCGATGTCCGGCGGCGGGGGGATCCCCGTTTCGGCACCGGTCTCCGCCGAGCCCGGCACCTTCAGCTGATGCAGCGAGGGGTTCGCACGGCCCTCGCTCCCTCCGGTGACGCGCCGCCTTTGCCGGCCCAGCGTCGGGCTCAGGTGATACGCTGTGTGTCGCCTCCCGATTTGGGCGGCTCGTCACCGGAGCGAGCGAGGCCAGCGAGGATTTGCCATGGAGTCGAGATCCACCCATGCCCGCAAGGAATACGAGCAGGGCGTGCTCGACGAGGCGGGTGTCGATCCTGACCCCATCCGGCAGTTTGCCGCCTGGTATGACGAGGCGGTCGCCGCCGGGATCCCCGAACCGGAAGCGATGACGCTCTCGACGGCTACGCCGGAGGGCCGGCCATCGGCCCGGATCGTCCTTCTGCGGGGCTTCGACGAACGGGGCTTCTGCTTCTTCACCAACTACGAAAGCCGCAAGGGCCGCGAACTTGCCGCCAATCCGCAGGCAGCCCTGACCTTCCACTGGGCCGAGCCCGAGCGGCAGGTGCGGATCGAGGGTCGAATCGAGCAGACGACCCCGACCGAAAGCGATGCCTACTTCACGAGCCGGCCGAGGACATCGCGGCTCGGCGCCTGGAGTTCGCCCCAGAGCCAGGTGATCGCCGGCCGCAAAACGCTCGAGCAGCTGTTTGCCCGCTTTCGCGCCGAGCACCCCGACGATGCGGCTATCCCCAGACCGCCCCATTGGGGTGGCTATCGGCTGATTCCGGAACGGATCGAGTTCTGGCAAGGGCGGCCAAGCCGACTCCACGACCGGCTGCAGTTCAGCCGCGAGGCCGGCGGGGGATGGGCAATCGTGCGGCTGGCTCCGTAGCCCAACCCTGCCCCGCGAAGCCGGATCTCGGCGGGCGGCCGCCACGGAAACGTGACGTCGCCCAGCTTCTCGGTATCACCCCGGCTCTCTTGCCCCGGGCCACCGCCTCCCTCTACAACCTCTCAAATCCCCCCCAAGAGAGGCAGGCGAACCCGATGCGTCCCGTCCGTCGAACGTCCCGCCGGCCGCTCGCCCTCGAGCCCTTGGAATCACGGCGGCTCCTCGCCGGCGACACGCCCCTCGCCGAACCGCTCACGCAGCTCGAACCACGGCAGTCCCCTCCCGATCATGGCCAGGGGCTCGAGACCTTCGCCTCGGCGGAGGCCTATGCCGGCTGGCTGGTGACCCAGGCCGTCGATCGGTGGGATCATCTCTTCGGTCGGCCGGCATGGGACCGCTGGTGGATCACCGACCCGATCGCCATCGACGTGATCCCGCCAATCGCATTCTTCGATCGGGTCGTGATGCCACGCATGGCCGCGGATGGGCCCGTCGCAGCCGTCGAGTCATCGACGACCAACATGCAGATCGCGGGCGTCGACGAGGCCGATCTCGTCGAGACCGACGGCGACACGCTCTACACCGTGTCGGATCGTCGCCTCTCGATTCTGGAGGGTTTCACCGACGGCCAGCCGCGACTCGTCGGGCAGTTCGAGCTCGATGATCCCGGACGGATCGCCGGCATGTTTCTCGCCGGCGACCGGCTGACGATCCTCGCATCCCGCAATGCCCTTGGCTCCAGCCGGTTTCGCGGAGTCGATTATTCCCCACCGCCGCCGCAGATGGCGATGACCGTGCTCGATGTCTCCGACCCGGCCGCTCCGGTCATCGTTCAGCGGGCCGTCTTTGACGGCCAGCTGGTCGCTTCCCGCATGGTGGCCGGCGAACTGCGGCTGGTCCTCAATCATCGGCTGGAGGCTCCGGCCCCGCAGATCGTCGCCGGCCAGTTCGAGACTGCCGACGTCTACGCGGCCCGCGTCCGAGAGCAGCTCCTCGCCACGATGACGCCGCAGGTCTATCAGGTTGATGCCGCGGGCAATCCCTTTGATCTGGCCACGCTGGTCGAGCCGACGGCGATCGACATTCCGGTCTCCGGTCAGGTGGGGCAGTTGACCACCGTCACTTCGATCGATGTCGCCGCTGGCGGCGGTCAGCCGGCCGCCACGGTGGGCCTCTTCACTGAGGGAACCGTCGAGGTCTTCGCCACCGCCGATGCAATGTTTGTCTTCGACGCCGACCAGGGCATGCCGGGAGGTGGCGGAATCCGACCGCTGATCTGGGAGCCGCCGACCACGATGGTCACGCAGGTCGGTTTCGCCACGGCCACCGCCGGCTCCACGACGGTCTCCCTGGCAGCCCAGGGTTCGTTCGCCGGGACGGTGCTCAACCAGTTTGCCGTCGACGAAGCGGATGGTTTCCTGCGGGTGGTGGTCGAGAATCGGGGGGAGGGCAGTGGCGTCGTCGTCCTCGCGGCCGAGGGCGAGCAGCTGACGGAAGTCGGCAGCCTCACCGGGCTCGCGCCCGGCGAGGATCTCTACGCGGTCCGGTTCGTCGCCGACCGGGCCTACTTCGTCACGTTCGTCCGCACCGATCCGCTCTTCGTGGTCGATCTCTCGACGCCCTCTGCGCCGACGCTCCTCGGTGAACTGCACGTGCCCGGCTTCTCGGACCACATCCAGCCGCTCGCCGACGGCTATCTGCTGACGATCGGCCGCGACGCCGATCCGCAAACCGGCATGTTCCGGGGCCTGCAGCTCTCGATCTTTGACGTGCGGGACCCGGCCAGCCCGGCGCTGCTCCACCGGATGACGCTCGCCGGGGGCCGCGGAGCATCGACACCGATCACCGGTGACGGCTGGCGGCGGGGTGACGGCGACCATCTGGCGCTGGGCTTCTTTCCCGACGAGGGCGTGATCACGATTCCGGTCGAGGTGACCGCTTGGTTGGCGGGCGATATCGTCCCCTGGCTGCCGATTGACGTCGTTTCACTCCCTCGCCGCCAGTACCTCGAGGTCTTCTCGATCGACGTCGCTGCGGGGATCAGCCGGCTGGGCACGATCGACCACGATGCGGCGGTCGACCGGGCGGTGCAGATCGCGGGGAAGCTGGTGGCGATCTCGGCCGACGACGTCACGCTCCACGGCTTCTCCGATCCGTCGGTGACGCTCGCCAGGGTGCGACTCGACGGCGGCCTGACCACGGTGACAGCCAGCCTGCCGGCAGCCGGCCCGCCAGCCCTGCCCCCGGTCGCGGCCCTGCTGGCTCAGGCCGCAAGCAGCCTGCCGCTGCATCGCTCCTGGACCGTCTCCCTGGCCGAGACCGTCGGTGACCGCACCGTCCTCTACGCCAAGCACGTCAGCGGCACGATTCACCGACTGACCAACACCGCTCCGATCGAAGAGGCCGGCTGGGCCGCCTTCGGCTTCGAGAGCGTTGGCAACCTCGATTCGACGCCGGTCTCCGAGTTCACGATCGGCAGGCTTGCCGAACCCGATTCGGCACAGGGGGGCACGCCCGATCGCAGCCGAAGGTCTGTCGTCAGCGATGCCGCCCTGGCCTGGTTCGGCCTGACCCGCGACGCCGATGGCCGGATCCGGCCGCCGGCCAGCTTTGTCGCCGCACCGATCCGCTGAGCGGGCGATCGCCGCGATATACTCCTGGGCTCGCTCCGGGCCTTGCTCTCCCGGATCAGGCCTGATCTCGCGCCGCGTGAGCAGCTCGCGGGCGAGACCCCGAGGCCGCCACCCCACCCGCCCGTCGATTCCCGAAAGCCGCCATGTTCGAGTCGCTCACCGCCTCCCTCTCCTCAGCCCTCAACTCGCTCCGCGGCCGCGGCAAACTGACGACCGCCAACATGCGGGAGGGGCTCGAGCAGGTTCGCACGGCGCTGTTGGAGGCGGACGTCGCCTACGACGTGGCCGGCGAGTTCCTCGACCGGGTCGCCGCCGATGCCGAGGGGGCAAAGGTGCTCGAGTCGCTCGACCCGGCCCAGCAGCTCGTCGGCATCGTCCACAAGGAACTGGTCAACCTGATGGGGCCGGTGGATCATTCGCTCCACCTCGAGCCCGGCCGCACGACCGTCCTGATGCTCTGCGGCCTCCAGGGCTCCGGCAAGACCACCTCGTCGGCCAAGCTCGCAAAGAAGATCCTCGCCACCGGCCAGGGCGTGATGCTGGTGGCGGCCGACCTCCAGCGGCCGGCGGCGATCGAGCAGCTCAAGGTGCTCGGAGCCCAGCTCGGCGTGCCGGTCCACACCCCGGCCGACATGCCCGACGGCTCCGCCACCGACCCGGTCGCCGTCTGCTCCGCCGGCGTGGCCCGGGCCCGGAAGGAGAAGATCTCCGCGGTGATCCTCGACACCGCCGGCCGGCTCTCGATCGACGAGGAACTGATGCAGGAGCTGGCCCGGATCGACCGCAGCGTCGGCCCCGATCAGGCCTACCTCGTCGTCGACGCGATGACCGGCCAGGACGCCGTCAGCAGTGCCAAGGCCTTCAATGACGCTCTCGAGCTCGACGGCGTGATCATGACCAAGCTCGACGGCGACGCCCGCGGCGGGGCGGCGCTCTCGGTCAAGAGCGTGGCGGGGGTGCCGATCAAGTTCATCGGCACCGGCGAGCAGATCGAGGCCCTGGAAGACTTTCATCCCGAGCGGATGGCCGGGCGAATCCTGGGGATGGGCGACGTCGTCTCGCTGGTCGAGGAGGCCCAGCGGAAGTTCGACCAGGAGGAGATGCAGCGGCAGGAGGAACGACTCAAGGCGGGCGAGTTCACCCTCGAAGACTTCAAGAAGATGCTCTCCCAGACCCGCCGACTCGGGCCGCTCGGCAAGGTGATGGGCATGATTCCGGGCATGGGCGGCATGCAGGAGATGCTCGGCAACGCCGATCTCGACAAGGACATGAACCGCCTCTTCGGGATCATCGACTCGATGACGGCCGACGAGCGACGGAATCCCTCCCGGGTGGTCGACCAGTCGCGGCGGCGGCGGATCGCGGCCGGAGCCGGCGTGGAACCCCACGAGGTGAGCGACCTCGTCAAGCAGTTCGACGGCATGGCCTCGATGATGAAGGGCATGGCTGGCCTCGGCATGCGGGAACGGATGCAGCAGGTCCAGCAGCTCCAGGCCCAGATGACGAACCCAGCCGCCCGGCTGGCCAAGCCCAAGGGCGACACCGGCAAGCGACTCACAGCCGACCAACGGCGGAAGCTCAAGAAGCAGCGTGAGAAGGAAGCCCGGCGGCGGAAGCGAGCCGGCAAGGACTGACTGGGAGCCCGACGGAGCCGGGCAGGCGTACGGGCTCGCGAGGTGAACCTCGCCCAACGGCCGGCCAAGTTTCGTGGGGTATTCGGTGGTGATTGCGGATAGGGCGGGTTGGTGGTGAGCGGTCCAACGGGCTTCCGGAGGCCGGGAAGGCCCAACAGCCCGCCGTCCCCCCGGCTCGCGCCGGGGGGCTTCTCTAGGAAAAGGGGACTGGCTCCGAGCGAAGCGAGGTGCCTGTACCCTTTTCCAACCCGAGGACACACGGAATCCGGGTTCGCGAGGGGTGGGCCCGTGCCAATCGAGCCGGCGTTGCTGGCGAAGCGAAG
>JAQCJP010000053.1 GCA_027592945.1 Planctomycetota bacterium
GCTGGCGGCATTGGCGGCGGCGCGGGCGGGCAAGTCGGCGGCTTCTGCTGGGTCGCCCGTGAGGTCTACGGGGAAGACGACCCCCGCTGGCTCGTCTTCCGATCGTGGCTCTCCGAAGAGGCCCCTCCGTGGCTCTATCGGCTTTACGCCGCCCGCGGTGAGGCCTTTGCTGGCTGGCTCCGCGACAAACCTGCAGCCAAGGCCGTCATCCGGTCGTTGATGAACCGGGCGATTGACGGTCGACCCCTGCCGGCGATTCGGTGACGCCATGGCTGCCTTCGGTGTCATCCTGGCAGCTGCCGGCCGGAGCAGTCGCTTCCAGGATGCCAACTACAAGAAGCCCTTCGCGCCGCTGGCCGGCCGGCCCGTCTGGCTGCACGCCGCGGAGAAGTTCGCCGACCGCGACGACGTGAAGCAGGTCGTGGTCGTGGTCGCTCCGGAGGACCGCGCGGCCTTTCTCGAAAAGTTCGGGGCCAACCTCGCCTTCATGGGTATCTCGCTGGCGGAAGGGGGCGCGGAACGGATCGACTCGGTCCGCAACGGCCTGGCGAAGCTCGCTCCCGAGATCGAGATGGTGGCGATCCACGACGCCGCTCGGCCCTGCCTGGCCGCCGAATGGATCGATCGCGTCTTCGCCGCCGGCATCAAGACTGGAGCCGCCATTCTCGCCACTCCGGTCGTCAGCACGCTCAAGCGAGTCGGGCCCGATCACCTGATCAGCGAGACGATCGATCGCACCGGCCTCTGGGAGGCCCAGACGCCGCAGGTCTTCGCCCGGGCGATCCTCGAGGAGGCCTTCGCTGCGGCCGGTGATCGACCCTTTACCGATGAAGCCTCGCTGGTGGAGGCGGCGGGCCATCCGGTCACTGTCGTGCCCGGGTCGCCGATCAATCTCAAGATCACGTCGCGGGAGGACCTCCGGCTGGCCGAGCAGGCCCTCAAGGCGCTCCCCAAACCAAAACTGTCGGGTCCGGCCCATCCCTTTGCCGGTGATGACATCTGGAGATGAGCGTGGCCCCCGATCTGCTTGCCGAGTTTGAAGCCCGCGGGCTCGTCCACCAGTCGACCGACCCCGCGGCCCTCCGCGAATGGTTGGCAACCCCGGGCCGCCGGGTCTACGCGGGCTTCGATCCGACCGCCGACAGCCTTCACGTGGGCCACCTCGTCGCCCTGATGCTGCTGCGACGGGTGGCGGCTGCCGGCCATGAACCGGTGGCCGTGATCGGTGGAGCGACCGGCATGGTAGGCGACCCAAGCGGACGCAGCGAGGAGCGAAATCTGCTTTCGCCTGAGGAGCTCGCCGCCAACATCGCCGGCGTGGATCGGCAAATCCGGACCATCCTCGCCGCGGCCGGCCCGGCCGGCCCACTCGCCGGTCGGGTGCATGTCGTCGACAACGCCGACTGGATGCGGGATGTCGGCTATCTCACCTTCCTGCGGGATGTCGGCAAGCACGTGCCGCTCGCGCAGATGCTCGGCAAGGACTCGGTCAAGAGCCGGCTCGAACGAGACGGCGGGCTCTCCTACACCGAGTTCAGCTACATGCTTCTCCAGGCCTGGGACTTCGTCCATCTTGCCGATGCGCTCGACTGCCGGGTCCAGATCGGTGGCAGCGATCAGTGGGGCAACATCACCGCCGGGATCGAGCTCGGCCGGCGGCTTCGCGGCTGCGACCTCCACGGGATCACCTGTCCGCTGCTGACGAAGGCCGACGGCACGAAGATGGGCAAGACCGCCGCCGGGGCCATCTGGCTCGACCCGGCCCGCACGAGCCCTTACCGCTTCTACCAGTATTGGATCAACCTCAACGACGACGATGCCGGCCGCTGCCTGCTGCGGCTGACGGAACTTCCCCTCGAGGAGATTCGGAGCCTTGACGAAGCCCGGGCCGCAACGCCGGCCGCCCGCGAAACGCAGAAGCGGCTGGCTGCCGAGCTGACGCGGCTGGTTCACGGCGAGGAGGGACTTGCCGTGGCCCGCCAGGCGACCGACATCTTTTTCGGTGCCGAAATCACCGCCATCGACGACGCTGCCCTCACCGAAATCTTCGCCGATGTGCCGAGCAGCGAGTTTCCCAGATCCGCGCTCGACGGCGACGGGCTTGCCCTGGTCGAGGCCCTCGAGGCGACCGGCCTTGCCAAGAGCAAGGGAGCGGCCCGGCGGACGATCGAGCAGGGGGGCGGCTACGTCAACAATCGCCGGGTGGCCGACGTCGCCTATCGGCTCACGCCCCGCGACCTCGCCGGCGCGGCCACCCTCGTGCTTCGCTCGGGCAAAAAGTCCTACGCACTGGCCCGTTTCCGCTGACCGCCCCGGGGATTCCCGAGCCCCTAGAAGCTCCCCGGCGCGAGCCGGGGGGGACGGCGGGTTGTTGGGCCAACCCGGTCCCCGGGAGTCCAAGCGATTGCCCACCGCCACCCTGCCCAATTCGGGCTCACGCGCGTCGGCTGCGGTCCGTTCCCGGCCGCACGTCGAGTTCCAAGCCGTCGTTCTCGCCTCGCTCGAGCCGCTCCCAGGCAATCGCGCCCATCGCGGCGTTGTCGGTACAGAGATTTCTCGGTGCCAGAAACAGGTCGATCCCCTGGCGGTCGCTCCAGGTCTCGAGCCGCTCCCGAAGCAGCGTGTTGGCGGCCACACCGCCTCCCACGGCGACCGCCCGGCAGCCGGTCTGCTCCACGGCGAGTTCCACCTTGGCCATGATCGAATCGATGGCCGCCTGCTGGAAGGACGCCGCCAGGTCAGCCCGCCGCTTCCCTTCCGGCGGAGGCGTCTCGGGGGATGAGCCGGGCGGGCGGACCAGATAGCGAAGCGCGGTCTTGAGACCGCTGAAACTGACGTTGAGCTGCGTCCGGTCCGCGGCCAGGGGTCGCGGCAGGCGATACGCTCGCGGATCTCCTGCTGCAGCTTCCCGCTCGATCTCCGGACCGCCAGGGTAGCCGAGCCCGAGGATCGCGGCCGCCTTGTCAAAGGCCTCACCGACCGCATCGTCAATGGTCCCGCCGAGCCGCTCGAGATCGAGCGGGCCGCTGAGGCGAAACAGCGACGTATGCCCGCCGCTGGCCACGAGGCCCAGGCACGACGTGGGGAGCGGTCTGCCGCGGGCCAGCCGGCAGGCGTAGAGGTGGGCGGCGATGTGGTCGTAGCCGACCAGCGGCACGTCGAGCGTGGCGGCGATGCCTTTGGCGGCCGCCAGCCCCACCAGCAGCGAGCCGACGAGCCCCGGTCTCACGGCCACGGCCACCGCCTCGATTTCCGGCCGCTCAATCCCGGCCCGCGTCACCGCCGCATCGATCACCGGAATGATCCGCTCGACATGGGCCCGTGAGGCGATCTCGGGCACGACGCCCCGCCATTTCGCATGGAGCCGCTCCTGGCTGGCGACGATGCTGGAGAGCACCTCCCGGCCGCGGGTCACCACCGCCGCGGCGGTCTCATCACAAGTCGTCTCGATCGCAAGCAACGGCATGCGAGAAGTGTCCCCGGCCGAGCCGCCAAGGTAAAGCGGCTTGAGAGGGCGAGCGCCGCGCCATTCGCCGGCCGCCTGGAGGGCGGCCCACTTCCGGCCGGAGGCCGGGAAGCGAAGCGAGGCCAGGAGGGCGAGCGCCGCGTACAACTAGTAGTCGTACCACATCCCGATCCCGGCCCGGTTCTGGTTGTAGAACGTGAACTCGTACTGCGGGTCGGAGCCGTAGAGGTATTCGAAGCCGATCCGGAACAGTTTTTCGCTGGCATCCCCTCGCCAGGCCCAGCCGGTCTGCACGCAGACATTGCCGCCCCAGTCGAGCTCTTGCCGGGTCATGCCGTTGACAGCCAGGAAGGGCGCTCCGTGAATGCCGGTCGGGCGGGCCTGGATCAGCTCGGTACCAAACTGAAACTCCCAGGGCTCCGAGCCGCCCGAGTTGAAGAACGACCAGCCTGCCTCGCCGTAGAGCCTGAGCCAGTCAAGCGGATACCAGGAGCCGCCGAACACGATCACGTCCCGCACGTAGTTGACCCGCGGGAAGTTTGGAAACCGGATCATCGCCTCATCGCCGAGATGAGCGCTGTTGTGATAGTAGGCGAGTTTCGTCTGCCAACGGCCCACGCCGTAGACGAGGGGAACGCCGAACCGGTAATCGCTCGAGACCAGGTCGCGGTCCCGTGCCGGATCGAGCCGCACGAAGGCGGCTCCCTCGAGTTGCACTTCGAAGCCCTGCGGATGGAGCACGGGATCGGAGCCGTAGCGGAGTACCGAAACTCTTCCGCCGAGGGTGCTGTCCCAGAGCCAGCCCCCCGACTCCGAAGGCGTGAAGGGATCGGGAGCCGTGTCGTCGTACCAGACGGTGGCAAACCTCGGTTCCTTGGGGCCGGCGAGGTAGCTGGTGTAGATCAGGTTATTGGGCAGAATGTGCCATGACCAAGGGCGTGGAGCCCAGAGGTCGTCGAAGGCATTTGCCGGCACGCCGGAGGCGAAGCCGCCGCCCCGTGGGCTGGCAACGTACGGGTCGTCCAAGAAAACCGGCCCCCCGGCCTCGACCGGCGGCAGCGGTTCGAGGTCGACAAACCCGTCGCTGCCCGGCGGGGGGAGCGTGTCGGTGGTGAACCCCTGGCCAAAGGCCAATCCTGCCAGAAGGCACCAGCCGGCGACGAGGATTGAGAAGAGGAGGGTTGGCATGAAATCCGAACAGCACGACGGGTGTGAACCCGCCGGGTTGCAGTGGCAATGGGACTCCCGCCAGACTCTAGTCCGCGGAAGTAGGTCGGCTACAGAGTGATCGGCTCGCTTCGCATGCAACCCACAGTCACCGCGTCTCGATTTCGCCCCCGACGACCGTGAGCAGGCAAGCGGGGCAGACTCGTGAAGCTGCTCGTTCACCAGCCTCCCTCCCTTGCCCCAGCCCCGAGGTTGACCACCATGCCTTCTCAATCCCACGATGCCTCTCCTGCCACCGCCGACACCCTCGCCGCCGCGTTGGGACGCGTTCCCAGCGGCCTCTTCATCGTGAGTTGGCGGGCCGGCGAACAGGACCGGACAATGCTGGCCAGCTGGGTGATGCAGGCCGGCTTCGCACCGCCGCTGATCTCGGTCGCGGTGGCGGCAGGCCGCGAGCTGCTGGCAGCCCTGCGGGACGGGCAGCCGTTTGCAGTCAGCGTGTTGGCGGAGTCGCAGCGGGGCCTGCTGGCCCGGTTCGGCAAGCCTCCCGTGGACGGTGACGATCCATTTGCAGGTCTGGCCATCGAGCGGACACCGGCCGGGCTGGCGGCGCTCCAGGAGGCGGCGGCCTGGCTCGAATGCCGCCCGGTCGGCGAGGCGACCGCCGCGGGTGCAGACCACGTCGTGGTGCTCGGCCGCATCGAGGCCGCCGGGGGCCAGACCAACCAGCCTCCCGTTGTTCATATCCGTCGCAACGGGCTCAAGTACTGAGCCATCACAGGTAGCGGGCCACGATCGCTCGGCCGCGAGCCTCGTCCCGGGTGCCTGCCACGATCGCCCGACCGTCGGCGAAGACGGACAGTTCGATGCCGGGCTCGACCCGGGCCCTGAGCATCCAGCGGTTGACCGACACCTCGGCCACCCCGGCAAGTCGCTCCGCCAGGCCGGCGAGGTCGATCGAACCGCCGGAAGCAGCCATCACCTGCACCGCCTCGCGACCGCACAGCGGAGTCGTCCCGCCGCCCAACCGGCCCTCGAGCCACGGGAAATCCTGCCCCCGGCAGGTGGGACAGCCTGTCGCGGCCAACGGCGCGAGATCGACCGACCGCCACTGCCCGGCCCAGAGGTCGAAGGCGAGCATCCGCCCGGCGGTCGCTTCGACCTGGCCTAGCAGGACCTTGATCACCTCCGCCGCCTGCACCCCGCCCACGACCATCGCGGCCGGGCCGATGATCCCGGCGGTGTCGCAGGTCGGCAGCACGCCGACCGCCGGCGGCTCCGGCACGAGGCACCGGAGGCAGGCTGTCTGGCCTGGGATGACCGTGAGCACCCGCCCCTCCGATCCGACGGCGCCGCCGTGCACCCAGGGGATTCCCAGCCGGCAGGCTACCTCGTTGAGGAGATAGCGGGCCTCGAGGTTGTCGGTGCCATCGACGATGACATCGACCCCGTCGAGCAGGTCGAGGGCGTTGGCCGCGGTCAGATCGACAACGTGCGGCTCGACCACCAGCGCGGAGTTGATCCGCTGGAGATGCCGGCCGGCCGCGACCGCCTTGGGAAGCCCCTCGGCCACATCGGCCTCGGCAAAGCAGATCTGCCGGGGAAGGTTGGACGCCTCGGGAAGATCGCGATCGATCAGCCGCAGCAGTCCGACACCGGCCCGGGCCAGCGGCATCGCCGCCGCACCGCCAACCGCTCCGCAGCCGAGCACCGCCACCCGGCCAGCGGCAAGCCTGGCCTGCCCCTCAGGGCCGACCGGCGGAAACCGGATCTGACGGGAATATCGGAGGGCGTCGTGCATGGTCATGGCGACGAAAGTTCCCGAGAAGGTATTCTAGAGGGCAGTTTAGTTCTTCAACCGTCAGCAGGGGGTTCTATGGCTACCGTGACCTCACGTCGCCGATTTCTGACAGCAACGACGGCCGCGGGGCCGCTGGTGCTCCTCGGCACGCGGGCTTCCCGAAGCATCGCCGGAGCCAACGACCGGATCCGACTTGCCGTCCTCGGCTGCAACGGCCGGGGACGGGCCCACCTGAACGGCTTCGGGAAGGTGCCGGGCGTCGAGATCGCCGCCGTGGTCGACCCCGATCAGCGGGTTGTCGATCGCACGCTGGCCAACCTTCAGAAGGAGGCCGGCGAGAAGCCGCTCGCCACCCGCGGGGAGCGGGATTTCCGCCGGGTGCTCGATGATCCGAGCATCGACGCGATCACGATCGCCACCCCCAACCACTGGCACTCCCTGATGACCATCATGGCAGCCCAGGCCGGCAAGCACGTGTACGTCGAAAAACCGCTCAGCCACGATATCGCGGAGGGACGCTCCGCCGTCGCGGCGGCAAACAAGTATGGCGTCGTCGTCCAGCATGGAACCCAGCGGCGCAGCAACGCCGGCATCGCCGGCCTCCACGAGGCCCTCAAGAACGGCTCCCTGCCCCGGCTCAAGATCGCCTACGGCTACTGCTGCAAGCCGCGGAATGGCATCGGCACCAAGCCCGACAGCGACCCGCCGGCCGAACTCGACTGGGATCTCTGGAAGGGGCCTGCCGTCATCGACAACTACAACCCTGCCTACGTTCACTACAACTGGCATTGGTTCTGGAAGACCGGCAACGGCGACCTCAATAATCAGGGCACCCACCAACTCGACGTCGCCCGCTGGGCGATCGACGACGACCAGACCCATCCGGTCCGGGCGATGGCGATCGGCGGGAGGTTCGCCTGGCACGACCAGGGCGAAACACCCAACACCATGTTTGCCATGGCCGAATATCCCAACGGGCAGATGGTGCTCTTCAATGTTCGCAACGTGAACTACGAGGGCTATCGCCACCAGGTCTGCAACGAGTACTACCTCGAGGACGGCAGCGTGATCACCGGGGAGGGAACCTACAAAATCCGCCGCCCCGGCAGTGAGACCGCCGAGGATCTACCGCTCCCGCCCGGCACCGTGACGCCCGGCGGCGAATGGGCCAGTTTCATCGCGGCGGTCCGGGCCGGCGACCCTGCCTTGGCCAACGGCGGCATCCTCGACGCCCACTACGGCTGTGTGCTCGGGCACCTGATGAATAACTCGTACCGCCTCGGCACGGAGGTGCCCTTCGACGCCAAGGCGGCGTCGTTCGGGGACGACCGCGAGGTGGCCGCGCACTTCGAGAAACTCCACGCCATCATGCAGGACGGCGTCGGCGTTCCCGCCGATGCCACCAGCTACCGGCTGGGGCCCTGGCTCAGTTTCGACGCCGAGACCGAGCGGTTCACCGGCGAGCGGGCCGCCGAGGCCAACCAGTTGCTCGAGGATCCTCACACCGCCGCCTTCCAGGTGCCGAAGCCAGACGACGTCTGAGACGGGGCTGCCGACCCTGGGCCCACATCCGGCCACCACGCCCGCGTCAGGGCTCGTTCGCAGGGCTGGCTCTCGCGCCGACCAGGTAGCCTGCCCAGTCGCGGAAGGCGGCAGGGTCTGCCCCCGCCCAGCGGGCCAGGTTTGCCTGAAGGGCATCGCATGGGCGGCGGGAGGGTGCCTCTTCTTCTGGCTGCTGGCCGGCCTCCGCCGCAGCGGGCGGTAGGGCCCGCCGGTGGGCGATCAGCGGTACGGCGGGCGGCGTTGTCCGCCACGCCTCATCGGGCAAGCCATCCGGAGGCACGGCAACGATCGCCAGGTCGAAGCGATCAAGCTCGGTCGGCGGAGGCTGCCGACCGTCGACCTCCCGACCGAGCAGCAGGGTTCCCTTGACGCACCGGCAGGCCGTCTCGATGTCGGCGGCCGCCTCGGACGAAACGCCGGCTGGCACCACGGCTACGAAGACGGCAGGGTGCCAGGCCCAACGGGCCACGGCGGCGACGGCCGCCCTGACATCGAGCGGCTGCCCCTGCCGGTTGGCGAGCGCCGCGATCACCACCACTCCTTCGCTATCGCAGCGGCCGAGGAACCCCTCGGTAGGGCCATCGACGACCGCCGCGAGGACAGCCGTGCGAAACGCCGCCAGTTCGGGATCGCGTCCCGCCGGGGCGTCATGCGCCACCTCGACCAGTTGTAGCCCGCGGGGCACGTAGCGGTGGCCGTCAAGCCAGAGCGACCGCCCCCGGACGCCCAGCCTGCGCAGCCCTGCAGCCCGCTGCCAGATGGTCGGCTTCAGGCTTGCCCCGGCGAGCCTGGCCTCGAGTCGGTAGAGGCTCGGCACATCAGGGGTCCAAAAAGCGGGCTCGGTGAGGACGGCCCGGGACACGAGCGTGTCGGCCCGGGAGGGCTCACCTTCGTCGCGGACGGCCATCAGCCGCGCCGTGGCCGGAAGCGTGATCCCGTGGCGGCTCTCCGGACCGGTGAGCGTGCCCGAGAGCGACACCGCGGCCGGCGGCACGCCCGCCGGGAGGGCCGCCCGAACATAGACCTCGGCACGAAGGGAGTCGCAGCGACCCAGAATGCATTCCAGGTCAGCACTTATCACGCCTCCGCCCCCCCGAATCGCTCCCCGGCCAACTCCGTCAGGCGGCGGAGGTCGAGTTTGCCGGTACCGAGAACCGGAATCTCAGCGATCTCGCAGAAACACTCCGGCGATGGAATCCAGAGATTGGGGAGGCCCCGCTCCCGCAGCGAAGCAACCACCCCGCGGGGCTCCCGCTCGGTCGGCAGATGAAACACGACCAACCGCTCGCCCTTGGCCCGATCGGGAACAGCCGTGACGACCGCCAGCAGTTCTCCGTCGGCCGCACCCAGCGCCTCGTTGACCGCCTCCTCGACCGAGAGATGGGGCACCATTTCGCCGCCAATCTTCGAAAACCGGCTCTCCCGGCCGGTGATTGTGATGAAGCCTTCGGCATCGAGTTTCGCGATATCACCGGTGCAATACCAGCCGTCTCTGACCACCCCCGCCGTGAGATCAGGCCGATCGAGGTAGCCCTGCATCACATTGGGCCCACTGATCCAGAGCAGCCCCTCCTCGCCCAGCGGCAGTTCCCGTTCGCCCTCGCGATCGGTGATCTTCGCCCGGCTCCCGGCAATCGGCTGGCCGACGGTTCCCTCGCGGGCATCGACCGGCCGTCCCGGCACGTGCCGGCTCGGGGGGACGTTTGCCGCCACCAGCGGAGAAAGTTCCGTGGCTCCGTAGGCCTCGCTCGGTCGGACGCCAAACTTCTCCTCGAAGGCGTTGCTCACCTCCTTGGGGAGCTTCTCGGCCGCTCCAAACACGGCTTCCAGGCTGGCAAAGTCTTCGGCGGGAGTCCGCCGCACGTAGATTCGCAGGAAGGTGGGCGTCGCCATCAAGATCGTAGCGTGATATTCCCGGGCCAGCCGACCGACGACCTGGGCGTCCCGCGGATCGGTGTGGTAGACGACCGCGGGATCGAGCACCAGGGGTGTCCAGAGGGTGGTGGTGTACCCGTAGGAGTGAAAAAAGGGCAGCACTCCGAGGGCCACGTCTGCCGGAGAGAGATGGAGCAACTGGTCGATCGCCCGCACGTTGGAGCAGACGTTCTCCTCGCTGAGCACCACCCCCTTTGGATCGCCCGTCGAGCCCGAGGTGAAGATGACCGTCAGCGGGTCTTCCGGCCGCAGCCGGTGCAGGCCGAGGGCCCGCTCGAGCAGCGGAACGGGCACGACCGTCGCCTGGAGAAATCCCTGGACTTTGTCGAGGACGGTGGCACGCTGCTTGAGCTCGCCGGCATCGAGCAGGCGATCCCCCACCGCGAGTTTGACTCGGGCGAGAAACAGCGGGCTCGAGATCACATGCTTCAGCCCGGCCCGCTCCATGCAGACGTCGAGGATCGGCTGGGCCGAGGTGTAGTTGAGGTTCACGGCCACCCGCCCCGAGAGCGACAGCGCCGCGTTGACGATCGCCGCCCCGGCGGTCGGGGGCAAAAGCACGCCCACCCGCTTCTCGTCGGGGGCGAGCACCCGGTCGAGCACCCGCCGGGCCACAAGAATGCGGATCAGGAGGTCCCGGCCGGTCAGCCGGGTGCCCAGCGAGTCGGCCATCTTGAGCCGGCCGGCAGCTGCCCGGCAGGCCCGCAGAAGCCGCCGTTGGAGGACCACTGCGGCGTCGGGGTCTGCGGCGGGCGGAATGGACATCCGAGGAGGCGCTCCGGGGGCCGAAACAGAGGGCTCACGTTGCCCGTGTTTCCTCGACCATTAGAATCGCGGTGCAGTGGGCTGAACAGTCGGAATCACGCCGGCACCGTTCCCGCTGCCGACGTCGTTGCCGCCTCCCCACCGGACACCCACGGATGCCCCGCTACCAGCCCGCCCGGATCGAGCCGAAGTGGCAGGCATGGTGGGATGCCCATGGGACGTTTGCGACGCCCCGTCTGCCGCCTCCCGGTGCGGCCAAGGCCTATCTCCTCGACATGTTCCCCTATCCCAGCGGGGACGGGCTCCATGTCGGTCATCCGGAGGGCTACACCGCGACCGACATCGTCGCCCGCTTCGAGCGGATGCGGGGCACGGCCGTGATGCACCCGATGGGCTTCGACGCCTTCGGGCTGCCCGCCGAAGAGCATGCGATCCGCACCGGCACGCCTCCCCGCGAGAGCACCGAACGCAACATCGCCACCTTCCGCCGCCAGCTGAAGATGCTCGGGTTCAGCTACGACTGGGGCCGGGAACTGGCCACCACCGACCCCGAGTACGTCCGCTGGACGCAGTGGATCTTTCTCGTGCTCTTCGACACCTGGTTCGACCCCGAGCGCCAGCAGGGTCGGCCGATTGCCGAACTGCCGATCCCGCCGGCGATCACGGCCGCGGGCGAGGAGGCCGTAGCCCGGTATCGCGACGAGCACCGCCTCGCCTACCAGTCGGAGGCACCGGTCAACTGGTGCCCAGCCTTGGGCACGGTGCTTGCCAATGAAGAGGTGATCGGCGGGGTGAGCGAGCGGGGCGGCCATCCGGTCGTCCGGATTCCGCTCCGGCAGTGGATGCTGCGGATCACCGCCTATGCAGACCGCCTCGACCGCGAGCTCGACGGCCTCGGCTGGCCGGAGAGCATCAAGAAACTCCAACGGGACTGGATCGGCCGCAGTACCGGGGCCGAGGTCGACTTCTTCGTGCCCCCGGCCGGAGCCGACGAGCCATCCGCGTTCGAAGCCTGGAAGCGGCAGCGGGCCGAGACGGGCTACCCGGCCACGCCCGCCGCCGACGTGCTGCGGATCTACACGACCCGGCCCGACACGCTCTACGGGGTCACCTGCATGGTCGTCGCCCCCGAGCATCCCCTGCTGGACCGGCTGACCACGCCGGATCAGCGGGAGGCGATCACCGCCTATTGCGAGGCGGCCTCCCGCAAGAGCGACCTCGACCGCACCGACCTGGCCCGGGAGAAGACCGGTGTCTTCACCGGCTCGCACGTGATCCACCCGCTGACGGGAGCGGCCGTGCCGGTCTGGGTGGCCGATTACGTGCTGGCCAGTTACGGCACCGGTGCGATCATGTCGGTGCCGGCCCACGATGACCGCGATTTCGAGTTTGCCACGACGTTCGGCCTCGAGATCACCACGGTCATCGAGCCGCTCGATGGCAATCCGGTCGAGGGGCTGTTCACCGGTCGCGGGCGGGCCATCGCCTCCGGGCCCTATACCGGCCTCGAGACCGCCGGCTTCATCGAACGGGTGGCGGCCGACCTCGAGGCTGCCGGCCTCGGCCGCCCGGCCGTCAACTACAAGCTCCGCGACTGGCTCTTCAGCCGGCAGCGATTCTGGGGAGAGCCCTTTCCGATCCTGCACGAGGTCGACGACCAGGACCGGCCGACCGGCGTGGTTCGCCCGGTCGCGGAGGCGGAACTGCCGGTGCCGCTGCCGCCACTGACCGACTTCAAGCCGGGCGACACACCCGATCCCCCGCTCTCCAGAGCCGGCCACGAGTGGTTGTTCATCGAGCGGGACGGCAGACGGTATCGCCGCGAGACCAACACGATGCCCCAATGGGCCGGGTCATGCTGGTATTACCTGCGGTTTCTCGATCCTGGCAACACGGAGCGATTTCTCGACCCCGAGGTGGAACACGCCTGGATGCCGGTCGATCTCTACGTCGGTGGCGCCGAGCACGCGGTGCTGCATCTGCTCTACGCCCGCTTCTGGCACAAGGTGCTCCACGACCGAGGCCATGTCTCGCACCCCGAACCCTTCGGCCGGCTGGTCAATCAGGGGATGATCCTCGGCGAGATGGAGTTCACCGGCTACCGGGCGGCCGGCGGAGGCTGGATCTCGGCGGAACAGCGGACCGAGGCCGACACACCCGTCCGGCTGCCGGCCGAACAGGTTGAAAAACAAGGAGAGCACTTCGTGCTCCGGGACATGCCGGCGATTCGGGTCGAGAGCCGGGCCTACAAGATGTCGAAGAGCCGCGGCAACGTCGTCAACCCCGACGAGGTCGTGCGGGAGTTCGGTGCCGACTCGCTGCGGCTCTACGAAATGTTCATGGGGCCGCTGGAAGCGACCAAGCCCTGGAGCACGACCGGTGTCGGGGGTGTGCGGACCTTCCTTGACCGGTGTTGGCGGCTGGTCCTCGACGAACGGGCCGACGACCTGGTCCTCGCTCCCCAGGTGGTCGATGAGCCCGCCTCCGACGAGCAGCTGCGGGAGCTCCACCGGATGATCGACAAGGTGACCCGCGACATCGAGGCGCTCTCGTTCAACACCGCGATCGCCCGGATGATGGAGTTCGTCAACTTCTGCACCCCGCTGCCCCGCCGGCCTCAGGCTCTGCTGGAGCCGTTTGTGACGGTCCTCGCCCCCTTCGCTCCCCACCTGGCCGAGGAACTCTGGGAAGTGCTTGGCAAGCCCGCCCCCGTCTCCCTCGCCCCCTGGCCCACCGTGGACGAGAAGTGGCTCCGAGACGAAACGGTGGAGATTCCGGTGCAGGTGCAGGGCAAGCTCCGCGGCCGCGTGGTCGTGCCTGCCGATGCCGATGCCGCCGCGCTCCAGGCCGCCGCCACCACCGATCCGCGGATTGCGGAACTGCTCACAGGCCGGACGATCGCCAAAGTCGTGGCCGTGCCGGGCCGGATGATCAACTTTGTCCTCGCAAAATCGGAACCTCAATCATGAACGTCGGTCGCGTCCTTGCCCTGGTCCTCGGCGGCGGCCGGGGCACCCGTCTCTATCCGCTGACCCGCGACCGCTCCAAGCCGGCGGTCCCTCTGGCGGGCAAGTACCGGATCATCGACGTCCCCCTCTCCAACTGCATCAACTCAGGGGTCCAGCGAATCTACGTCGTCACCCAGTTCAACTCCGTCAGCCTCCATCGGCACATCCGGCGGACCTACACCTTTGACGCCTTCAGCGGGGGCTTCGTCGAGATCCTCGCCGCCCAGCAGACGCTCGATTCGGGTGCCGGCTGGTACCAGGGCACTGCCGATGCGGTCCGTCAGAACCTCCGCTACCTCCAGCAGCCCGACATCAAGCATGTCCTGATTCTCTCGGGGGACCAGCTCTATCGGATGAACTACGCCGACATGCTCGCCACCCATATCGAGACCGGTGCCAACGTCACGATCGCCGGCATTCCGGTTCACGAGGATGCCGCGTCGGCGCTCGGGATCATGCGGATGGACGCCGCGGGCAAGGTGCTCGGCTTCCTCGAGAAGCCGCAGACGACCGCCGAGCTCGAGGGCTTCCGAACCGACCCAGCCTGGATCGATTCCCGGGGCGTGCCGGCGAACGGCCGCAACCTGATGGCCAGCATGGGCATCTATCTCTTCGATCGCGACTGCCTTCTCGAGCTGCTCACCAAGACCGACTACCAGGACTTCGGCCGGGAAGTCTTTCCGGCCGCCATTCGGGCCAAGAATGTTCAGCTTCATGTCTTTGATGGCTATTGGGAAGACATCGGGACAATCCGCTCCTACTACCAGTGCAACCTCGATCTGGCCCGGGCAGCGGTCCCGTTCGAGTTTGTCGAGGCCGGCGCGCCGGTCTACTCCAGGGCTCGGTTTCTCCCCCCATCCCGGATCGCGGGAGCCAGCATTCGGGAAAGCCTGATCTCCGACGGCTGCACCATCGGCGAAGGGGCGGTGATCGAGAACAGCGTGATCGGCCTGCGGTGCCGGATCGGCAAGAACGTCGTCATCCGCAACTCGGTCGTGCTCGGCAACGACTACTACGAAACGCCCGACGAGTTGGCGGGCGACGTCGCCCGGGGCGAGCCGCCGCTGGGCATCGGCGACGGCTCGATCATCGAGGGTGCGATCATCGACAAGAACGTCCATCTGGGAGCGGGCACGAGGATTGTCAACGACCATGACTGGGTCGACACGGCCGACTGCCCCCGCTTCCTTGTTCGGGATGGCGTGGCCGTGGTGCCCCGCGGGGCCGTGGTGCCCGACGGCTGGATCCCCGAACCGGGCCTGATCAAGCCGGCCTGACAGGCCTCACCGCGGTGCCGACTCGAAGGCGGTCGCGATATCGAGAGGCTGCTCGGCGACGACCTCAGGGATCTCCTCCGCCCTCCCGTCAGCGGCCTGCCGGGCGAGGAGGGTCGGCTCGGATTGGCCGCCCCTCTCCCGCTTCACGATCGGCGGCCAGGGCCTGGGGGCCAGGCCGATCGGCTCGATCCCGTTGCTGCGGGCCCGAAAGTCGTTTTGCGGGGCCGAACCGTTGGGAACGGGGCCGGAATAGTCGTAGGGATCGGGGCACATCGTGCACCCGGCCAGCAGGATCGTCGAGATCACGGTTCCGAATCGCATCGCCAGCGGCGGACGAATCGGGTGGGCGGCGAACATGCAGCGATCTCCTGGCAGCCGGATGACCGCAGGGCCAGCCCCCCAGCCGGCCCTGCGATCACTCCGCGTGGATCAGCGGCTGTTCCCCCCCCCGGTGACCCGTGGAAATGATCGGATCGTCAGGGCTGGTTTCTTCAGCAAAATCGACCGGGCAGCTACAGCTCGACGCCCATCCGGGCCATCAGCCGCTTCATGTCGTCCCAGACGTCCCGTTTTGCCGCCGGATTTCGCAGCAGGTAGGACGGATGATAGGTGCAGATCACCGTGGCTGAGCCGTAGTTGAACCAGCGACCACGCAGCCGGCCAATCGGCTCGCGGCCCTCGAGCAGCGCTTGGGCCGCCACGGTGCCCAGACAGCAGATGAACTCCGGCCGGATGATCTCCAACTGCCGCTCAAAATAATGGCGGCAGTTGATCACCTCGGCGGGCTCCGGGTTGCGATTGCCCGGCGGACGACACTTGAGGACGTTCATGATGTAGACATCCTCCCGCTTGAGCGTGCACGCCTCGATGATTTTGGTCAGCAGCTGTCCGGCCTTCCCCACGAAAGGCTCGCCGCTGGCGTCTTCATCCGCCCCCGGCGCCTCCCCAAAGAACACCAGCCGGGCATTGGCCGGCCCGGTCCCGAACACGGTCTGGGTGCGGGTGGAGGCAAGCTCCGAGCAGCGGGTGCAGCCGGCCACCTCGCCGCGGAGCACCTCCAGAAGGGCGGCCGACTCACCGAGCGTGCTCTCCGCCCGCGGAACCGGCTGAGGCGGGCTGGGATGAGCTTCGCCAACCACCGTGACCCTCGGCAGTTGCTCGACGCCGGCCCGCAGCAGGCTCTCGAGCCGCTGCCGCACCACTCGGGACTCGACGTCGGCCATGAATCCAGTCCTCTTCAGCTGCGAACGTCCGGCGATGGGGCATGGGCAGCCCCGACTGACCACACCTTGCTACCGTCGCTGCGGGCTCAGAGCGCCCGTCGATGCCGCTTGGGCCCGCGGCCCTTCCCCAGCAGCGAGGCGGCCGGCTTCGGCTTGGCAGCAGGCTCCTGCTGCGGCTGCTCGGCCAGGCCCCTGCCGTAGGCGGTCGGAACCTGCTCCACAGGCGCCGGGGCCGGTCGGCGATCGAAGGCCTCGAAGCCCTCGATCTCGTCTCGCTCCAGGAGCCGCTCGATCCGGATCTCGATCCGGGTCAGCTGGGTGCCCTCCTCTGGAGTCACAAACGTGAACGCGATGCCTTCTCGGCCCATCCGGCCGGTGCGGCCCACGCGATGCACGTAGTCGTCGCAGAACTCAGGCACGTCGTAGTTGATGATGTGCGAGACACTCGACACGTCGATGCCACGGCCCACAACGTCAGTCGCCACCAGGATCTGGACCGTCCCTTCGCGAAACTGCCGCATCACGCGGTCGCGAACATTCTGGGCCAAATCGCCGTGGATGCAGGCCACCGCCTGGGAGCCTTCAGACCCCTCGCGGCCGCCGCGTTCCCGACGCTCGCCCCGTCGCTCACCCCGCCGGGCCAGCCGCCGGGAGAGCCGCTCGAAGACCTTATCGGTGCCCCGCTTCGTGCGGCAGAAGACGATCGCCTGCCGGGGCTGCTCCCGCTCGAGCAGCCGATCGAGGAGGTCGAACTTCCGGGTGGGGTCGACGGTGAAGTACCGCTGCTCGATCGTCTCGACCGCCAACTCGTTGGTCGAGAAGTCCATGATCTCGGGATTGTGCATGTACCGCGTCGCCAGCCGCTGCACCGGCGGCGGCACCGTGGCCGAGAGAAGCAGCGTCTGCCGGCCCTCGGGGCAGCGGCGGAGAATCTTCTCGATGTCGGGCCGGAACCCGATGTCAAGCATCCGGTCGGCCTCGTCGAGTGTGACGATGTCGAGCCCGGAGAGAGAGAGCGTGCCCCGGCTCATGTGGTCGAGCACGCGGCCGGGCGTACCGACCACGACAGCCGGGTGCTTAGCGAGTTTGTCGATCTGCCCCTTGAGCGGCTTGCCACCATAGACAGCAACGCAAACGATCCCTGATCCGTGCGCGAGTTTCTCAAACTCGTCCCGCACCTGGACGGCCAACTCGCGGGTCGGCACGAGCACGATCGCCCGGGGACTCCCGCCCCGCCCGGGCGTCGCCATCCGCTCGAGAATCGGCAGCACGAAAGCGGCAGTTTTGCCGGTGCCTGTCCTGGCCTGCCCGAGCACGTCGATGCCCTTGAGCGCCCGCGGGATCAGCCCCGCCTGCACCGGTGTCGGAATCTCGTAGCCGGCGCGATCGACGGCTGCCATGGTGGCCGGAGAGAGCCCCAGCGAACGAAAATCAACTTCCGCCTTGTCGGCTTCTCGCCGAGCAGCAGCCCGGTGAGCCTCGTCCTGCCCCTTGTCATCTCGGGGGCCCGCAGCGGCTCTGCCCTTCTCCTCCGGGCGGCCGCGGCTGTTTGTCATCAACACTCGTTCCTCACATCTGCGCGGTCGCCGCACCGCGAAACGCCCGGGGCGTCCTACCGCCCGCCGGGCCGGCGAAAACCAGGGCCCGATCCGCCATGAATCAGCCCCTTGAATATCTGAACACTACCACGCTGCCCCAGGCGGGGGCAACCTGCCTCGGGCTGGCCCGGGGCCGTAAACGACGGTAGCGCTTCCGGGGGCTGGAAGGACCCAACGGCCCGCCGGCCCGCCCGGCTCGCGCCGGGGGGCTTCTATGGAAAAGGGGCCGGGCTCCGAGCGAAGCGCGGGTGCCTGTACCCTTTTTCAACCGGAGAACGCGCGGAATACGGGTTCGCGAGGGGTGAGCCCGTGCCAGTCGAGCGGCGTAGAAATCCGAGCGCAGCC
>JAQCJP010000054.1 GCA_027592945.1 Planctomycetota bacterium
CCGACGGCAGCGAGCAGCTCGCGAACCCGCCCGACCAGATCCGGCGACGTCTCGGGGGAGTGACAGATGACCGACACGCCCTGGCCGACGAGGCAGGGGGTGTTGGGCATCACCCGGACGACGCTGGCCGTTCCGGCCATCTCGGCCAGGGTCGCCGTCGAGAGACCGGCCAGGATCGAGACGAGCGTTCGCCCTTCCATGCCGGCGGCGAAGCCCGCGCAGGCCTCGGCCGCCTGCTGCGGCTTGACCGCCAGCCAGACGAGCCTGGCCGCGGCAGCTGCTTCGGCGGCCGACGCAGCCAGTCGCAGACCCGGAAGCCGGGCCGCCAGCGCTTCGCGGGCCGCCTCGGCCGGCTCGTAGACGGTGATCGCATGCGGCTCGACCAGCCCGGCCCGGCAGAATCCTTCGGCGAGCGCCGAGGCCATCCGGCCGCCTCCGATCATGGCGATCCCGCGATCGGGAGCGGGCGTCGGGGCGGCGGTCATGGGGCCGCCTCGCCCGGCAAGGCGGGCTTTGACAGGGCCGCCTCGATCGCATCGAGATCGAGGCTGGCAGCCCAGAGCTGGCTCGAAGGCCGGCGGCCTCCCGAGTCGTCACGGCTGGCGGTCCAGAGGAGCCGCGTACCATCGGGCGAGAAGACCGGCAGGACATCAGCACCGGGATGGTCGGTCAGCCGGAGCGGCTCGCCGAACCGGAGAGTCTCGCCATCAGCCTCGTAGCGGGCCAGCCAGAGATCGTAGTTGGGCCGCTTGGTCGGGTCGGAGTGGTCGGCGCCGGTCCAGATCAGCCAGGGCTTGGTGGGGTGCCAGTAGGGTGCCCAGCGGACTCCCCGGCCTGCCGTGATCGCCGTGTCGCCCGAGCCGTCCGCCCGCATCACGTGGATCTGGAGGAGATCCTCTTCGAGCCGGTCGGTGCGGTAGGCAATCCATTCACCGTCGGGCGAAAAGAAGGGGCCGCCGTCGTAGCCGGGCTCGTCGGTCAGTTGCCGGACGTTGTCGCCATCGGCATCCATCACGTAGATGTCCGGGTCGCCGTCGCGATCGCTGACGAAGAGGATCGAGCGGCCGTCGGGGGCGAAGGAACATTCGGCGTCGTACCCCTCCGCGTCGGTCAGCCGGACGAGATCGGAGCCGTCGAGCCGCACGGTGAACAGTTCCATGAATGGGTCGAAGTCCCACTTGTAGCGGCGGCGGCGGCCGGTCCGGGCGTCCTCGGCGGCCTCCGCTCGGGCCGCGGCCTCGGTTGCGTCGAGATTTGGATCGAGGTGGCTCGAGGCAAACAGCAGCCGGCTGCCGTCGGGCGAGAACCAGCTGCAGGTGGTCCGACCGCGGCCGGTGCTCACGCGGCGGGGCGGCCGCGGGCCCGGATCGGCTGGATCAAAGTCCTGCACGAAGATCTGATAGAAGGGATAGCCGGCCGGATAGGCCTGGTAGCAGATCCGCCGGCCATCGGGCGAGAAGTAGCCTTCCCCGGCCCGCGGCATGCCCTCTGAGACCTGCACGGCCGGCCCCATGAAGCGTCGCTCGAACTCCGACTGCTCGGCGGCGGCCGGCCGCTCCCCGTGGAAGAGCAGGGCGGTGATGGCGATCCCGAGTTTGCAGGTTTTGCTCATGACCGACAGTATAGGCGGGTCATTCGCCGCGTCCCCCATCGAGCGACCGTAATGAAGATCTACACCAAAACCGGAGACCAGGGCCAAACCGGGCTCTTCGGAGGACCGCGGGTCAGCAAAGACCATGCCCGCATCGAAGCGTTCGGCACGGTCGACGAGCTCAATAGCCATCTCGGCGCGATTCGCACCCAGCCCGAGGCGGCCGACTTCGACGGCCACCTCCGCCGGATCCAGTGCGAACTCTTCGACCTGGGGGCGGAACTGGCAACACCCGGAAGCACCGCCGAGCGGATCACGCCAGGGCATGTCGAGTGGCTGGAAGGCCTGATCGACGAGCACGAGGCAGCCCTCGAGCCGCTGACCTGCTTCATCCTGCCGACGGGCACGCCACTGGCCGCGGCGATTCACGTGACCCGCACCGTCTGCCGCCGGGCCGAGCGGCGGGTCGTGACGCTGGCCGCCCAGCTCGACACGACGATTCCCTCCAACGCCATCGAATACCTCAATCGTCTCGGGGATCTCCTCTTCGTGCTGGCGCGGGTGGTGAACCAGCGGGCCGGCGTCGCCGATGACCCGTGGGTTCATCCATGACCGAACCGGTCGGCCCGCCCCCCGCAGCCGTCCGGCCGGCCGCCGCCCGGGCAGCCGGGGCGGTGGCGCGGATACGACAGCGGGTGGCCCAGCAGCATGCGGCCGGTGCCGATCCCCTGGCGACCTGGACCCTCGCAACCGACCTCTTCGACGAGCTGCTCGGGGAACTCTGGCAGTCGATCATCGCCGACCTGCCTCCCGCGAGCGCCGCCGTGGCCGATCGCGTGGCGGTGGTGGCGACCGGCGGCTATGGCCGGCGGGAGATGGCTCCCTTCTCCGACCTCGACGTGATGCTGCTCCACGACGGGCAGGCGGGCGAGGTCGTTATCGACCTCGCCACGCGGCTGGTGCAGGACCTCTTCGACGCCGGCCTGCAGGTCGGCCAGAGCGTGCGCACCGCTGCCGAAGCCTGCCGGCTGGCCGCCGGCGATGCCACGATTCTCAGCAGCCTCCTCGATGCCCGCCCGGTGCTCGGACCGCCGGCTGCGGTCGAGCGGCTCGCCGCTCGCCTCCGTCGGATCGTTCGCCGCCGCCCGCATCGCTACGCCGAGCAGCTCCTCGCGACGCGACAGGAAGAAGCCGATCGCTTCGGGCAGACCGTCTCGCTCCTCGAGCCCAACGTCAAGCGATCGCCCGGCGGCCTCCGCGACATCCAGCTGGCCCATTGGCTCGGCCAGGTTCTCCACGCTGCCGAATCGTTCGACGAGCTGGTGGCGGTCGGCAGGCTCGACCGACGCGATGCCGCCACGCTCCGCGACGCGGCCGAGTTTCTGGCCGCCATCCGCACCGACCTTCATCTCGAGGCCGGCCGTGCCAGCGACGACCTGACCCGCGACCAGCAGGCCCGGATCGCGGCTGCCCAGAGGATCGAAGCCCGCGACGGGCTGCTGGGCGTGGAGCATTTCATGCGGACCTACATCGGCCACACGCGGGGCGTGAAACGTGTGGTTGAAGCCCTGGCGACAACCATCCATCAGCCGGTGGGCAGCCGTTTGATCGGGCGGCTTCTCGGCCATCCCGTCGAGGGCCGTTATCGAGTCGGCCCTGCGGCGATCTCGCTCGTGCCCGGGGCAATCGCCGACACGGTCTCGGATCCGGCTGCGGTCGTCCGCCTCCTCGAACTCGGTCTTCTCCATGGACTGCCGATCGACCCGGCCAGCTGGGAGGCACTCCGCGTCGGGCTTGCCGGCGGGGCCAACGCCGCTCCCCCGTCACCATCGGCCAACGGGGCGTTTCTGCGGCTCTTCATGCCGCCGGCCGGCGCGATCCCGCAGTGGCGGACAGGCCTGGCCGACCTCCTCCGACGGCTTCACGAACTCGGCATTTTGGAGCAGTTCGTGCCCGGGTTCGCGCACGCTCGCGACCTCCTCCAGTTCAACAACTACCACAAGTACACCGTCGACGAGCATTGCATCCTGGCGGTGGAACGGTGCCTGGGCTTTGCCACCGACAGCGACTGGCTGGGCCGGGTCTGGCGGGGGCTCAACCGGCCGCGGCCGCTCCTGCTGGCACTCTTGTTTCACGACCTGGGCAAGGGCTACCCTGGCGACCACAGCGAGGTCGGGGCCGCCATGGCCCTCGAAACCGCCGGCCGGCTGGGCCTGCCCGACGAGGAGACGGAGATCGTCGAGTTTCTCGTCCGCCGCCACCTGCTGATGTCACACCTCGCCTTCCGGCGCGATGTCGGAGACGACAGCATCGTGGCTGGCTTCGCCCGCGAGGTTGGTTCCCCCGAAACCCTGCGGATGCTGACCGTGCTGACCGCCGCCGACGTGGCGGCCGTCGGGCCCGGCACCTGGACGAGCTGGAAGGCCGACCTCCTGGCCGACCTCTACAACCGCACGCAGCATGTCCTGGCAGGCGAGCCGCTCGCGGAGGATGTCGCCCGCGGCCGCGCAGCCGTCGAGGATCTGGTGGCCGGGCGGGCGGCCGACGATCCGGTCCGCGAGGGTGTTCGTCAGCTGCCTGCCGCGGCGCTCCGGGGCGTGCCGCCGGCCCGGGTCGTCGAGGAACTCGGTCGCCTCGGCCGGCTGACAGCGGGAGGCGTCTTCGTGCTGGCCCGCTGGCAGCCTGAGACGGCGACCGTCTCGATCACGGTCGGCACCGACAGGGAGGCAGCTGCAGGGGCATTCCATCGGGTCACAGGCGCCCTGGCGGCCCAGCGGCTCGAGGTCCTGGCGGCCGACATCCATACGCTGCCTGCCGGCCATCTTCTCGATCGGTTCACCGTCCGCGATCCGGACTTCGCCGGCGAGCCGCCGCCCGAGCGGCTCACCGAAATCGCCGAGACGATCCGCGTGGCGGTGAGAACCGCAGCCACGCCCCAGATCCAGCGGCAGTGGAATCCCTTCGCCCCCCAGCTCGAGCCAGCCGGCCAGTCGCCGGTGCGGGTGGGCATCGACAACGAGACTTCCCGGGAGGTGACGATCATCGAGGTCTTCGCCCATGACTCGCCCGGCCTGCTGTTTCAGGTCGCTCGCACGCTGCATGAAGCCGAAATCTCGATTCGGGCGGCACGGATCGGCACCTACCTCGACCAGGTGGTCGACGCGTTTCACGTCACCGACTCGGCAGGCAGGAAAATCGCCGATCCGGCCCGGCTGCGGACGCTCCGAGAGGACATCACTCTGGCCGTCGCCCCGATCACGGGCCCTCGGTGACCGGCAGCGAAAGGCGAGGCGACAGCTCGAGCATCCGTTGCCGCCAGAGCCGATCAAATCGATCAATCGGCATGGCAACGATCGCTTCGAACCGCGGGATCGCCGCATCATCTCCCACCCGCACCAGGTCACGAATCCGGTCCACCGAGAGCACGGGCCGACTGACCGCCAGGTCGAAGGCCAGGCCCCAGGCCACCAGGTAGGCCGTTTCGTCGACACCACCGGCATGGGCCTGGAGAAACCCCGCCTGACCTGCAGACAGGAGGTCGGCTACCGGGGGCACGCCGCCCTCGGCCAGCAGCCGCTGGAGCCGCTCGAGCCGTTCGGCATCCGGGGCATCGAGCCGCACTTCCCCCGCCTCGACGGCCGCTGACTCCACCACCTGGGCGAGCCCTTCATCGAGCCAGGCCGGCAGGCCGGCGTCGCCAGGGGTGCGGAGCGCACCTGCGGCGTAGGCATGCCAGGCCTCATGGGCCAGACGGGCCCGGAATCCTCGCCTGGCCCTCGCGATCGTGTTGGCATTGGCCCGCCGGGCAGCCTCGATGCGGGCGATCCCGTCAGCCTGCTCGCGGGCCCACCGCTGCCGGCCCCGGCGAATGATCTCGGCGCGGCGAGCGGGAGGAAATCCTTGCCTGTCGAGGTCTACCGCCAGATCACGGAGCCGGTCTTCGAGCGTCTTGTCGAGAGACTCGTATCGCTGACGGGCGGCATCGAGCTGGTCGGCCGAGGCCTTCTGCTCGTCGATCAACGCCGGGAGCTCGCTGCCGGCAACCAGCAAGCGGCGGGCAGGGAGATAAAAGGCGGGATTTTCAATCCTCACGCCCAGCTTTTCCTGGAGGCCGCGATACTCGGCCATTGATCCGCAGAGCTTCACCGTGAGCGGAGGCGGCTCCGTAACGGGGGGCACGAGAGCCGCGAAGGCGGTCATGATCAGCTCCAGCCGCACGATCGCATCCCGCGTGAGCATCGAGTCGGCGGAGCTTTCCAGACTGAAGGCCGGCCCCTCATACCGCCACCCCGCATGGTCATTGGTTCGCGTCAGCGGAACGCTCGCCGCCTCCTCGAGCCGCCGCTGCCCTTCCCGAAAGGCTGCGACTTTGGCAAGCAGCTTCTCGCGATCTGCCGCAGGGAGCCGTTCCATGAAACGGATGAAGGCCACCGGGAACGGTGGGCGAGCGATCAGCTGCTTCCTGCGGCCGGGCCGCTGGACGATCTGAAGGAACTCGACTGCTTCGGTCTCGTCGGCTCCGGCGGGCGGGGCGACAATCAGCCCCTCGAGCCGCAGGCCATCGTGCAACTCGATCGCTTCCAACTTCCAGGGCCGACCGGCAAGGTCGCCGGCTGGCTCCGCTGCAACCGTGGCAGCCGACGCGGCGACGAGCAGGGCGGGCCAACCAGCAACCGCCAGCCAACGACGCCCCCGGACAGACTGCCGGCCAGGCTCGCCACCCGACGATGCAGGGTCCGCTGCGGCCTGCTCCCGGCGGTCGGCAGGCCCCTCCGCCGAGAACCAGGCCCGAGTGAAACGCTCTCCCGGACCGTCAGAGGTAGGTGTTGATGACATTTTCAAAGAGTTCCTGCCGGCCGCTCGTGCAGGCGGCTGCCTCGCCCTTGGCGAGCATCTCCGCCTCGAGGCTGGCCAGCGACTCGGTACCCGCCTCGATTCGCTGCCCCAGCGGGCCGGCCCACGACGCGTATCGTTCCTCCAGGAGCCGCTGGATCGCCCCGTCTGCCCGCATGGCCGCCGCCACCTTGAGCCCCCGGGCAAAGGCATCCATTCCGCCGATGTGGGCGTGAAAGAGATCGACCGGCTCGAAGCTTTCGCGGCGGACCTTGGCATCGAAGTTGATGCCGCCAGGGGCCAGCCCCCCGTGCTTGAGAATCGTGTACATCACCTGGGTCGTGAGGTAGATGTTGGTCGGAAACTGGTCGGTATCCCAACCGACGAGCGTGTCGCCGGTGTTGGCATCGATCGAGCCGAGAAAGCCCTGGAGCCCGGCGTATTCGAGCTCATGCTGCATCTCGTGGCCCGCCAGCGTGGCATGGTTGGTCTCGATATTCATCTTGACGTGCCGTTCGAGACCATAGGTTCTCAGGAAGTTGATGCAGGTGGCGACGTCGAAGTCATACTGATGCTTCATCGGCTCCCGGGGCTTGGGCTCGAAGTAGAACTGCCCGGTGAACCCAATCGCCTTGGCGTGCTCGACCGCCATCCTCATGAAGGCGGCAAGATGGTCGAGTTCTCGTTTCATGTCGGTGTTCCAGAGGCACTGGTAGCCTTCCCGGCCGCCCCAGAACGTGTAGCCGGCCCCACCAAGCCGGTGGGTCACCTCGATCGCCTTTTTCACCTGGGCCGCCGCGAAGGCGAACGATTCGACATTGGGGCTCGTGGCAGCGCCGTGGACGTACCGCGGATTGCTGAACAGGTTGGCGGTGCCCCAGAGCAGCCGGATGCCCGTTCGCTCCTGGTGCCCGAGCAACCGGTCGGCCACCGCATCGAGGTTGGCGTTGCTCTCGGCGAGCGTCTCCCCCTCCGGCGCCACGTCGCGGTCATGAAAGCAGTAGAAGCCGACCCCCAGTTTCTCCATGAACTCGAAGGCGACATCGACTCGCCGGAGGGCCATCTCCAGGGAGTCGCCGCCGGCCTCCCAGGGACGGAGCATCGTCCCGGGGCCGAACGGGTCGCTGCCGGTGCCTCGAAAGGTGTGCCAGTACGACACGGCAAATCTGAGGTGCTCCCGCATTGGCTTGCCCTCGACGAGCGCGTCGGCGTCGTAATGGCGAAAGGCCAGCATGCTGGCGGAATCGGGCCCCTCGTAGGGGATCTTTGCAATCTCGGGAAAGGCCTCGGCCGCCTTGCTCATAAATACCCTTTCGCTTCGATCTACTCGGTGTCGTAGCCTGCCCGCCGCGCGGGGAGCAGATTCCAGACCCGCAGTTTACCGAGCGTTCTCCGTGGCAGCCGGAATCCAACGGGCCGCTCAGCCTCCTGAACCCGCATTCCGCGTGCGGCAGCGGGGAGAAGTCCCCCGGCGCGAGCCGGGGGGACGGCGGGCCGTTGGGCCTTCCCGGTCTCCGGGAGCCCGCTCCGGAGGCTTCCTTCGCGTCACTTGGACGAGGCGGGCTTTTTCGACTTCTTTTTGCCAGCCTTTGCGGCGGACTTCTTGGCTCGCTTCTTCGTTGGCTTCTTGGCGACCTTCTTGCTCGCCTTCTTGCTCGCCCTCTTGCTCGCCTTCTTGCCGGCTCGCGTGGCAGTGGTGCCCGCCGCCTTCGCTCGGCTGCCGCCGCCGAAGATGTGGTCCCACCCGTCCGCGTACTTACTCGTGCTTCCGACCCGGATGACCGACATGCTGGTTGGCTCCTGCAGAACAAAGCCGGCGGCATTTCCACATGGTTGATGCCGCCGCTCACAACGTGTTCGTAGCGGCCGCCGTGGCAGACCGTCAAGCCGTCGGCTCGATCTCGAGCCAGACCCGTCCCAGCCGAGCTGGCAGGGGGCGGCGACCGAGCGGGGCTCCCGGCTGGTCAGCAGGAACACCCTCGTCGCCGCCGGTAAGACACAGTTCATTCCGCCGGCGGAGCAGCCGGGTCACGTCCTGCCGCAGGCACTCGCCCGCTGCTGCCGACCGCATCGCAACTCCGTTGAGTTCCAGCGTGCATCCGGCTGGCGACTCCACGACCAGCCAGACCCGGTCGGCAGCGGCAATCCCCGTCGGCATGCCAAACTGACGCCGCCAGACCGCAGGCGGGCCCGGCGCGGCGGGCGGAGTCCAGGCGGCCGTGAGATTGATCGCATGCCGTCCACTCACCGAATCACCGCCCCGTGGGCTGAAAACACCCTGCCAGATCCGCCCATGATCTGCCTCCTTACGCCGCCACTGGCCATCACCAAACCAACGTCGCCTCCGGCAGGCCAGAGCGGCTATACTGCCGCCCGGCCGTGACGCATGGTGCCACCGAGGCGTTACGTCCGGCCACAGCCTACTGCGGCGACCGCCGCACCGACATCGACAGGAGACAGCGACGACCATGGGAAATGCCCTCGAGTTCACCGATGACAACTTCCAGTCCGAGGTTCTGGAGTCGCCCGTACCGGTGCTCGTCGATTTCTGGGCCCCCTGGTGCGGTCCCTGCCGGATGATCGGCCCGGTGATCGAGGAGTTGTCTGTCGAAAACGCCGGTGCCTTCAAAATTGGCAAGGTCAACGTCGACGACAACAGCCGGCTGGCGATGACCTACAACGTGGCCAGTATTCCCACGATCATGATCTTCAGCGGTGGAAAGTTGGTGCAGCAGATGATGGGTGTCCAGCCGAAGGCCCGTCTCCAGCAGGCTCTCGACGAGGCCAAGTCCGCCTGAGGGACTTGCCTGAACCACCCCAAGGTCAGCCCTGGGACTCTCGGATGCCGGCCGTCTCGAGTTCCGCGTCGGCGGGTCGCCGCCACTTCTCGACGAGCGACTCCGACACAAAACTGGCGAGGTCGACATCGACGCCTGGCTCGCGGAGTTTCTCCACCGCCTTGGCCTCGATCTGCCGCACCCGCTCCCGGGTGACCTCAAAGATCGAGCCGACTTCTTCCAAGGTGTATGAGTAGCCGTCGGCCAGCCCAAACCGAAGCCGAATGATCTCCCGCTCCCGGTAGCTCAGCCCCTCCAAGGCCCTTCCGATGGAGGTCTTGAGCGCCTGCTGGTTGACGCCCCGGAGAGGATCGATCTCCTGCTGATCGCTCACGAAATCACCGACGGTCCCTTCCTCGGCATCGCCGAGGGGCTGATCGAGCGAGATCGGCCGCCGGGACATCCGCCAGATGCACTCGACCTCCTCGACTGGCAACTGGGCGAGGTCTGCCATCTCCTCGACGGTCGGCTCACGGCCGTGCGATTGGAGAAAGCCCCGCGTCAGGTTGCGGAGTCGGTTGATGGTGTCGGCCATGTGGACGGGTACCCGGATCGTGCGGCTCTGGTCGGCAATCGCCCGAGTGATCGCCTGCCGGATCCACCAGGTCGCGTAGGTGGAGAACTTGAACCCTCGGGCATGCTCAAACTTGTCGACGGCCCGCATCAGCCCCGAGTTGCCCTCCTGGATCAGGTCGAGGAAGGAGAGGCCGCGATTGCGGTACCGCTTGGCGATCGAGATCACCAGCCGGAGATTGCCGGCGGCAAGGGCCCGCTTGGCCGCGTCGTAGCGGTTCTTGAGATCCTCGAGCCGCTCGAGCCGGCGACGAAGCGTGTGACGGCTCTCTCGCGTCCTGAGCAGAATCCGGCGGCGGCCCCGCAGCCGATCAGCCGCGTTGCCTCCACCTACGGCACCTGAGGTTCGCTCGCCGAGAGCCCGGTAGCAGTCCCACATCTCCCGCAGTTGTTGAAGCAGCGGGTAGAGCCTCTGAATCCGCAGATTCATCTCCTCGACCAGCCGGACTGCCTTGTTCCGCTGCCGAACCAGCCGCCGCCAGGCAGATCGACGGCGGCCCAGCGGGATCGACCGCGACATCGCAATCCGAAACAGACGCCGCTTCTCCTCCTCGATCCGCTGGAGTGTTTCGAGGTTGGGGCCCAGCCGCTTGAGGAGCCGCTTCTTCTCGGAGGTGTTCGTCACCGAGACTTCGATGGTGCGATCGAGCCGGAGCGTGCCGGCCTGCACCCGCTGGAGGAGCTGCACGGCACCGGCGAGCACGTAGTCATTGGCTAAGAGCGTCCGGCGAAACTTCCGCCGCCACTTTTCGATCTCCCGAGCACTGCTCACCTCGGTCTCCCGGGTCAGAAGCGGAATGCCCCCCATCTGCAACAGGTAGAGGCGGACGGGATCGTCGATCACCGCAGGAGCGCGATCGCTGCCGCGTCGCTTGGTGGTGGCACGCGTGGAAGCTGTTCGGGTGGGGGCGGGAGCGGTTGCAGAGGCCATGACGATCATTCCGGTCGAGGGGGAAGGGGACGCGACGGTGGGTCCCGGACTGGTCGCCTGACTGTGCATTTCCGGTGCCAAACCAGCGTGGCCGCGGACACATCCGCATTTTTCGCCGACAGAGCCGCGATTCCGCGGTCTCGTTCACCTGCGGCGGTGAGGCCGTCGCGTCGCCTCCTGGCGACACGCTCCGCTGCCTGTCGTCCGGTCGCGACACGGCTGGCCAACCGGCTCAAGATCGACTGTCTTCCGACACGAAAGGAGACGGGGGGAGCTTGCCAATCGCGGCTATACTCCGGTTGTATCGGTCCCGCGGGGTCCGAGGGCTCCCGCCTGCCGTCTTACGGGCTCTCACGCATGTCCTCCTTCGCCATCGCTGCCCTGGCCCTCGTGGGGCTGTTGCTGCTGACGGCGCTGGTCGCCTTCGGGATCGGCAGTCGCCGTTGGAACTGGGCTGCCGTCGTGGCCTCGTTCTTGATCGTCTTCACCTTTGGCGGCTACCTCTACCTGGCCGCGAGGCTGCTCCAGTTCGAGTGGCAGTGGGCCCAGGCCGAGCGGGCGACCCGGCTCCAGCTCTATCGCACCCGAGATGCCCTGGCACCCTCGGCAAATCCAGGCGACCAAGGCCGTCTCGTGAAAATTGCCGGAGAAAAGTCGATCTCCGAACTGCAGCAGGACGAGGCCCGCTGGACGCGGGCACTGGAGCGGGTGGAGACCTGGCGGGGGACCTACTGGGACAACGCGCGGTTCGACCCGCCCGAGGACAACACGACCGCCGCGACGCTGACGCTGCCTGCCCCCCAGCCGGCGGCTCCGCCCGATGACGCGGACGGGGAGCCCGACGAGCCAGCGGTGGCCCTGGCACCCCGGCAACCACCGGCCCAGGGGGCGACCATCTATCTCTTCGACACTCGTCCGATCGCCGAAGGCGGGCGATACCTCGGAGCCTGGAAGGTCACCGACGTTGCCGGGCAGCAGCTGACACTCGAGCCGACCACCCCGCCCGACGACGAGGATCGGGCCGCCTGGCAGGACCAGTCAGGTACGGTCACGGTCTACGACGAGTTGCCGGCTGACCGGTGGGTCGCTTTCTCGGAAACGCCCCGATCGACCAGGCCTCCCGTCGAGGACGATGAGCCGGGAGCCACCGCCGCCTCCCTTGACGCCGTGACTCCACAGCCGACGCTCGACCTTGAGAGGCTGAAAAGCGACGAAACGCTGACGCTTCCGGAGAACCTTGAACAGGCGTTGGCAGACCACACGCTCACAGCCGTGGATGTCCGCAAGAGCGTCGCCGAGGAAGAATGGCCCGCCCTCCAGGCGTTGCTGGAAGCGGGCGGCACCGAGGCCTTGCCCGGAGAGTATTGGGCCGAGATTCGCTTTACTGACCTCGCGCGCTTGGAGGACTTCCTAGGGTTCGCCCCGGACATCGTTGACGGTGTCGAGCCGAGCCTGTCGATCGAGGTCGACCTCGAGTCGGCCTTCCAGGCTCAGAAAGAAAACGACGCCACGATCGTGACGGTCTTCCACCGGCGGAGGCTTCTCGACACCGGAACCCTCGTCAGCGGGTCGCTCGTCCCGGTGGGGCAGAAAGATGACGATGTTGTCATGGCCGAGGGGCTGTCTGCTTTGATGCGATCGCTGGAGCGAGACATCGCCATCCTCGCTGAATCACAGACCCGTCTGGCTGCGGCCACGCAGGCCGCTGCCGACGAGCGGCAACTCGTCGACGCCGAACTGGAGGCCCTCGATTCGGACCTCCGCTCCTTCACTCGCGACGCCGACGCGGCAACCAGTCTGGCCGATACCTTCGAGGCCGAGGCCGAGCGTGTCGCCCGTCAACTCGGAGCCGCCGAACAGGCCGTGGTCGACCTGGGCAGGAAACTCGATGTCGTGGTCCAGGAGGCCGTCGAGAAGATTGACCGGCTGGCGCCGCCCCCGCAGGCCCGGGGCGGCAGGGTAGGCCCGGCAGCCTTCTGACGCCGACCGGAACCGTCCGCCGTCGACGAGCCAGCCGGGAATCGGCTACATTCCTGAATCCCGAAGAGTTCCAGGGACGCCCCCAATGAGCAGCCTCGCACCGCCTCGCAGCAATACGCATCGTCTCAGCAAGGCGGTGCACCACCACCGGCTGGCCAGCCGGCGGGGCATGCTCGAGAGAATGTTCACGCTCTGGTTTCGCGGCTTCGTCTACAACCAAATTTGGGAGGATCCGCGCGTCGATGCCGAAGCTCTGGCGATCGGCCCCGACACGAGCCTGCTGGCCATCTCCAGCGGCGGCTGCAACATTCTCAACTATCTCGTCCACGAGCCGAAGCGGATCGTGGCTGTCGACCTCAACGCCAACCATATGGCGCTGACACGGTTGAAACTGGCGGCGATCAAGCATCTGCCAGACTACGAGACCTTCTACGACTTCTTCGGACACGGCCGACACCGCGATAACATCGCCAACTACCGCCGCTCCATTCGCGACCACCTCGATCCGCTGACTCGGTCCTTCTGGGAATCGAGCGACTGGCCGGGCCGGGCGATCGGCCCCCGCCGAATCAACTATTTCAAGCGGGGCCTCTACGAGCATGCCAAGCTGGGCCAGTTCTTTCGGCTGGTCCACGGCATCGCCCGCCGCATGAAGCGGGATCCAGCCCGTCTGCTTGCCGCCAAGACCCTTGCCGAACAGGAGCAGATCTTCGAGGAGATGTACGCTCCGCTCTTCGACAACCGCCTCGTTCGCTGGATGGGCCGGCAGCCGGTGGCCGTCTATAGCCTTGGCATCCCCCCCAGCCAGCATGCGGCGATGCTCGAGGAGCAGGACGGAGACGGCGGCAAGCTCTTCGAAATGTACAGGGATCGGATTCGCCGTCTGGCCTGCGGCTTCCCGCTCGACGACAACTACTTCACCTGGCAGGCATTCGGTCGCCGCTACGACCACGACAGCCGACGGGCCCTCCCCGACTACCTCAAGCGGGAAAACTACGAGAAGATCCGTTCGCTAGTCGATCGGGTCGAGACGCATGTCGCCTCGCTGACCGATCAACTCCGGATCGAACAGCCCGGCAGCCTCAACGCTTTTGTGCTTCTCGACAGCCAGGACTGGATGCCGCCGCCGGTGATCGAGGAACTCTGGTCAGAAATCGCCCGGGTGGGGTTGCCAGGCAGCCGGGTCATCTTTCGCACGGCGGGCGAGCGTTCGCCGGTCGAACAGGCCCTCTCGGCCGAGACGCGGTCCCGGTTCGAGTACGAGCAGGAACGCGCCCGAGAACTGCACCGCAAAGATCGCTCAGCCATCTACGGCATGTTCCACATCTATGAGCGGCTGGGCCACGAGGCATGACGGGTGACTCCGGGGCCGAGCGACCCGCCGACCAGGCGGTCGCCATGGATCGGATGTACCGCCTGACACGGCATATCTACGACGTCACGCGGGCTTATTATCTGCTTGGTCGCGACCGCCTTCTTGCCAACGTGACGACCGGCCCCGAGACGGCCACCTGCGAAGTCGGCTGCGGCACCGCCCGCAATCTGATCAAGCTTGCCCGGCGGCCGCAGCCGGGGCTGCTCTGCGGGCTCGACGCCTCCCAGGAGATGCTCGACACGGCCGCCAGCAGCATTGCCCGGGCTGGGGTCCCGGCGGCAGGGCTCGAGCCGATTCGGCTTCGGCAGGGCCTGGCCGAACAGCTTGACGCCGCCGCGATGTTCGGCCTGGCGAGGCCCTTCAACACGATCTTCTTCTCCTACTGCCTCTCGATGGTGCCGACCTGGCCCGGGGCGATCGAGGCGGCGCTGGCCAACCTGGAGCCGGGAGGGCGGCTCCTGATCGTCGATTTCTGGGATCAGCGGGAGCTGCCCGGGCTGTTCGCAGCGGGCCTCAAGAAATGGCTGGCCCTGTTTCACGTCCACTACCGTCCCGAGGTTCACGAGGCGCTCGTGGCACTGGGAAACTCCGGTCGGGCCGAGGTCTCCTTCGAGTCGGTCGCCCGCCGCTACGCCTACCTCGCGACCGTCATCAAGCGGTGAGTCTTGGGCTCGGGGTGGGCCCGTATTCCGTGGGTCCTCGAGTTGGAAAAGGGTACAGGCACCTCGCTTCGCTCGGAGCCAGCCCCCTTTTCCACGGACGCCCGCGGCGGCTCTCCTTATGGCACCACGAACAGGATGCCGGTGATCGTCGCCGCCTCAACCGCGAAGCCACGCGGGCTGATCGGGACCGCCGGGATCATCCAGGGCGAGCAATCGCCGGGCCGGTAGTAGCCGAGCGGATACATGCACTCCCAGGGCAGCTCGACGCCCATCTTGTAGGGCAGGACGGGCAGCGTCACGAAGAAGTGGGCAGCCGAGAAGAAGGGGTCGGCCAGCCCGCCATGCGAATGGCCGTATCGCTCGAGCTGCCAGTCCTCGAAGTAGAGCGGCTTGTGGCAGTAGCCGGCAGCCTTCCAGGTGAACGTCGTGCAGGCGAAGCGGCGGGGCTCGAAGGTCTCTCCCTCCAGGCGGCACTCGCAGGGATAGTCGTTGCCGGGCCGGCCGCCGACGCGAATGTCGAGATCAATGGCGGCCAGGCGGTCTTCCTGACGCCGCTGCAACTCCTCCCGGCAGTCATCGGCCTCGTCGGCACACGGCCCGTCGGTGTCGGCCTCAGCCAGCGCGGCGGCCTCAACCTCCGCTCCGCAGGCCACGCATCCGCTCGGCGAATCAGCCCCACCCACCGCCGGAATCACCTCCTGCTCGACTCGATCGGGGAGCGGCATCTGAAGGGCTTCGGCCGGCGACCGTACGAAATCCTGCCAGTCGGCAGCCGGGCAGGCCGCCGGCACCAGCCAGGCAGCCAGCAGGCTCGCGGCAAGACGGGCCTTACTCGCCCACCCGTTCCACCGAATAGTTGGGTGCTTCCTGCGTGATGGCGATGTCATGAGGATGGCTCTCGCGGACACTGGCGGCTGTCACCTGAATGAAACGGGCGTCCCGACGGAGTTCTTCGATCGTGCGCGTGCCGCAGTAGCCCATCCCGGCCCGGAGCCCGCCGACGAGCTGATAGACAAACACGCTCAAGGGCCCTTTGAAGGGCACTCGACCCTCGACTCCCTCCGGAACCAGTTTGTCGCCGGTTCGTCCCGTGGCCTTCTGGCGATACCGCTCGCTCGAACCCTTGACCATCGCTCCCAGCGATCCCATCCCGCGGTAGGCCTTGAACGTCCGCCCCTGATAGAGAACGGTCTGCCCTGGGCTTTCCGCCACGCCCGCCAGGAGACCGCCGATCATCACGGCATGGGCCCCGGCGGCGATCGCCTTGGTGATGTCTCCCGAGTAGCGAATCCCTCCGTCGGCGATCACGGGAACGCCGGCTCCGGCCGCCTCCTGGGCGGCGTCCCAGACCGCTGAGATCTGAGGAACGCCGACCCCGGAGATCACCCGTGTAGTACAGATCGACCCGGGACCGATCCCGACTTTGATCCCATCTGCGCCTGCCGCGATTAAATCCCGACAGCCCTCCCGGGTTGCCACGTTTCCCGCGACCACCTCGATTTCCCACTGCCTCTTGATTGCCGCAACCGTGTCGATGACGTTCTCCGAGTGGCCGTGAGCGCTGTCGACGACGAGCATGTCGACCCCCTTGGCGATCAGGGCGGCCACCCGCTCCTCGTCGAGCACCCCCACCGCCGCTCCGACTCGGAGCCGCCCCTGCCGATCCTTGCAGGCCATCGGAAACCGCTTCATCATGTCGATGTCTTTGATTGTGATCAGGCCAGTCAGCAGCCCTTGCCCATCGACGAGGAGCAGTTTCTCAACCTTGTTGGCCATCAGGATCTTTTCGGCCTCGTCGAGCGAGACAGTGCCGGTGGCCGTGACGAGGCCGGACTTCGTCATGATGTCGGCGATCGGCGTCTCGCCGCTCTCCAGGAAGCGGAGGTCGCGGCGGGTGATAATGCCGACGAGTTGGCGGCCCCCGACGGTGATCGGCACGCCCGAGATGTTGTGCTGATCCATCACATCCCGAGCCTTGGCCACGGTGGCGTCAGGAGGGAGGGTGACCGGATCCATGATGATGCCGTTGGCGCTTCGCTTGACCTTGTCGACCTCTTCGGCCTGCCGTTCGATCGAGAGATTCTTGTGGATCACTCCCAGGCCTCCCTCCTGGGCCAGGGCGATGGCCATTTCGCTCTCGGTCACCGTGTCCATCGGTGAGCTGACGATCGGGATGTTGAGGCTGATCCCGCGGGTCAGCCGGGTGGCGACGTCGGTCTCGGCCGGCACCACCGCCGAACGCCTCGGCAGCAGCAGCACATCGTCGAAGGTGATGCCGGTGGCGACGATTTTCCCATCCATGAGCCTCAGAACCTCCACTGGTGAAATCTGGGGAAAGCCGCGGATTATGAGGGCAACGCAGGCCAGGCGGCAACGATCGCCGCTCTCGAAGGGCTGACAGGGCCCGGATTTACGGCTCGCGTGCCGCTGGCCGCACGGCGCCAAAGCGTGTCCTAGGTTAGAGGTGTCCGGCCTGACGGCGGCGTGTCCCCGTCCGCTTCCGGCCGATTCCCTCTCATCCGCCCGAGCCACATCCCGATGCGATTCCTCGACGAACCTTCCACACCTCGTCCCGCCGCCCCCGCATTGAAGGCCATTTCGGCTCCCTCGGAAACGGCCGCCACGCCCGACCCGGCGGCCCTCGAGGCCCACATGGCCCGCGACACCTATGGCCGCTTCACACTCACCGGTGCGATCCGCCCGGGCTGGCAGCTCGACATCGTCCCCCGGGCAGGCTACCGGCACGACGCCTATGTCGATCCTGCTAGCGGTGTCCGGATGCCGGCCCTCGTCGCCGCAGTCTCGGCCGAGAGCCTGTTTGAAACGTTTCTCGAACTGCTCGAGCCGCTCGGCGACACGGTGGATGTGATCCTCGAGTCATCTCATGAGGAGGCTGTCGGTATTCGCGAGTATGCCCGCGAAGGCGTGGAGCGGCTGGTGCTCGAGAGCCTCCTCTGGGACTTTGAAGACCTGCTGCTCAACGATGGCTGCACGGGAATCGCGGTCCTTCATCCCGAGCAGTCGCTGGAGGTGCAGTTTGACGAGCACAAGCTGCTTGTCGTCTACGCCCAGGCCCGCCAGCCCTTCGAACGGATCCTCCGGACCCGTCGCCTCGACCGCGACGACCGGCTCCGGTTTCTCTCCCAGGGCGAGCACATGCACACCTCCCACGCCCGCCACGCCCGCCAGTTCGAGCAGCTGGTCGGCCGCCTCGGCTGCTGACGGCAAAGCTTCAGCTCGCCCAACGGCCCGCCGCCCCCCCGGCTCGCGCCGGGCGGCTTCTATGGA
>JAQCJP010000055.1 GCA_027592945.1 Planctomycetota bacterium
AGCCTGCGTGAGGTCTCACTCCGGGAAGAGCCGCGTCGAGAGGTAGCGCTCGCCAAGGTCGGGCAGCACCACGACGACGAGCTTGCCGGCAAACTCCGGCCGGCGGGCCACCTGGAGGGCTCCCCAGGCGGCAGCGCCGCAGCTGATGCCGCACATCAGCCCCTCCCGCTTGGCCATCTGCCGGGCCGTCTCCATGGCGTCCTCGTCGTCGACCTTGACCACCTCGTCGATGATGTCGAGGTTGAGGATGTCAGGAATGAAGCCGGCCCCGATCCCCTGGATCGTGTGCCGGCCCGGCTTGATTGGCTGGCCGGCAAGTTTCTGGGAGATCACCGGGCTGTTGGCCGGCTCGACCGCCACGACCCGGATGTCGGGCTTCCGGCTCTTGAGCGCCTCGCCGACGCCGGTGATTGTTCCGCCGGTGCCGACGCCGCAGACGACGACATCGACCTGCCCCTCGGTGTCCTGCCAGATCTCCTCGGCGGTGGTCCGCCGGTGGACCTCGGGATTGGCCGGATTTTTAAACTGCTGCGGCATGAAGTACTGGCTGCTCGTACCGGTGATCTCCTCGGCGTGGCGAACGGCGCCCGGCATGCCTTCGGCGGCGGGCGTGAGCACCAGCTCGGCACCGAGGGCCTTGAGCATCCGCCGCCGCTCGAGGCTCATGCTTTCCGGCATCGTGACGCGGAGTTTGTAGCCGCGGGCGGCGCAGACGTAGGCCAGACCGATGCCGGTGTTGCCGCTGGTCGGCTCGATCACGATCGTGTCGGGACCAAGGCGGCCATCCCGCTCGGCAGCGTCGATCATCGCACAGGCGATCCGATCCTTGACGCTCCACAGCGGATTCATGTTTTCGATCTTGCCAGCGACGGTGGCGACGCAGCCCTCGGTGACCCGGCGGAGCCTCACCAGCGGAGTGCGGCCAATGCACTGCGTGATGTCGTCCCGGATGCCGGCCGGCTGCTTCGTCGCGATCATCTCCCCACCTCCTGACATCTGACAGATTTCGAACAGGGCTCGACGGCGTAGCAGCTGCTCCCGCCACAATCGTCATTATCGGCACAATCAGCCGGCGATTTGAAGACTTCCGAGAGGGGTGCGGATTGCCGCTGAAAAACAGCTCCCCGCAGGCGAGGAGCGGGGCGACTGCCTGTGGCTCGCAGCCTGATCCGGCGGCAGCCGCCCCAGGCTGGCTGCTGCCGCTGCTTCTGCTGGCGGCCCTGGGCGTGGTCGGTTACTCCCTCGCTACGAACATGGGGCAGGGCCCCAAAGACGAGGCGGTCGTGGTCGGCGAGAAGCTCGGCCCGCTCAAGCAGCTGATCAAAAAGGTGATGGCCCTGCCCCGCGTCGAGGCGATTCTGGGAGAAAAGATCGCCGGCATCGTGAAGATCCTCGCCAAGCTGGGGCAGTAACCGGCCGGTTGGGATGCGTTGCCGGGGCTTCCGGGGATGTCTCTCGCCCAACGGCCCGCCGCCCCCCCGGCTCGCGTCGGGGGGCTTCTCGTGAAAAGGGGACTGGCTCCGAGCGCAGCGAGGTGCCTGTACCCTTTTCCAACCCGAGGATGCACGGAATCCGGGTTCGCGAGGGGTGAGCCCGTGCCGTGGAGCCGGCGTTGCTGGCGAAGCGAAGGCAGGGATGCCGAGAGCGAGCCAGCATCGAGCGAGTGGAAGGCAGGATGCCTGGAACGAGCGTCCGGGCGAGACGGCACGGGCTCCCACCCCGAGCCCGCGAGGGGTGAACCCGTCAGATGATGGCCAGCGGGTCGCGGCGGGCTTCGAGAGTGCCGCGGGTCACGCCCACCCGGTTGACGGCCTTCACCCGCCGCCAGACATCGCGGCCGCTGGCCCGGCCGGCGAGCAGGTCGCGATAGGCGGCGATCACAACGCCGATCTCGGCGGCGGGCTCGTCGAGCAACTCGATCCGAAACTGGCGAACGCCGCCGGTCCGCAGACTCGAGACGACCTCGGCGGCCGATTGCGGCAGGCTGCTCCAGAGGGTGTTGCGGCAGCCGACGTCAGCCGTGAGGGGATGCTCGGCACCGATCCGGTCCCGCAGCTTGACCTGATGATCGTCGCAGGGGCGGCCACAGTTGGTCTTGTCGGTGCCCGGTGAGAGAACTGCGCAGAAGACGCAGTGCTCCATGTGAAACATCGGCATCCGCTGATGGATCACCACCTCGAGCTGCTCGGCCGGCATGGCCGCTACCAGGGCGAGGAGCTGATCTCGGTTGAGGTCGTAGGAGGCGGTAACCCGCTCACAGCCCGCGGCCAGGAAGAAGTCGGCCGTCCGGCGGTTGGCGACGTTGAACGAGAAGTCGGCCACCACCGGCAGGCCGGCGGCTCGGAAGTGCTGGAGGCCTGCCCAGTTGCGGGCCAGGATGCCGTCGGGGGCCTGCTTCTCGAGGAGGGAGAAGATGCCCGCCTCGCCGGGCTTGTGGATGCGGGGGGTCGCCAGGTGGATCGTAGCCCCGCGGGCCCGGCAGCGGTCCACCGCCTCGCGGTATTGCCGGATGTCGGCAAACTCCACCAGCAGGAACCGCTCGCCGAGCTCGAGGACGGCGGCGAGCTGCTCGAGCGAGCGGACCAGCACGTGCAGGCGGGGCAGCTGGTCGCGGTTGCTATCGCGATCAGCCCGGATGGGAGCCGCAGCAGGGATCGTCGCCGCCGAGGCGGGGGCCGTGTGGACTGCCTTGGCCCCGCCGGAGGCGATCCTCTCGAGGGCGGTCACCAGATCGCGGCGGAGCCTGCCCAGCAAACTGAGGGGCAGCATCGGCCGGCCGCTGATCGACGCGGCCAGGTGCCGCAGCACAAACGGTGTCTGGCCGAGGCGGCCGAGCTGTTGGCGGAGGATCTCCTCGTCGAGCGGATGCCGCGTCGCCTCCTGGGCAGGCTCGGTCGAGGCCACCTCGCACCGGGACTCGCCCAGCCTCGCCTCGACCCGCACGGGCTCGCCTGGAACGGCAGTCACGGTCAGATCGATCGGTCGGCGGCGGAGCACGCCGCCGGCAAACGACTTCCGCAGCCGGGAGGTGAGGGCGGGGTCGTCGGTCTTCCAGACCGTCTGTCCCGGCTGAAGTGCGGCGAAGTCGAGCTGGCCTCGGGCGAAGCCAAGTTCGACCCGGCCGGCGGTGACGGCATCGGCTCGCGAGACACCGGCAGCGAAGACCTCGTAGACGCGGCCCCCGGATGCGTCATCGGAAGTCTTCCCCGAATCGAAGGCGATCCCGTCGCCCCGCTTGACCCCGCCGGCCAGGCCCGCCGCGAGGTCGACGATGACCCGGCCGCCGGCGGTGCCGGCGACGGTTCCCAGCCGCACGCCCCGCTTGGCACTCGAGGTCGCCGGCACAAGCATCTTGTGGTTGCAGCCCTGCAGCCAGCCGGGCGAGAAGCCCCGCGAAAAAGTGAGCTCCATCTCCTCCACCTCGCGAGGCGAGAAGGCCACCGGCCGACCCGCCAGCGCCGTGTCGATCGCCTGCCGGTAGTGGCGGGTGATCGAGGCGACGTATTCCGGCGTCTTGAGCCGGCCTTCAATCTTGAAGGACGCGACCCCCGCAGCGATCAGTTCGGGCGAGAGGGCGTAGGCCGCCAGATCCTGCGGTGAGAGGAGATACCGCTGCGGGCCCAGGTCGACATCCCGGCCATCGCAGACGAGTTCATAGGGTAGCCGACAGGCCTGAGCGCACTGCCCGCGGTTGGCACTGCGACCGCCAAGCGACTCGCTCGTCAGGCACTGTCCGGAATAGGCGACGCAGAGCGCGCCGTGCACGAAGACCTCGAGCGGCATCGTCGTCGCGGCGGTGATCGCCCTGATCTCGGCAAGCGATAGTTCTCGAGCCACCACGACCCTCTCCATGCCGAGGTGCTCGGCGAGGTCGATCGTCTCACGGCTGGTGAGCGTCATCTGGGTCGAGGCATGAAGGGCCAGTTCCGGAGCGAGCTCGCGGACGAGGAGGGCCGCCCCGACATCCTGCAAAAGGACCGCATCGACGCCTGCCTCGGCCACGGCCCTGACCGTGTCGGCAAAGCCTGGCAGTTCGTTGTCGAAGACGAGGGTGTTGAGGGTGGCGTAGCCCCGCACGCCATGCCGGTGGAGCAGTTGCATGACGGCCGGCAGTTCGGAAACACCGAAGTTGGTGGCCCGGGCCCGGGCATTGAAGCCGCTCTCGAGGCCGAAATAGACGGCATCGGCCCCGTTGGCGATCGCGGCCTTGAGGCACTCGAGGTCGCCCGCCGGCGCGAGCAACTCGGGCGGTGTGGCGGGAGGCAGATCGGGAGCGGTCATGGCGTCGGTCTCCGGGAACGCCGCGCTGTCCCGGCGTGGCTCACCGCGGCGGCAGTTCCCAGGCGTTTTCGAGGATCATCCCGTCATCGGTCATGCGGACCGCCGTGGCCCCAACGCCAAACATCCCCTCCAACTCGGCGGCCGACGGGAGCAGCCGGCGGCCCGCTTCGACGAGGTCGCGGTAGCCGTCCTCGAGATCGTCCGGCTCGAGGGCGTCGACCAGTTCCCGGAGCAGCCCCAGGGTACCGCCGGTGAGGCTGGCATCGCCCACCCCGAACATCCGGGCTGGCGCGAGGTCGACCAGTTCCCGGGCCCGCCGGAGGGCCGGGCTCTCCCGCCAGGAGACGTTGCCGGCGGGCGGGTTCCGGATCGCCGCCAGAATCTTTTCGACCGTGCCGTCGCCGAGGGCCAGCACGAGGTGGCCGCGGCCGACATAGGCAGCCAGCCCGCCGGGAAGGCGGAGGCCCTGAAAGCCCTGCTCCTCTTGAAGCTCGGTGCCGGTCAGCGGCGCGAGCCGACCGAGCAGCTTGCCGATCGGCTCTTCATCGACGACCTGCCAGACGATCGCCATGCTGTCGGTGCTGGCCGCCGCCGGATCGCCGCCGCGGGCCTGGGCGACCGCTGCGGCGATCCGGGGCGGAAAGGAGAGGATCCAGTGCCGGCTGCCGAGGCCCGACAGCACCGTCGCCACGTCGCCGCCCAGGAAGGTCTGCGACTGCACGTCGGCGACGGCGAACATGTTGGCCAACTGCTCGGCATCCTCGTTCTCAAGGAGAGCCGCCCGCACGGTGGTGAAGGCGGAGCCGAGATCGAGCGAGATCTGTGTGAAGTCGACCGCCTCACGCGTGACAAAGGAGGGCACCTCGGAAGGATCGCAGGGCTGGTCAAGGAAGGCGAGGAGCCCCCGCCGCGGGGCCGGGAGCGTCAAGGCGACGGCCGATCGCCAGCAGTCGCCATCGACCGCCTGCCGCCAGGCCACGGCCCCGATGGCATCGAGCCCCCAGCGAGCCCACTGGTCCATCACCTCCGCGTCGCCGTCGTCGGCCATCAGCAGCCGCGGGCGAAACAGGATCTCGATCACCGGAATCCCGCCGGGCTTGGCCGCGACGAGTGCCGGTTCCCGAAGCGGCTGTGCCAGCGGAGCCTCGCGATCGTCCGCGTGGGCGGCCAGGAAGGTAGCGAAAACTTCCCGGGCCAGTTCCTCGCTGCCGTCGGCATCGAAGTCGGCCGCCTCCGCTCCGCCCTGGCCCACAACACTGTCAGGCAGGGTGGTGGCGATGATGAAGCGGCCGCCGATGACGGTGTGAAAGGAATACGTCTGCCCGGTCTGCACCGGGTCAGCCTCCTCGATCTTGGCCTGAAGGGCCTCGAGCTGCGCTTGAATGCCGGCATCGGGCCCCACGGTGAGCTCCACCTGGCCAAGTTCGGTGGGGTCGATGCCCATCACCGGCGTGATGGCCGACACAACCTCGTGGCCGGCCAGTTCCAGATCGATCCGCCTGGCCGCCAGCTGCTGCTTGGCGGCAGACTCCTCGAGTTGCTGCTTGACGGCCGTCAGCATCCGGGTGGCGACATCCTCCCCCGGCTCTCCCCAGGCCAGGAGCATCCTCAGGGGCGGCCGACCTTCGTCGCGGCGGCGAACGACGAGGCCTGCTCCCACCTCACCTTGGAAGGCGGCGGCAAGATCGTCTGGCTCAAGCCCGTAACGGTGGAGCGACTCCTCCCAGTCCGCCCATCCGTCGGCTGCCGAGTCCTCAGTCTGCTGCGATCGCTCGATGATCAGCTGCCAGATGCCTTCGAGCCGGTCAGGCTTGAGCATCAGTTCGCCAAACCTGCTGTTCTCCCGGAGCGGCTCCAGCCAGGCGCTCACCTGCGGCAGCCGCACGAGCAGCGCCGTGTCATCGGGGAGGCATTCCCAAGACGGCCGGGGTTCGACAGCGCCGGCCAGCGTGGCCCCGAGGGCCATCACCGCGGTCACGAAGATTCTTGCGTGCAGTCCTGGCATGTCGCACTCCCTTGTGGTGTAGCTGTCGGTCGCAGAACCGAGACCCCAGCCCGGCAAGCCGCAGCCCTGTCGGCCGCAGACGATCGCTAGTCTTCCCGGCTGCCTTCCGTCGCCCCCGGCCGATACGGAGGCGGCAGGTAGGTGACTCCGTTTTGGGGCTGCGACTCGTCGTAGAGGTAGGTGTCGCGGTGGATCAAGAAGTCGATCAGGTCGGACGCCGGAATCCCGAAGGCCAGCCCGTCGAAGACAGCCGCACCGGCACAGGCGACCGCCACGACCTCGCCCCGAGCGTTGAAGATCGGCCCGCCGCTGTTGCCAGGATTGATCGCGGCGTCAGTCTGGATGAGTCGCATCTGGTCGATCGTCCGCGTGGTGCTGCTGACGATTCCCTGGGTGACGCTCCGCTCCATGCCGAGCGGATTGCCGATCGCAAACACCATGTCGCCCACCCGCAGGTCGTCACGGTTGTTGATCACCACCGGGTCGGGCAGCCGGCCGCCAGCTTCTTCCGGATCGAGCTTGAGCAAGGCAAGATCGCGGAGCGGCTGGAGGGCGACGATCTTCACCTTCCGCAGTTCCACCTTCTCAAAGCCACCGGCGCCGGCCGCCTTGCCGGCCAGCCGCCGAAACATCGTCACCCGCAGCCGGGTGTGCTTCTCGACGACGTGATAGTTGGTGACGAGGTGTCCCTCGCGGCTGATCAGAAAGCCGGTGCCCAACCCGCCCGGATTGCGGACCATCACCACCGCCTCACCAAACCGCTTGACCAGTTCAGGCACCTCCCGCGCCTCGAGCCGCCCCGTCCGAAAGATTCCCTGGTCGGTGGCCCGAGCGGCCGGCTCGGCCACACCATCCCGGCTGACGTCGAGCACCCGCTTCGCCGGAATCTGGAGCACCTCGAAGCCAAGATCGAGGACCACGCCATCGTCAGACTGCCGCAAGAGCGGCGCCGTGACCCGTCCGCCACCCACCAGCGTGACGGTCACCAGGTCGGCGGCCGGAGCCGCCGTTGTCACCGCCAGCAGTCCCGCCAGCACCCGCACCATTCGGCTCATCGTGTCTCTCCTCGAGTGGCAGCCCGTGCCTGCGATTGCTCCCGGCCATCGCCTGCAGCCTGCTCGCGTTCCGGGTCACGCCCCAGATAGATGACCAGCCGATCCTGGCTGATCACCGCCAGATCGCGGGCGTCGTCGCCATCGGCATTGCAGCCAGCGACCTGCCGGGGCTCGGGCACAAGCTCCCGCGAGTCGCCGCCGTCATAGGGATACTTGCGATCCTCGAAGACCTGCCAGGTGACCGATCGCTCGAGGGCCGCGGCGACCGCCCCGGCCGCCGGCCGCCGCAGGACTGCCGTCAGCTGATGCCGCCGATCATCACAGAGCAGCAGATCCTGTCCGCCGTCGCCGTCGACATCCGTGGCCAGAATGCGGTGAATCGTCGACTCGCTGACGCCGCTGCGGCGACCGATCCGACCATCGAGGCTTTCGACCAGCTCGAGTTCCCAGGGCTCTCCCCGGGAAAGCCGCACGATCCGGTCCTGGTCGATCAGGACCACCCCGAGCACCGGATCGGCCTCGAGGGCCACCCCAGCCGGCGGCTTGATCGTCTCGACCGGCCGCATCACGCCCGCCTTGTCGGCGGTCAGCCGATGGAGAAAAGCTCCGCCCCGTTCCAGCGCCCAAGCCTGGCCCGGGCTGCCGGGAATCGGCAGATACGAGGCGATCTTCTGGCCATCGCCGAGCATCACCTGGTCGACCGGATGCAGGTCGTCGCCGAGCCACTGCAAGACACCGTCGGTCAGCCGGCTCCGCCGCCGGCTCCCGCCCACGTCGAGGAGGCGGTATTCGCCCAGGTCGGTCTTGGCCAGCAGCGCCGGGGACGTCACCTCAACCGTGCCATCCACGAGCCTCGCCTCCTTGCCGCTGCTGGCATAGGCATCCTGGAAGAGGATCGTCTGGTCACCCATCCAGACGACCTTGTCGACCTTGGCTCCCAGTCCCGCAAACCGGGTCACAGTCGGTTCGGCGACATCGGCCGGCCAGACGTAAAGATCGACATCCTTGCCGACCCGCTGGGCCCACCAGACGGTCGACCCGACACGGTCGAGGGCCAGGATTTTGCGGTCGTCACCCTCCTGGACCCAGGGCTGCGGGTAGGAGAGACGCCCATTTTCCCAGCGACAGCGGTGGAGATCGGCGGCATCCTTGGCCCAGACGAGGAGCAGGCCCTCCTGGGACGCGGCCAGGGGGGCCGCCAGCCCGCGAATGTTGCTGACCGCCGGGAAGGTCTCTTCGGCCGACCAGCCGGAGTCCGTCAGCCGATGGACCCGGAGCCGCGGTTGGGTGGCGTCGGCCGCCACAATCGCCGGCTCACCGGCCAGGAGGATTCCGCACCAGCCGCCGCGATCGGCGGAGGCCATCGGTAAGGCGTCCTGGCGACCGACATCGGTCGGCTCGCCGCGGACAAGCCGATACTGCCGCACTACGCCCTTGTCGCTTCCCCCCAACAGAATCAACTCGGCTGGACCGGTCGGCCCGACCGCGGTTTCGAAGCCATCGACGGGTCGGTCGTGGAGCGTCTGGGCCGGCAGCAGGGTGCCGTCGGCAGCGCAGGGATGCCAGCGGATGACCTGCCGGGCCGCGTTGGACCATTCGACAAGGTCGCGATCCCCGTCCCCGTCGAGATCGGCGAGTTGCCAGTCGAGCCGGCCCCGCGACTCCCGAGGAGCCAGCCACTCCGCCCTCCCGTCCGACTCGAGCGGCAGCCGCTGGATGCCCTCGTCGCAGCTGACGAGGAGTTCGTGGCCGCCGCCGGGCAGGCTTCGGACGAGCATCTGCCCGCGACGACCCGTGGGTGTGCCGGCCAGCAGGCTCCAGCCGCCGGTCTTCTGCCAGGCTCCCTTGGCATCGACCGCCTTCTCGGGATCCTGGGCGTAGATGGCGACGCGATTGGAGGGGCTGGTCATCACGAGCAGTTCCGGTCGCCCGTCGTCGTCGAGGTCATGGGCAACGGCGTCGAGCGGCATCTCGTCGATCACCACTTCGCCCCGCGACCACTCGGCGGCCAGCGGCAGTTCGTTGGGCCGGTCGGAATCGCTGAGATCGTCGCGGTCCCGCTCGGCCGGCGTCAGCCAGCGGTAGATATCAAGTCGCGCCTGGCGGGGATTGACGACCACCAGGTCATCGCGGCCCTCGCCGCCGAGATCGGTCACCAGCAGCCGCTCGGCCCGGCCGTCGAGTTCGATCACCCGCATCCCCTGCCAGCCGTCAAATGCTGGAGTACGGGAGGGGAAGGCCACAGCGGCGGAGAGACAAACCAGCCCGATGACCGCACTACCAGACAGCCGGTGAGACGGCACTGTTGAGAGATTGTTCATGCTCCCGAGGATACTCTGGCCCCGGCCGGCCCGCCATGCGGCGCGGCCGGCCACCGGGGTGAATCACCCCAGTTCGGGCAGCATCGCCTCGGCGGCAGCCGCCTCACGGAGCTTCTCGAGAGCCTTCGCCTCGATCTGCCGGACCCGTTCCTTGGTCACGCCGAGGGCCGACCCGACCTCCTTGAGGGTCTGCGGTTCGTGCTCGTGGTCGAGCCCGTAGCGGCGGATGATGATCGTCTGCTCACGGGAATCGAGCCGGTCGAGGAACCGCTCGACCTGGTGGAGCCGGTCGCTGGCGGCCAGTCGCACCTGATACTCATCCTCCCGACGGTCAGCAGCCGACTGCAGGAACTCGGTGTCGGTGGCCCGGAACCGGTCCCGGCGACGGTGCTCGTCGGGAATGGTGCGGGCGAAGTTCTTCATGATCGCCCAGGAGGCGTAGGTGCTGAACTTGTTGCCCCGGGCGTAGTCGAACTTTTCGACTGCCCGAATCAACGACATGTTGCCGTCGCTGACAAGGTCGAAGAAACTGTCGCCGGGAGAGACCCGCCGCTTGGCGATCGAGACGACCAGCCGCAGGTTTGCCCGAACGATTCGATTCTTGATCTCGACGATCTCCTCATAGAGCTTCTCGATCTGATCCATCAGCCGCGCGCTCGGCTTCTCGGGATCGAGCTGGTCGCGGAGCGTGGCCGCCTTGTACTTGAGGTAGTTGAACCGTCGAAACAGCCAGACCTCCTGCTCCCGGGTCAGCAAGGGCACCTCATAGAGGCTCGCCAGATAGGCCGGCAGGCCCGCCGGCCGCCGGACCCGCTTGGTCGGCTCGCTGAGCCCCGGATACGGCTGGTTGACCACCTTCTCGGCACTCTTGCGGGCAAAGAGCGCGTTGGGCATGAAGTCGAGTGGCAACTCCTTCACATGCTCGGCCCGCTGACCGAGGATCACGCGGTAGATGCTCGCCTTGGAGCGGTGGTATCGCCGGGCGATCGACTCGACCGACTCGCCGCGGAGGTGCTGCTCGTAGATGCGGCTGCAGGTTTCCGGCCGCAGACGGCCGTCGGCAACCGGGAAGACCGCCTCCTCGGGATGCTCCTGGTCGTGCCGCTTGATCGTGTAGCGGATCGTCTCGACGCTCCGATCGAGCCGCTTGGCGATCCGGCGGTGGACGTCGGCCGGACAGGCGCCAGCCAGGGCCAGCCGCCGAGCCCAGATAATGATCTTGTCGTGCTCGTCCTGGGAGAGCTGACTGAATCGGCTGCCCCGGGCGATCCGCCGGGGGTTCTCCCGGATGAATCGCTCGACGGCACTGGCAAGGAAGCCGACCCTCCGCCGACCACCGACGATGTATCGCTGTGCCACGAGGCCGTGATCACGCCAGCGGGAGATCGTCTTGGTCGAGACGTTGAACCGCTCGGCAAGATCCTCGATCGAAAGCACTTCCTCGCCGGCCGGAAGCCCGGCGGGCAAGCCGCCGCGAAACTGCTCGTCCCGGCCGACATCGGCCACTGCCGCATCGCCATCGCCGGCGTAAAGACGCACAAAACTCTCATGAATGGAACGCATCACAACCTCCCGGTCGGCTGGTCCGTGCCGACAGTTTTCGGGGCAAGTGGGCGGACACCCCTGACACGTCCGACCACCCGGTATCCCCGGGGCCACATCGCCATCGATCCGGTTCACGCGTCCGGCGTCTTCCTGACCCCGGCGTTCCGGTGCCGTGAACGTGTCAGTTATACGCCCGAGGCCAGCAAACGGTTCGGTCCAGCGGCCGATTTCTTGAGAAAATCTGGCGAACCCCCTCCAGCCGCCCCTGAAATCATGGGGCGATCAGCAAAAGCAGCCAATTCGAGGGGGGGATCGCGCCGCGAGCCTCGTTTCTCAAAAAAAACCCTTGATTTCTTCCACAAGTCAGCGGAAACAGCCCATTTTGATGCTGGACACTTGGTACGCCCTGACGCTTCAGCGGCCGACTTCGCCCGGTGATGGCAGGCCGCAGGCACGCCGCTCCCGTCGGGGCCACCCGCCTCACGGGGGAGGATTTTCGCGCCGTTTTGCCAAGCGGCAGATTTCCAAGCGGCGGATCGACGAAAACGCCGAGATTTTCCTGGGGCAGCAGCATCCAAACCCGTTCGGCGTGGCAGGACTGCCCGAGAGCATCCGAGGAGGCTTGCTTGTGCGTTTCGGTATCGGTTTTCGGGTCTTGGTTCGTGATTGTCTTGCCGCGGTAGGCGGCCTGGCGGTCGTCCTCTCTCCGGTGTCGGCCGTGGCAAACGAGCCTGCCGGGGCGGGCTCGGCCTGCTGCCGCGTTGAGTATCAACTGGCGGTCGACGGCGAGCTCTTTGCGTCGGCCGGTCCTGACGCCGCCCCGCTGACGCAGACGATCAGCCTCACAGCCAGTTTTGACTTCGATGAACTCCCGGCGGGGCCGGACAAATCGGCGGCGGTCGGCCGGCGATACCAGAAAGCCGCTGCCACGCTTGCCATCGACGGCGAGTCGCATCACCGTGAACTGGCTGCCGATGCCGGCAGCCTGTTTGTCGCCGTCGAGGGCACCACACCCGTGCCCTTCCTGGCCGACGGGTTTCTCTCCCGCAGCGAGGCAGAACTCCTGGATCTGCCGTTTGATCCCGTACTTCTCGAGCGGTTGTCGCCAGCCGAGGCCGTCGCCGCGGGGGCAACCTGGACCATCGATGCCGACCTGGTGGCCGGCCTGCTGGCGATCGACACCGTGGAAACCGGCTCACTCCGAGCCACCCTCGAGGAGGTTGTCGGCGAGACCGCAAGGGTCTCCTTGGAGGGCACCGTCCACGGGGCGGTCGATGGCGTCGCAACCCGGATCGCGGTCACCGGCTCCTTTCAGGCTCCGGTCAGCCCGGGCGAGGCGGCCGACACCTGGAAGGTGGCAGCCGAACGTGCCCGGCTCGAGGTGAGCCTCGCCGAAAGGCGGCAGGCCGGCTGGGTAGCGCCGGGCCTCGATGTCGAGGCCACGATACACATCAGCCGGACTGGCGAGTCCGACCTGCGGCCTGCTGAAACCGCTCGGCTCGCACCGACCCGGTCGGAAAGGCCCGCCGGGCCGGGCCGGCCGGGTCACGTCTGGCACCAGCATTCCCACGGCCGCTACAGCCTCGCGGTCGACCGCCGCTGGCGGGTGGTCGAGGACGGGCCAAACGGCCTTGTCATGCGGCTGGTCGACCGGGGCATGCTCGTCGCCCAGTGTTCGATCCTGCCCCTGCCGCGGGGCGATGCCGACTCGCCCGCCACGGTCGAGCAGGTCCAGCGAGACGTGGAGCGATCCCTCGGCAGCCAGTTCGGACGGATCGCCGAAGCGGAAAGCCTGTCCCGGAGCGATGGCACCAGAGTCGTCCGCGTGGTCGCCGACGGCAACGGTGAAGGGCGGCCATTCCGCTGGATCCATCACGTGCTGACCGATTCCCAGGGCTACCGGGCCGCCGTCACCTGCATGCTCGAGCCGGCGATGCTGGAACGCTTCGCCGTGGCTGACAGCGAACTGGTTGCCGGGCTCGTGCTCCTGCCCGACCGCCCGCGGGAAGCGTCCCGCCCGGTCGCCACCCCCCATTGACAGGCCCTGGGAAAAACCGATCGCCCGGCGGGCAGACTGCTTGACGCTGCCCCCCCTGCCGGCGACACTCTGGAGTCAGAACGTTGCGGCCGTCTCCCCGGCCGAAACGATGCCGATGGTGCCTGAGACATCGGCAGACAGGTGGAATGAGGAGACCCGTCGGTCCGTGGTGCGAAGTCTGAGACGTCACCCCGGCCGGCGGCCATGAACCGCGGCCGGAGGCGCAAGCCATCGAGAAACAGCATCGCATCAACGAACAGATTCGCATCAGCCCGATTCGCGTAATCGCGGCTGATGGCGCCCAACTCGGCATCATTCCGACCGAGGAAGCGCTCAGCACGGCCCGTGACGCGGGCCTCGATCTGGTGGAGGTGGCACCCAACGAGAAACCTCCCGTCTGCCGGATCATGGATTTCGGCAAGTTCAAGTACCAGCAGAAGAAAAAGCACCACAAGACCCACGTCCATCACACCAAGATCAAGGAGGTTCGCCTCCGTCCGAAGACGGGCGATCACGACATCGAGTTCAAGGTCGCCCAGGCCCGCAACTTCCTGGAGCACAAAGACAAGGTCGTGATCTCGGTCGTGTTCCGCGGCCGCGAAATGGCCCACGTCGATGAGGGCCAGCGGGTCATGCGGGCGGTCGTCACCCAACTCGAAGACATCAGCAAGGTCGAATCAGGGCCGCAGCAGATGGGCCGGCGGCTGTCCTGCACGCTCGCCCCTCGCTGAGAAACCCACCACCAACGCCACCGCGGCTCGCCGCCGTTCATCTACAACCAGATCTCGAAAACGTTCACGTTCGAATACCAGGAGCACTCGACATGCCAAAGCAAAAGACTCACAAAGGCACCAAGAAGCGATTTCGCCTGACCGCCACCGGCAAGGTCAAGCATCGCCGCGCGGGCACCAGCCACCTTCAGGTGCGGGTTTCCAGCAAGCGGAAGCGGAATCTCCGCGGCACCGGCGTCTTGGCCAAGGCCGACACCGCCCGGATCGCCGAGGCGTTGGGCAAATACAGCTACTGAGCGGGGGCTTCTCCGGAACAGGGGACTGGCTCCGAGCGCAGCGAGGTGCCTGTACCCTTTTCCAGCCCGTCGTGATCCCGGTTTGGGCGGCTGGATCGTCGCCGGCCCAGAAAATCGAGGCGGGCTTGCATTCCGGCTCGTTTCAGGCACATTTGGGTCTTTCCGCGGTTCGGTTGGCCGGACTGCCTCCATCGATCAACCGCGTCCGAGTTTTCAGTCATGCGTACGAAAAGTGTCGTCCCCCGGCTGCGGGCCAAGAAGCGTCTCTTCAAGCGGGTGAAGGGCTCGGTGGGCGGCCGCCGCAAACTGCTTCGCACCGCCAAGGAAGCGGTCATCCGCGCCGGTGTCTACGCCCATCGCGATCGTCGTCGCAAGAAGCGTGACTTTCGCCGACTCTGGATCATCCGCATCAATGCTGCCTGCCGTGAACGTGGGCTTCGCTACAGCCAGCTGATTGCTGGGTTGGCGAAAATCGGCTGCGAGCTCGACCGTCGGACGCTGGCGGAAATGGCCGTCCTTGATCCGACCGGCTTTGACGCTGTCGTGACTGCGGTTCGTGAGGGACTGGGCCTGCCGGAGGCGGCCGCGGTCGCGTGACGAACGTGGCAGGCAGCTCGCTCGACACGTTCCTGTGCCAGCTCGAAAGCCTTCGCGCGGATGCGGCGGCCGCCCTCGAGGCTGCCGCTAATGCCGACGCCCTCGAGGCTGCCCGCGTCGAGTTCGCTGGGGCGCGCAGCGGGCGGCTCAAGGCAGTGCAGAAACTCCTCGGCACGCTCGACAAGGCCGACAAGCCCGCCGCCGGCAAGCACTTTAACGAGGCCAAGGCGGCCGTGGCGGCGCTCTTGGAGGCAGCCCAGGCCAGACTGACGAAAACTGCCGGCGACGGGCAGCATGCCGCCATCGATGTGACCCTGCCGGGCGAACCGGTGCGGCTGGGCCACATCCATCCGATCACCCGCACGATTCGGCAGGTGCAGGAGATCATGGGGCAGCTCGGCTTCGAGAGCGTCGACGGCCCCGAGGTTGAAGACCAGTGGCACAACTTCGAAGCCCTGGCGATTCCGGCGGAACATCCGGCCCGCGATCCGCTCGACAACTTCTACCTGGCAACGGCCCAGGCTGCCGATCCGCTGCTGCTGCGATCCCAGACGAGCACCGTCCAGATCCGCGTGATGGAGAACCGCGAGCCTCCACTGCGAATCGTGTCGCTGGGGCGGGTCTATCGGCCCGACACCGCCGATGCGACGCACTACCCAATGTTCCATCAGGTGGAGGGCTTGCTGGTGGAGCCGGGGATCACGATGGCCCATCTCAAGAGCGTGCTGCGGCTGTTCGCCTCCCGCTTTCTGGGTGGCGACGTGCATGTCCGCTTCCGCCCCTCGTTCTTCCCCTTCACCGAACCGAGCGTCGAGGTCGACATGGAATGGGGCGGCCGCTGGGTGGAGATGGGGGGCGCGGGCATGGTCGATCCGGCCGTGCTGGAGGCGGTCGGCTACGATCCCGACGCGGTGACCGGCTTCGCCTTCGGCCTGGGCGTGGAACGAATCGCCGCCCGTCGCTATGGCGTGGCCGACATCCGCGACTTCTACCGCAACGATGTCCGCTTCCTGCGACAGTTCTGAGAGGCGGCACCGATGATCATCTCGACCTCCTGGCTGGCCGACTTCGTGCAGCTCCCGGTGACGGCCGACGAGCTCGTCGAACGGCTGGCCCTGGCCGGGCTCAACCACGAGTCGTCGACGCCGGTGGGCGACGACATGGCCATCGAACTAGAGGTGACCAGCAACCGTCCCGACTGCCTGGGCCACATCGGCGTCGCCCGAGAGGCGGCGGTGCTCTTCGAGCGGCCGCTTGCCGTGCCCGATCCGCGGCCGCTGGAAGGATCTCAGGAGGCGGCCGGCCGGGTGGGCGTCTCCATCGATTCTCCGGAGATCTGCCCCTTCTATTCCGCCCGGGTGATTCGCGGCGTGCGGATCGGGCCGAGTCCGGGCTGGCTTGTCGACCGGCTGCGAACGGTGGGCGTGGCAAGCGTCAACAACGTTGTCGATGTCACCAACTACGTGATGCTCGAGTCGGGCCAGCCTCTCCACGCCTTTGATCTGGCGCGGATTCGTGGCGGTCGGATCGTCGTGCGGCGGGCCGTGCCGGGAGAGCAGTTTCTCGCGATCAACCACAAGACATACACCCTCGACGATCGGATGTGTGTCATCGCCGACGCCGAGCGGCCGGTGGCTCTGGCCGGCGTGATGGGTAGCGCCGACAGCGAGATCACCGAGGGCACCGTCGATGTGCTCCTCGAGTCGGCCCAGTTCGCCCCGCTGCCGGTGCGGGCGGCGGCCCGCAGCCTCGTGCTGGCCAGCGGATCGAGCTACCGCTTCGAGCGCGGCCCCGACCCCGCGATGGTCGACTGGGCCAGCCGGCGGGCAGCAGCCTTGATCCTGGAGCTTGCTGGCGGTGTCCTCGATCGGGGCCTGGCAACAGCGGGCCAGCTGGCCTCGGCTCCGGCCACGATCACGCTCGCGCCCGAGCGGGTGGCGGAGGTGCTGGGCGTCGAGATCCCGCCCGAGCGGCAGCAGAAGATCCTGGGCTCGCTCGGCTTTCGACCCGACGCCGGGGCGGCCAACCGCTGGCTGGCCCCGACCTGGCGGCGGGACTGCTGGCGGGAGATCGACCTCGTGGAGGAGATCGCCCGGATCGAGGGCTACGAAAGGGTGCCTGAGGATGTCCCCATCGCGGCCAGGCCGGCCGGGCTCTCCGACCGTGAACTCGCGGTCCGGCGGGTTGGCGAGGTTCTGGTCGGGCAGGCGTTCTGCGAGGCGATGACCCGCAGTGTGGTTGACGAGCGGCTCTCGGACATGGCGAGTCCGTGGAGCACGAGCCCTGCGCTGGCCATCTCCCCGGCCTTGGTCCGGGGGGCCGACCGCCTCCGGCGGAGCCTGCTGCCGAGCCTGCTGGAGGCCCGGGCCGGCAACGCGGCGGTCGGAGCAACCGATGCGAACCTGTTCGAGATCGCCCGGGCCTACCTCGCCTGGCCGGCGTCGCAGAGCGATGCCGCCAGCCCGGCCGAAGAGCCGCTGCTGGCGGCCTTGGTCTCGAGCGGCGGCTTTCTCCGTGGCAAAGGACTGGCGGAGGCGATGCTCGCGGGGCTGGGGGTGACAGACCAGCCCGCGGCGGTCATCGACTATCGGCCGCTCGAGATGGCTCCCTTCACCCCGGGCCGGGCGGCGGAGATCGTCCTTACCCGGGCGGGCCAGCCGGCCTGCCGGGTCGGCTTGGTCGGCGAGATCACCGCTGACATCCTGGCCGCCTTTTCGCTCGCCGAGCCGGTCGTGGCGGTCGAACTCCGACTCGACCGGCTCGATTTCGCCGTCGGCTCCCAGCGGCCGCTCCAGCGACCGGGTGAGTTTCCGGCGGCCGAGCGGGACATCAATCTCGTGGTTGCCGAGAACGTGCCCTGGGGCGAGGTCGAACAGGCGATCCGGTCAACCGGCGGCGAGTTGCTCGAATCGGTGCGGCTGGTGGAGGTCTGGCGGGACGCCGAACGCCTGGGCGAAGGCCGCAAGAGTTTCGTGATCGCCATCACGCTTCGCAGCCGCACCGGCACGCTCACCGGCGAGCAAGCGACCGCCGCGGTGCAAGCGGTCATCGACGCCACCACGCGTCAGTGCGGCGCCAGCCTCCGCGGCTGACGGCAGCAGGAAACGAGACGGCCCGCCGTCCCCCGGGGGGCTTCTATGCGCGAGCGCACGCGGACAACCGGAATACGGGTTCGCGAG
>JAQCJP010000305.1 GCA_027592945.1 Planctomycetota bacterium
CCAATCCGCTTCGCGGATCGGTGCCCGTGGCGAAGCGAGGTTTCCCACGAGCGAGCGAAGGGCAGGATGCCCGGCGTAAGCGACCGGTGACCCCTCCCCAGTTTTTGTACCAGTGCTCATATGAGAGTTGGGGAACAGTCCGCGTGGTGTGTCGGAGGGAGGGGCGTAGCCCCGACCGGAGGCACACCACGCGACGCCGCCGGGGTCATTCATTTGAGGCCACCATGTGGCCGCCTGTGGTTGTAGTCCATCCGCCATTGGTCCAGGGGCACGAGGATTCTCTCACAAGAACTGGCTCAGGATTCGGGGAGGGGGTCAGATCAAGGCTTATCACCACTCGGCTAAGAAAGTATTCCGGAATCAGCGGGCCCCGTCTTTGATCTGACGCGCCAAAATCTTGACATTTCCCGCCAAACGCTGGCCGCGGTCAGGGCTCAGCCGCCGCCGCACGCCGACGACTTCCGCGGAGGGCCCACACTCACCGGGCTGGGCTACGCGACGAATGAGAGAATCGCGAAGTAGTGGCAGCCGCTCCCTCCCAGCACGAACACGTGCCAGGCGGCGTGGAAGTAGCGGACGCGGTGATCGAGCACGAGAAAGATCACGCCCAGCGTGTAGACCACGCCCCCGGCGGCCATCCACGCCAGGCAGGCCAGCGGCACAAACGGCGCGAGGATCATCGCCGGCAGCCAGCCGAGCGCGACATACGGCAGCGGCGAAAAGGTGTGATCGACGCGATGCTCCGCGAGCACCTTCGATGCGAAGCCCACGAGCGCCGCTCCCCAGAGCAGCGCGAGCACGGGCAGAGTCCATGCCGAGGGGAGGTAGGCCACGAGAAACGGCGTGTAGGTGCCGATGATCAGCAGGAAGATTACCCCTTGATCCCAGACCGTGAGCCGATGCTTCCATTCAGGCTGCTGCACGCCGTGGGAGAGGGCAGACGCCGCGTACGTCGCCACGAGCGTGGCAGCATAGAGGCCGCACGCCAGGGCGATCGTCCAGTGGGTGCAGCTCGCCAGCAAGGCGACCGCCCCGACCAGGCTGAGCACTACCCCCGCGGCATGCGTCAGCGTGTTGGCAAACTCCTGACGGGCATCGCGGGGCGGACGGGGGGCGGTGCTGGGCATGGCGTGTGCGAAACGGGGGGCCGCGGTGAGCCTCGCGCATGCAAGCCGACCGTTTTCCGGCCATCGGCACGTGCCTGACTCACCGCCAGGATCGTCGCCTGAGCCTATCTGGCGAACGACCGCTCGACCAGACGATCCATACCACCACTCAGCCGGGATCGTGTCGCCAAGGGTATTCCCATCACGGCGTCGGGGCCCGGCGACGCCGAAGCAGCCCCCCAGCAGCCGCAGGCGAGTCCGGCCAGGCCCATCGCCCAGGTCAATGGCTCCGGCACGGGTGCCCAGGGAACGATTGCTCAGCCGGCTCGCGGACCGCATCTCGAAGATGAAACAAGAACACCCTGCTCCGGCGGGCCTCGGCTTTTCTCCGGCCAGCCGGCTCGTTATCCGGCCGGCACTCGCTCGATCTCGAGCTTCAGAAAATGCGTCGCGCAGCTGATGCAGGGATCGTAGTTGCGGATCAGGTGCTCGCAGCGGTGGCGAACGGCGTCGTCGGCGTCGTCGAGCACAGCCGGCAGCATGTCCTTGAGATCGGCCTCCACCTGCCCCTGGTTCTGCGAGGTCGGCGGCACGATCAGTGCTCCCGTGACGAGCCCGTCGCTGCCGATCTCGTAGCGGTGATAGAGGATCCCTCGCGGGGCCTCGGTCGCGTGGCAGCCCGTGGCCTCCCGCGGCTGGAAGTCGATCCGGCAGGGGGTGATCGGCTTGTCAGCCTGCTCCCTCACGAGCCGGATCGCCTCCTCGCAGGCGGCCACGATCTCGACCGCCCGGGCGACGATGCTCTGAAACGAGTTGGTGATCGGCAGCGGGATGCCGCTGGCCTCGAAGGCCGCCCGGGCCCGGGGCGGCAACTGGTCGAAGCAGAGGTTGAGCCGGGCGATGGGCCCGCAGAGGTAGGGCTTCTCCTCCGGCAGCATCACGCTCTGGAGGGCCGTGCTCCAGGGCACCTGCCGCTCCTGGAAGTGTTTCTCGTAGTCGGCCACGTCGATGTCGAGGCCGCCGGATGAGACGACCCGGCCGTGGTTCATCGGGTAGTCGCGAGGGCCCCGCAGGCTGACGCACTCGTAGGCACGCGTGAAGTCGGGGAACTCAAAGCGGCTCACCTCGCGGACGACCTCCTCGCCGGCGGCGAGGCCCCACTCGAGTTCCGGCAGCAGGCCGCGGATCGCAGCCGGATCAGGGGCCCGATGAAAGCCGCCGACGGCGACGTTGATCGGGTGCACCGCCCGGCCGCCGACGACCTCCATGATCCGGTTGCCCAGCGCCTTGAGCTTGAGGCCCCGCTCGACGAGTTCCGGGGCGACGGTCGCCAGCGAGATGCCGCTGTCGTGGCCGAGGAAGTCGGGGGCGTGGAGGAGGTGGATGTGGAGCGCGTGGCTCTGAATCCACTCGCCGCAGTAGAGCAGCCGGCGGAGGGCCTCGATCCCCGGGGTCGTTGTGATTCCGAGGGCCTGCTCGAGTGCGTGGCAGCCGCTCATCTGATAGGCGACCGGGCAGATTCCGCAGATCCGGGCGACGATGTCGGGCACCTCGTGGATCGCCCGGCCCTGCACGATCTTCTCGAAGAATCGCGGCGGCTCGTAGATCGAGAACTCGGCAATCTCGACGCGGCCGTCGGCGACGCGAACCCGCAGGGAACCCTCCCCCTCGACGCGGGCGAGTGCCTTGACGGTGATTGTGCGAATGGTGGGATCACTCATGGGGTCGTGACGCCGGTGGGTTTACGGGGCGGTGCGGAGCGCGGAATACGGGTTCGCGAGGGGTGAGCCCGTGCCAATCGAGCCGGCGTTGGGAAACCGAGC
>JAQCJP010000306.1 GCA_027592945.1 Planctomycetota bacterium
GCGAGCCAGCATCGAGCGAGCGGAGGGCAGGATGCCCGCAGCGAGCGTCCGGCGAGATGGCACGGGCCCACCCCGAGCCTGTGTGAGGTGAACCCAAAGCGAGTGTCCGGCGAGATGGCACGGGCCCACGCCTCGCCGGCGGAATGCGGGATAGACTGGAGTTGTTAGACCGGCCCGATCGCCCGCCTCGTCATTTCCCATGAGCCTCACTCTGGCATCCCCGCCCCGGGGCACGCCCCCCCTACCGATGACCCGCGAGGAGATGCGCGCCCGGGGGTGGGACGAGGTCGATGTTGTGCTCGTGACAGGCGACGCCTACGTCGATCACCCGAGCTTCGCCAATGGACTGCTCGCCCGACTCCTTGAGGCAGCGGGGTTTCGGGTGGCGGTGCTCGCCCAGCCCGGTTGGCGAAACTGCGAGCCCTGGCGGGCCTTCGGCCGGCCGCGACTCTTCTTCGGGGTCTCGGCCGGCAACATGGACTCGATGATCAACCACTACACCGCCAATCGGAAGGTCCGCAACGACGACGCTTACTCGCCCGATGGCGAGATCGGCCGGCGGCCCGACCGGGCGACGCTCGCCTACTGTCAGCGGTCGCGGGAGGCCTTTCCCGGCGTGCCGGTGGTGGCTGGCGGCGTGGAGGCCTCGCTCCGCCGGATCGCCCACTACGACTACTGGAGCGACACGGTCCGCCGCTCGATCCTGCTCGACTCGAAGGCCGACCTCGTCGCCTTCGGGATGGGGGAGCGGACGATCCTCGAGATCGCCCGCGGGCTGGCGGCCGGACGCTCCGTCAAGGAGCTTCGTGACCTGCGGGGTGTCGCCTACCGGCTCGGGGCCAGCGAACCGCCACCGACCGGGCCCGGGCCCTGCTGCCCCGACACCGTCGAGCTGCCGCCCCACGAGGCGGCCGCCGCCGATCCGCTCGCCTTCTGCGAGATGACGCGGATCTCCCACCTCGAAACCAATCCCCACAACGCCCGCCGGCTCGTCCAGCGACACGGCCGGGAGGCCGTAGTGATCAACCCGCCGGCCTTGCCGCTGGAGGAAGCGGAGATGGACGAGGTCTACGGCCTCCCCTTTTCCCGCCGACCCCATCCGGCCTACGGCTCGGCCCGGATTCCGGCCTTCGAGGTGGTGGAACACAGCGTCCAGATCATGCGGGGCTGCTTCGGCGGCTGCACCTTTTGCTCGATCACCGCCCACGAGGGCCGGATCATCCAGAGCCGCTCGCAGGACTCGATCATCTCCGAGATCAAGCTGCTCAGCAGCCAGCCGGGCTTCAAGGGGACCGTCTCCGACATCGGCGGCCCGACGGCCAACATGTATCAGATGAAGTGCACGCGGCCCGAGGTGGAGGCGAAGTGCCGGCGGCTCTCCTGCGTGCATCCGACCGTCTGCAAGCTGCTCGGCACCGACCACGGGCCGCTCAAGGCGGTGATGCGGGAGGCGCGGAGCGTGGAGGGAGTCAAGCGGGTGCTGGTGGCCAGCGGGGTGCGGATGGATCTGGCCCGGCGGGATCCCGAGTATCTCCAGGAGCTCGCGGCCCACCATGTCGGCGGCCATCTTAAAGTGGCCCCGGAGCACACCGACCCGGAGGTGCTCCGGCTGATGAAGAAGCCGGCCGCCGACGATTACGTCGAGTTTGACCGGGAGTTCAAGGCGGCCAGCCGGCGGGTCGGCAAGAAGCAGTACACCGTGCCCTACTTCATCGCGAGCCATCCGGGCAGCGGCGTCAAGGAGATGATCGACCTGGCGGTGTTTCTCAAACAGAACAGCTACCGCCCCGATCAAGTGCAGGACTTCATCCCCAGCCCCTTCGACATCGCCGCCTGCATGTATCACACCGGCCTCGACCCGATGACCAGGCAGCCGGTCACGGTCACGAAGGGACTCAAGAGCCGTCGGATGCAGCGTGCTTTGCTCCAGTTCTTCAAGCCGGAGAACTGGTTCGAGGTGCGGCGGGCCCTGGAGCAGGCGGGCCGCCAGGATCTGATCGGCTCAGGCTGCGACTGCCTGATCCCGGAGCGGCCGCCCAAGGAGGCCCTCGACCGCCGCCGCCGCGAGGCGACCCGGGCCTTCACGGAGGAGACCAGCGGCGACCACATCCGCGGCGGCCGGCCCGCGGGCCGCGGCTCCGGTTCGGCAGGCCAGCGCAAGCGATCGCGACCCCGCAAGAGTGTCGGCTACCGGCCCAAGCGTAGCGGGAGTTGATTGGTGGTAATCGCGGATTGGGCGTCACGGTGGTGAACGGTTTCGCGGGCTTCCGGAAACTGGGATCGCCCAACGGCCCGCCGTCCCGCCCGGCTCGCGCCGGGGGGCTTCTATGCGTCAGCGCAAACGGAATACGGGTTCGCGAGGGGTGGGCCCGTGCCGTGGAGCCGGCGTTGCTGGCGAGTGAAGGCATGGATGCCGAGAACGAGCCAGCATCGAGCGAGCGGAGGGCAGGATGCCCGTAGCGAGCGTCCGAGCGACACGGCACGGGCCCGCCCCGAGCCTGCGCGAGGTGAACAAGACAGTACCGAGACGCGTATACTGACTCGGTCGGGAGGTGCGTTCCCGGCTTCTTCTGGCTCCCTGCGGCTCTGTTTCGGGAGGTTTCCCATGCGTTTGATGCTTCGTTTTGTCGTGCCTGCGATGGCCCTGGTGGCCGCGTTGTCGGTGCCGACCACCGCCGAGGCGGTCAGCCCTCGCAATCCCTACCGGTCATTCAACCTCTCGGGCGTCAACTACGGCTCGATGCGGTGGGAGCAGGCCCAGCGGCAGGGTCGGCGGGTCTGGCCTTACTACAACACGCCTTCGCGAAGTTATACCCGCTCCAGCAGCGGCAACGTGGTTGTCGGCGGTGTGACGGGCAGCGGCGGGGCCGTGATGATGCAGCCGCGGTCGACCAGTTCCCGCCGCGGGCTTTTTCGCCGGC
>JAQCJP010000056.1 GCA_027592945.1 Planctomycetota bacterium
GGCGACGGCGAGGTCGATGTATGAGTCGCTCGACGTCTTGCTCGTACAGGGCTCGATCGATACCGAACTCAAGCACGATCCGGCCGCGGCAGCCCAGGTGCTCGATCACTACGACACCCTCACCATCAAGGGGCTGAGCCAGCCCAATCATCCGGACCTGCCCGACGTGATCATCTGGCCGGAGACGATGTGGCGGTGGGGGCTCGTGGAAGTCGATCCCGCCGAGCGGCTGCCGGATAGCGTCGTCGATGAACTCCTGGGCGAGGAGTCAAACCCGGTCTCTGGGGCGGCGCAGGAGCGGCGGCAGGCCCGGGGCCGCGCGGCACTGGCCCGGCAGCGGCTCGACGCTCTGGCTCGCTACGCCCGCCGCTACGGCACGACCTGGATTGTCGGGCTCGACCGCCAGCGGATCACGCCGGCGGCTCCCGGGGGAGCCGAGCACTTCAACGCCGCCCTCGTGCTCGATGCCGCCGGCAACCGCGTGGCCTGCTACGACAAGATGTACCCGGTGATGTTCGGGGAATACGTTCCCTTTGGGGACCGATTCCCGTGGCTCTATCGGCTGACGCCCCTGCCGGCCGGCCTCACGCCAGGCCGTGGGCCGGTGTCGGTGGAGGTCGGGGGCCTGGCGCTCGCCCCCACGATCTGTTACGAGACCGCCCTGCCACGGGCGATTCGATCGCTGGTCAGAGCGTTGGCCGCCGCGGGTGACCGGCCGGATCTGCTCGTCAATCTCACCAACGACGGCTGGTTCTGGGGATCGAGCGAACTCGACATGCACCTCGCGGCGGGTATCTTCCGGGCCGTCGAGGTCCGGACTCCGCTGGTGATCGCAGCCAACACCGGCTTTTCAGCAGCCATCGACGGCTCCGGGCGACTGCTGGCCCGCGGCCCCCGGCGGGAGACGGAGGCCCTCCGAGTAACGGTTCGAGCCGACGGCCGCTGGAGCCCCTGGCTGACCACGGGAAATCTGCCGGCTGGGCTGACCGTGGCGGTGCTGGCGGTTCTGGCGCTGGAATGGCTCGTCACGCCACGGCTTGCCCCGGACGCGGAATCGTGCCGAGAATGAGTGTTCCGGGCAAGGGCCCCGGCCACCGTGCCGCCCCGGGCCGGGCCGCCAAGGAGCGATCATGAACGTCATCGGCAAGATTTTCCTGTTCGCCGTCTTCATCATGAGCCTGATGCTCATGACGTTCGCAGGGGCAATCTTTGTCTCCCACAAGAACTGGCGGGACGAGGTCAAGCGGACACCGGAAGAGTGTCAGCCCGGAGAACTGCCCGGGTATGAGTTTCGGCTGCGGCAGGCCGAGGATGAGAAGCAGCGGCTGACCGCCCAAATCACGGAACTCCAAAAGGACGTCTCGGCCTCGGAGAAGGCACGCGATCAGGTGCTCGCCAAGCTCCAGACGGCCGTGATCAGCAAAGACAAGCTCCTCCGCGACCTCCAGCAGGAGAAGACCACTCAGGAAGAAAAGCTTCGCGAGCGGTCCGCCAAGTTGGAGGCGGTGACGGCCGACCTGCGGACCGCCCGCGAGAAGGTCGAGACGCTGATCAAACAGGTCGCCGAGCAGCAGCAGCGGGTCGACTCCCAGGTCGATCGGTCTGCCGAGTTGTCGGCCCAGCTCGCCGAGTCGAAGTCGTTCCTGGCCATCGCGGAGGAGCGGAAGGCCCAACTCGAGCAACAACTCAACAACGCCCGTCTCCTTCTCAAGCAGAGTGGTCTCGACATCGACAGCCTGCCGAAGGACCGTGTGCCCAACCTCGACGGACAGGTCGTGGCCGTCGCGGCAGGCTCGATCGAGGTCTCACTCGGAAGCGATGACGGGCTTCAAAAGGGCCACATTCTCGAGGTCTACCGAGGTGGTGAGTACATGGGCCGGGCCGTGGTGACGAGTGTCCGATCCGACCGGGCTGTGGCAAGGATCGTCGAGGATTACGCCCGCGGCATTGTGCAGCGGGGCGACCGGGTGACGACCCGGCTGAAGGCCTGAGGAGGAGCGGAAGCCGCAGCATGAGTACCGATGACAAGAACCAGAGCAAGCCGCGGGGTCCCGTCGATACCTATACCGTGATGCTGCTGTTGTCATTTACTGCCCTGGCCATCGGCTGCCTGATCCTGGCGATTGACCTGTTCGGCCGGCGGATGCCGCTAGGCACGCCTTAGCGATGTTCTTTTCTGGGCGCCGGGCTCGTCGTCGGCAGGCGATCGCGGAGGCTCCCTTTCCCGCTGCCTGGCGGGAAATCCTCCGGCGGGAGGTTCGGCAGACCGCCTGGCTGACCACCGGCGAGGCGGAGCAGCTTCTCGGCTGGATCGCGGTCTTCCTCGCCGAGAAGCGATTCGAGGGCTGCGGGGGCTTTGCGATCGGCGACTCGGTGCGGGTCTCCGTGGCGGCCCAGGCGGGTATCGCGATGCTCGGATTTGAGGCGGAGTGGCTCGACCGGCTGCGGTCGGTGCTCGTGTATCCGGGCGATTACCTCGTGCCTCGTTCAGTTCCTCTGGCCGGCGGCGGCGAACTCCAGTGGGAGGAGGCTCGGCTGGGGGAAACGTGGGGTGGCGGAAGCATGGTCCTTGCCTGGACCGGCATCCGTGACGGGGGGCGGATGCGGGATGGCCCGCGGAACGTTGTCATCCACGAAACGGCCCACCTGATCGACCTGCTCTCCGGTGAGATCGACGGCGTGCCGCCGCTCTCGGTCGCGTCTGCCCGCCGGTGGCGGGAGGCGATGGCAGCCTGCCGGAACCGCTTCGAGGCACGACTCGAGGCGGGCCGCTCGCTCCCGTTCGATGACTACGCAGCCGAGAGCCCAGCCGAGTTCTTCGCGGTCGCCAGCGAATGCTTTTTCCAGGATCCCCATCGCCTGCTCCGACATGAGCCGTCGCTCTACGACCTGCTGGCCGAAGCCTACCGTCAGGATCCCAGGCGGCGGGTGCCCGTGCACCCCGGCGGGTGATCGGCCCGGCTTGCGCGTGGATCAGATGTCGGCGGGCGGTGCCGGGGTCGCCCGGTCGGCCGGCTGCCCTGCTTCATCGGCAGGCGTCGTCGGTGGCGGCAGCGGTTGGGGAGGTTCAGCGGCCCTGGTCTGACGAGCGGCGAGGGAGATGACCAGGCCACCGGGACTCGCCAGCACGAGCCGCTCTGAAACGGTGTTGACCACCGGCAGCGTGAAGCATCCCAGGCAGAGCCGCTCACCGCGGCTCCCGGTTGCCAGATCGCGGGCGGTCAGAAATCCACTCGCATCGTGAACCCAGACGCGATCGCCGACGATTGCCAGCGGACGACCAGGTTGCTGGGTTCTCCAGAGCAGGTCACCGGTCCGGGCCGAGACCGCAACGATGCCGGCGGGGCCCAGCGACAAGACGACCGTGCCGCGGCCAACGAGCGGTCCTCCTTCGGGCTGCTCATTGAACGGTGTGTACCAGCCGTTGAAGGCAACCTCCTCGAGATCGTCCCGGTCCTCTCCGACCCGCACCTGCATCGTTCCGCTGCGGGCAACCCAGCCGCCGGGAAGACGTGCCAGGCGAAGCAGATCTCCGGCCCTTGTGGCGAGGATGATGTCGCCGGCAAACATCACCGGTGGCCCGCTGACCTGTTGCCCCAGGTCGGCATCCATCCGGCCGGCGATCCCCGGCAGCCGGAGGACCGCGGCCACCCCTCCCTGATTGTTGACCCACGCAATGCCATTGGCATAAGGAAGAGGCGGGAAATCGACCTCGCCGCCGGAGTCGATCGTGATCGGGTCGAGCAGTTCGCCGGCTCGCGGTCCAACGAAGGCCTCCGGGGCGTCGGGGCCGGCCTCCGCGGTGGCCCGATTCTCAGCTGCTGCGCCGGCCGCCATCGCGGCGGCGGTCGGATCGGCCAAGGGATTTTCTGGATAGCGGGCGATCCCGCCGCCGTCGAGCGGCGCGTAGACCCAGCCAGCGGAAGGAACGGCACCGGCGGAGGCCACCGTCCGAAGATTTCGCTCCCAGGCCAGTCGGCCATCACTCGCGTCGAAGGCCAGGAGGCTGCTCCCGGTCACGACCGTGACCAGGTCGGGGCCGATGCCAGCCGGGGCGATCGGTCCGGCACGTCGCCCGGCGTGGGTTGCCCAGGTGACGCCGCCTGGTCGCGGCGCACCGGGCTGGGCCGCCGTCACGATCCCGGCCACCGTGCCATCTCCGGCCTGTGCCACCACCAGCGATTTCCCAACCACGACATGCTCGAGCCGCCAGCCTGCCGAGTCAAAGGGCACCTGCACGACCCACTCGCGGTCCAGTCCGACACCGGCGGCCACGGCAAGATCGGCAGGAGAGCCACAGAGGCATGGTCCGGCCACGGCCGGAGCAGCCGTGGCCAGGAGGCTGACTGCCAGCGTTGCCCCGGCTGTCAGAGCCCTGGCTGAACGGCGGGGAAAGAACTGGTGACCAGCCATGGGCCGGGCCCTCCACGAGATGAGACAGGCACAAGCAAACGCCGCGAACCCACGGCGTTGGCAAGGATAGTTCACGATTTCGGCATGGCAAAAATAGGATTCAGGCAAGTTTTTCTGGGGGGAGCGATGCCGCGCCGGGCAGACATGCTCGCGGTGGTCCGTGGAATCGCTCGAAAGCACCGAGCACCGATTTTGTTCATGGTGTGGACAGCCGGGGCCATGTCGCCGGCCCGCTCGCTGGGGTAGCATGACAACGTGATCAGGCACGCTGGTCGGCCGGCCCCGTCCCCAGCGGAACGACCGCCGGGTGGCGTCTTGGTGACGCCGCCCTGTATTGAAGTTTTGGATTGAGGAGCCTTTCAGCCGCATGCCCCGGGACGAGTCGCCCTCACGATCGCCCGATCCGGCCGCCGTCGTCGTTGGGTATCTCAACTTCTCCGCCGGAGCCTTTGATCCAGCGGCCTGGCAGGCGATCAGCGACCTTTACGCTGTGATCGAGCCGCCGGCCGCCGATGGACATGTCGAGGAGCGAGCGGATTCAGCCGGGCTTGTCATCGACACGCTGGGCCGGCGACTGAAGGAACTGCAGGCCAGCCAGCCGGCCTTTCGGGAGGCCCGGCAGGCCAGCCGCCTGCTTGCCCTCGTCGCCGAGCTGCTGGAGGCCTATCGCAGCTACCATGCCGATCTCCTCGAACACCAGCCAGTTGGCGGGATCGAACGCCCCTTCTTTCTGATGGCGGCTGCCCGTGAGTTGCTGGCGGTGGTGGCCGCCGGCGAGATCACGACCGATGAGGCGATCATTGCCGCGGCGATCGAGCGGCTCAATGATTACGTCGGCTGGCGGCCGGTCGCCGTCCTCGAAAATGGCCGGCTCTCGACGCCCTACCCGCACGAACGGGTCAGGCCCTTGCCCCTCTTCCTGGCGACGGTCGGCTCGGCGCACGGCCGCTATCGCGACCTTGTCGATGCCAGCCTCGAGATTCTGGCGATGACCTCCGGCGATCTGCTGGGCCAGGCCGACTTCGATCTGGATGCCTTGGAGGAGCTGGCCGTCGACCCACGTGCCTTCGACTTCATGCATCCTGCGGCCAGCCGGCCGAACTATCTGTTCGGGCTCTGGGATCCGCAGCGGATCGACGAGCAGGGCCGCTATCGAAGGATGGTGGTTCAGCAGGCGACGCTCGACGGCATTCTCTCCTGGCCTGCCGCCTCCCCGCTGGCGGGCCAGGATCCTGAGACAGACACCGAGTTGCGGCTCGAATCGGCGGCGGTGCTGGCCGGCGTGATCCTGATGGCTGCCGGGCTCTCGGGGCACGGTCCGGCCGCTGCCCAGTCGAGCCTTGCCCTGGGCGACCTCCTGCCGCGAATCGCCGGCTATCGGGATGCCTTCTATCGCTCGATGCTGTCCAGGCTCGGCCCCCGGCATCGCCAGCGGCTGGAGCAGGAGGCGGCCCAACTCCGCCAGCCCTTTGGTGGTGTTCGCCGCCACATCAATGCCTTCCTGGCGGCCCGCCGGGCCCGGCAGGTCGAGCATGTTGGGCTTGCGTCGGTCATGGCCCGGTTGGGTCGGTCGACGGCGGCAGAAGAGCTGGCGGCGGCGGTGCCGGCCGCCTCCGCCCGGCTCTACGCGCGGATGACCGGGCAGGTCGTGGCGGCCAGGCAGGATCTCTGGCATGGCGGTGATCCGCGGTCCGCCCTGGTTCATCTCGACGAGGCGGTCGATCTTCTCTTTCGGGCGGTTGGCTGCGGCGCGGCGGTCGATCCCTGGAACATTCTGGGGCTGGCCGGACAGTTTCCGCTTCATGAGCCCGGTGGCGAGAGTCTGCCAGACCCTCGGGTGGACGATCTGGTCGCGATGACCGGCAGCATTCTTGACGGCTACGCGGCCGCCTGGCGGCAGGCGGGCCTGGTTGGCGACGAGGCCACGGCGGCTGCTGCTGCGGCAGCGGTCGAGCGGCTGGCCGGTTGGTGGGACAGGCACGCCACCACCGCCGTCTCGGGCATCCCCCATCTCTCGGGTCGGGAATGTCTCGACTCGGCCCGCGAGGTGCTGGCCGCTCTCGCGCAGCGACGAGCGACCGGCTCGGCCCCGCCGCCGGCAGGCTTTTGGCGGCAGCAGGTGGCCGGCTTCAGTTCGCCCCGCAGCCATGCCCAAGCGGCCGAGGCTCTCCTGGCCGAGGGGGATCTCGACGGTGCCGCGGGGCTCCTCGTGCACTGGGCGTCGCTCCTGGAGGGGACGGCGGTGGAGCGAACCGGCGGAATCTGGCTGGCGGCAGCCGAGCGGTGGCTTGCTCGCGCGACCGCCGACCGTGGGGCCGCCGCTCGAGGCCGAATCCGTCGGTTCTTGGAACTCGTCGAGGCCAATACCAGCGGCGTCGTCGATCTGCTGGAGGCCGCGGCGGTCGGACGGGAGCCGGGCGGTGACGAGGGGCCGGTTCCGGAGATGGAAGACGACGACGAGGCTGATGCCGAGGAGCGGGTGGCGGCAGCCTACGAGTCGATGGTCTGGCAGGATTCGGCCGATGACGGAGTCGAGGGGGGCATGCTCGATGCCGGCGGGACCAACGCCACGCCCACCGCCGGCCTCCTTGCAATCGAGGAGGCCGCCGAGTTTCTCACCGGGGTGCTCAAACTCTTTCGCGGCACGATCGCCGCCTGGTGCGGCGAAGGCGGCATGGCTCGCCCGCGGGAGGAAGTCGATTCGGTGCTCGGCTGGCGACATTCGATCCGGCGGCTGAAGCGGACGTTTGTCCGGGCCGCCGGCGAGGTTGCCAAGCGGGACAGCGAGCCCCCACCGGGCATGCCACCGCAGGAGTTTGACCGGCTCCGCTGGCAGCGGGACACGGCCGCCGAGCGGCTCATCGACGCGGCCATTCTCGCCGAGGAGACCCTTTGGACGATATCGGCCTGGCTCCATCTCGATCCGGCCCGGGAGTCGCAGACACCGCGGGGTGCGGTTGGTCGATTCTTTGCAGCTGCCGTTCGCGGTGAGACGGACGAAGCATCGCGCTGGCTGGTGGCCATCCGCCGCCGGCTCCGAGGCAAGCCGGTGCTCTACGTTCCCCTCTCGCGCGGCGGCCGGCCCGATCGGATCGTGCGGGCCCGCTGCCGGGAGCGGTTGCTGGAACGGCTGGCCGCCGTTCTGCCGCGGGTGGGCCTGGTCGAGGAGACGATCGAACTGGTGCTGCTTGCCAAGGCGCTGGAGAGCCGGCGGCCGGTCGGGGCCGCGAGCGTCAGCGAGTTCGACCGGGTCTTTCAGGCGGCCACGACGGCCCTGGCCGAACGGATCGTCGAATCGGCTGCAGACGACGAGGCGGGCGAACGGCTGGCTGACACCCGCGTCCGCGATCGGATTCTCGAAGGCCTCACGCTCCTGGTGCCGCGGCTCCTCGAGACTTGGATGACGCATGCTCGCCAGCTCCGTCTCTCGGTACTGGAACGGATGCGGGACGACAAGAGTTTCACGATCACCCGCGAGTTCATCGAACGCTATGGCACCGGCCTGTTCACCCAGCAGTTGCTCACCCCGCCCTCGCTGCGGGGAATCCTCCGCGGCGGGGTCCGTCAGTACCTGGAGCGGCTGCTCGAGCGGACGTCGTCTGAGCCGGCGGCGGGCAGTGACGCCGGCCCGGAACCGTTGCTGGCCGACCTGGCTTCGGGCAAACTGCCGCTCCGGCAGGCCGCCTCGCGGATGCGGCTCGTGCTCGAGAGCATCGCTGAAAACCATGCCGAATATCGCGACTGGAACTCGACGACGACCCAGTCGGACCGAGGCGAGCATCTCCACATCCTGCTTGACCATCTCCGGCTGAAGTCCGAGTACGATCGGATTGCCTGGACACTGCGGCCGGTGAGCATGGTGCACCGCGTCCTGGCCCGCCGGGGGATGGCGGAGGCGGCGTCGGCGTGGCGGGGTCGGATGCGGGAGGAGACCGGCGACACCTCTGCCGGCATCATCGAGCGGCTTGCGGCTCTCGAGGCCCGCTGGGGAGTTCGGCTGGCGAGTGTCTCTGATCGCGTTCGCCGACCGTTCACGGCTGCCCTCGAGCAGGACGAACTGGAAGCCCTGGCCAGTCCGGCGGCGGCGGAGTTGGTGACCGGAAAGCCCGCGGGAGCCGGGTCGCGGCTCGAGGCCAAGGCCCGTTCGTTTCTTGGGCTGGCCGGCGGTTCGGGGGTGGAGATGCCTGACTGGCTCGACCGGCTCGCCGTCGCCGTCGATACCGCGATCGAGACGGCTGAGACGGCTTCAGCCAGCCAACGCGACCTGGCGACCGCCTTCACCGCCTCCCTGGAGGAGGCGGTGCCCTGGAGCCGGGTGGCCTGGGATCCGCTTCGCCAGGCTCTCGAAGGCGAGGGTGAACCGTAGGCGTTCCCGACCGGTGGCCGATCCGCTCCTCGATTGATGAACCGGTCATCAGCCGGTCAGGCACGCCGTTGGACGGTTCCGATCGCGTCGATGAATGCCCGGGCCGCAGCCTCGGGGTCTGCAGCCTTGGTCACCGCCGCGGCCACGGCAATGCGGTCGATGCCGAGTGCGGCCAGTTCGGGCAGCCGCTGCGGCACGATTCCGCCGATGGCGAACACCGGCAGCGGCAGACGGGCCGCCGCAGCCAGAAACTCCCGATCCGCCTGCACCGCGAAGGCCTTGGTGGTCGACGGGAAACAGGGCCCGACCCCCAGGTAATCGGCACCAGCGGCATTGGCGGCGTCCGCCTCGGCCAGGTCGTGGGCCGTGCAGCCGATCAGGCGATCCGGACCGAGGATGGCACGGGCTGCGGTGACCGGAAGATCCGACGCCCCGAGATGCGCGCCATCGGCCCCGGCGGCGGCGGCCACGTCGACCCGGTCGTTGACGATGACCAGGGTTCGTGGCGTCGGCTGCCGTTGGACCACGGCCAAGGCCTGCCGGACCCGCCCGAGCAGCACCCGATCGGGGAGATTCTTGTCGCGGATCTGGAGCAGCGGCACGCCCGCGGAGACCAGGCCGGCAACCCGATCTTCAAAGTCCCGGGCGTCCGCGCCGCCATCGACGAGCACGCAGAGCCGGGCTGCCGCCAGCAGGCTGCGGGGCTCGCGGGAACGCTCGGCCGTGGTCGGCTGGGACGGCATGCCTGCGTTGTAGCAGGTCTCGCCGCCGCCAGAGACGTCTTGGCCGGCCTGCGGCGGTTCCCTATCCTCCCCGGACCGCCCTCGTCAGGTTCGTGTCATGCTCGTCGCCCTTCGTTCGTTGACCCTTGTCTGGCCCGGCCTGCCCTGGCTCTGGCTGCGGGGCAGCATGGCCGGACTGGTCTTGGCGGTGGCCTTCGCCATCACCCTCGACGTGGCGATCGTGACGACCTTCATCTGGCCCGGCCTGGTCGAGTTGCCGCTGACGATCGGCTGCTGGACGGCTGCGGGTCTTGTCTGGCTGGCGAGCACCGTTTCGGCCCTGGCCGCCTTTCCGGCAGCCCTCGCAAGCCCGCCCCCGGCAGAGGTCGACCCGCTCTTCATCCGGGCCCGCGATGCCTACCTGGCTCGTGACTGGCTGACGGCGGAAGTCAGACTGCGGGAAGTGCTCGACGCCTCACCGACTGACGGTGAAGCGCAGCTGCTGCTCGGCACGCTGCTGCGACGGGTGGGGCGGCTGGACGAGGCCGCGACGGCGCTTGAAAAACTTGCCGCCAGCGATTCTGGAATCCGCTGGCGGCAGGCAATCGCCGCCGAACAGCGGCGGGTGGTGGCGGCCAGGCAGGCCGCCGGCGGCAATCCGGTGCCCCTGCCGCTGGCAGACGAGCCGCCCGCCGAGGTCACCGTCGAGAAAGAGTCCGGTCCGAATCGGGCTGCTGCCTGAACGTCGTCAGAACGGGCTCTTTTTCGGGTGGCACGCCTGCCCACAGACGCGGCAGACCTCGAGCCGTAGAATGTGGACGGTGATTGGCCTACGGTTTGCATGGCTGATTCCCGAGGGGATCAGCCTGCCATCGTGACAGGTGGCGCAGGTCGTCCGGCTCCCGGCAGGACTCGCAGGAAGGAAAGATCGATGTACGAGCGTTTCACCGACCGTGCCCGAAAAGTGATGCAGCTGGCCAACCAGGAGGCCCAGCGGTTCAACCACGAATACATTGGCACGGAGCACGTCCTCCTCGGCCTGATCAAGGAGGGCAGCGGGGTCGCGGCCAACGTGCTCAAGAACCTCGACATCGACCTCCGCAAGATTCGGATGGAGGTCGAGAAGCTCGTCCAGAGCGGCCCCGACATGGTGACGATGGGCAAGCTTCCACAGACGCCCCGGGCCAAGAAGGTGATCGAGTACTCGATGGAGGAGGCCCGCAACCTCAACCACAACTACGTCGGCACCGAGCACATCCTGCTGGGGTTGCTCCGCGAGCAGGAGGGGGTGGCCGCCCAGGTCCTGATGAATCTCGGCCTCAAGCTCGAGGATGTCCGGGAGGAGGTGCTGAACCTGCTCGGCCACGGGATGGACGAGGGGAGCGAGCGGTCGGGCATGGGCGGCCGGGCCACGGCTGGTGCCGGCGGCGGCGGCGGCGAGGGGGGCAGCCCCAAGAGCGGCAAGAGCAAGACGCCGGCCCTCGACAGCTTCGGTCGCGACCTCACCGAGCTGGCCCGCCAGGGCAAGCTCGACCCGGTAATCGGTCGGGAGAAGGAGATCGAGCGGGCCATTCAAATCCTCTGCCGGCGGACCAAGAACAATCCCGTCCTCCTGGGAGAGGCCGGGGTCGGCAAGACGGCGATCGTCGAGGGCTTCGCCCAGCGGGTCGTCGACGGCAACGTGCCGGAACTGCTGGCCGACCGGCGGATCGTCGTGCTCGACCTGGCAATGATGGTGGCGGGCACCAAGTACCGTGGCCAGTTCGAGGAGCGGATCAAGGCTGTGATGAACGAGGTTCGGCGGGCCAAGAACACGATCCTCTTCATCGACGAACTCCACACGCTCGTCGGGGCCGGCGGGGCGGAGGGGGCGATTGACGCCTCCAACGTGCTCAAGCCCGCCCTGGCCCGCGGGGAGATCCAGTGCATCGGGGCGACGACCCTCGATGAATACCGCAAGTACATCGAGAAGGATTCGGCCCTCGATCGGCGGTTCCAGGTGATCATGGTGGAGCCGGCCACCAAGGAAGAGGCGGTCGAGATCCTCAAGGGCCTCCGCGACCGCTACGAGAGCCACCATCGGGTGACGATCTCCGACGTCGCGCTCGAGGCGGCCGTCGATCTCTCCAGCCGCTACATCACCGGCCGCTGCCTGCCCGACAAGGCGATCGACGTGATCGACGAGGCGGGGGCCCGGGTCCGGCTCAAGGCGATGACCAAGCCGCCAGATCTCAAGGAGATCGACGAGGAGGTCGAGCGGCTCAACAAAGAGAAGGAGGAAGCCGTTGCCAACCAGGATTTCGAGAAGGCGGCCGCCCTCCGCGACCAGGCCGACAAGCTCAAGAAGAAGAAGCAGCAGATGACCCGCGAGTGGCGGGACAAGAGCCGCGAGACCGACGGCACGGTCGACGAGGAGGTGATCGCCGAGGTCGTCTCCAAGATGACCGGCATCCCGCTGACCCGGATGAGCACAGAGGACCAGCAGCGGCTGATGGGCATGGAGGACGAACTCCACAAGCGAGTCATCGGCCAGGATACGGCGATCAAGAGCGTCTCCAAGGCGGTCCGCCGGAGCCGTTCCGGGCTCAAGGATCCGAAGCGGCCGATCGGCTCGTTCGTGTTCGCCGGGCCGACCGGCGTCGGCAAGACGCTCCTGGCCAAGGCGCTGGCCCAGTTCATGTTCGGCGATGCCGACGCGCTGATCCAGATCGACATGAGCGAATACATGGAGAAGCACAACGTCAGCCGGCTGATCGGCGCCCCGCCGGGCTATGTCGGCTTCGAGGAGGGGGGGCAGCTGACGGAGAAGATCCGCCGGCGGCCCTATGCCGTCGTCCTCCTCGACGAGATCGAGAAGGCCCATCCCGACGTCTTCAACATGCTGCTCCAGGTGATGGAGGAGGGGCGGCTGACCGATTCCTTCGGTCGGAATGTCGACTTCCGCAACACGATCCTGATCATGACCACCAACGCCGGGGCCGAGGCGATCAAGAACGAGGCCGCCTTCGGGTTCCAGAAGCCCGACGACGACTCCTCGTACGACAGCATGAAGGCCCGGGTCAACGAGCGGATCGAAAAGGTCTTCCGGCCAGAGTTCCTCAACCGGCTCGACGACGTGATCGTGTTCCACCACCTGACCGTCGACAACCTCAAGGAGGTGATCGACATCGAGTTGGAGAAGGTTCGCGAGCGGCTTGCCGATCGGGGCCTGGCCCTCGAGCTCACCGACGAGGCGAAGAAGTTCCTGATCAAGAAGGGCTCCGACACCGATTTCGGCGCCCGGCCGCTGCGGCGGGCCCTCGAAAACTACATCGAGGATCCGGTCAGCGAGGAGCTCCTGAGGGGCGAGTTCGCCGGCAAGGACACGATCCGGGTCGACTGCAAGGAGGTCGCCGGCAAGAAGCAACTCAGCTTCACCGGCGTGGTGACCGCCGAGCCGGTGGCTGCAGGGTCGGCCGAAGAGCCCGAGGCTACCTGAGCAGGGAAACGGAACGCCTGACGGTCGGCTAGGGAGCGAGGATCGTAGCCGTCGGTACGTCTCCGCCGAGGTCGAGCCGCAGGCGTTCGTGGCCCGTGGCATGCAAGGCGAGCAGTTCCACCGCATCAAATCGGCAGCAGACCACGGCGAAGCAGGCCCGGCCGCGGGTACTGTCGGGGCCGGCCGGTGGCGGGGCGGGCGGCACTTCCGGCAGCGGCGTGCCGGGGGCCGCGGGGCTCGTGTAGCAGCCACGGCTCATAGGAGCCGCGGCCTCCCAGGCCTGTCGTGCGATCGAATCCTCGTGATGGAGCGTGGCCAGGGCGGTGATCCGAATCTGGAGGCGGCCGGTCGGATCGTACCAGTGGAGGGCCACCCTGCCGTCGCGGGCGAGCTCCGCCGCCTTGGGGCTGCGGGCGTCGGTGTGGAAGTGAATCTCGCGAGCGGCTCCGTCGAAGCCGCGGAGCACGACCGTCCGGCTCCGGGGTGAGCCGTCGAGGCCCAGCGTGGCGATCGTGAACACGTGGAATGGATGTCGCCCCGATCGGACGGCAGCCGACAGTTCAGTCGCCACGAGCGCCCATGTCTCGGCGGCCGAGCGGCCCGCGAGATGCCAGCCAGCTGCAGTCACTGGGAAGATTCTCCGATGACCGCCGGCAGCGGGGCGGCCGCCGCGGCCGCGTCGGGCCCGCGCTGGTCGGCGATGCCAAGCGGCGTGCCTGTCTGCGGGTCGAGCCAGATCGAGTGGGCTGCCCCCTGGGAGCCCCGTTCAATCACCGCGTGGCCGAGGGCCTCGAGTTGCCGCCGAACATCGGGGGCCAGGCCACCGCGTTCGACGATCAGCCGATCAGGGAGCCACTGGTGGTGAAAGCGGGGGGCAGCGACGGCGGCGCTGCCGTCGAGCCCGCGGGCCACGACCCCGGTAATCACGTCGAAGACCGTGTTGATGATGGTGCGTCCGCCCGGGGAGCCGGTCACCAGCACGACCCGGCCGTCCTTGGTGACGATCGTCGGCGTCATCGAACTGAGCATCCGCTTGGCCGGGGCGATCTGATTGGGGAGCGTTCCAATCTCACCGCTGAGAGTCGTCTGGCCCGGCTTCCGGTTGAAGTCGCCCATCTCGTTGTTGAGCAGGAAGCCGGTGCCCGGGGCGACGACATGGCTGCCGTAGGATCCCTCGAGCGTGACCGTCGTGGCGACGGCCATCCCCGCCGCGTCGACGATGGAATAGTGAGTCGTCTCGTCGGATTCGTCGCAGGGTGGCCCGACCAGGTCGCCGGCAAGCTGCCGGGAGTCGGTGGCCCGTTCCCGGTCGATCCCTGCTGCCAGGTGCTTGAGATACGGCCGTGAGAGCAGCTGGTCGCCGGGCATGGTGACGAAGTCCGGGTCGCCGAGAAATTTTGCCCGGTCGAGGTAGGCCCGCCTGCGGATTTCCGTGGTCAGATGGATCGCCTCGCCCGAGTCGGCTGCCAGCCGTTCGAGGCCGAGGGCCTCGAACATGCCGAGCATCTGCAGTAGGGCGGTGCCTCCGGAACTCGGCGGCCCCATCGAGATCACCTCATGGCCGAGAAAGCGGCCGCGGACCGGCGGCCGTTCCCGGGCGGCGTAGCCAGCCAGGTCGGCTAGCGTGATCAGCCCACCGTGGGCGGCCATCGCCTCAGCGAGGAGGCCGGCGATCCGGCCGGTGTAGAAGGCATCGGAACCGTCGGCGGCGATCGCCTCGAGCGTGGCGGCCAGGTCGGCAAGCACGAGCTGGTCGCCCGCCAGCCAGGGCAAGCCGTCCGGCTTGCCATAGGCAGTCAGGGAGCCAGGAAAGGGCTGCATCGGGCCAGCCAGCTCCCGGTTGAGGGCCGCTGCGAGGGTTGGCGAGATCGGGAAGCCATCGCGGGCCAACCGGGCTGCGGGTTCCACGAGATCACGCCAGGGGAGCCGACCCAGGCGGGCGTGGGCAAGGGCGAGCCCCCGCACCGTGCCGGGGACGCCGACGGCGAGGTAGCCGGCCTCAATGCGGTCGGGATCAATTTCGCCCCGGTCATCGAGAAACATGTCGGGCCGGGCGGCGGCCGGGGCGGTCTCGCGGAAATCGAAACTGGTGGCCGAACCGTCGGGAAGCCGGACGATCATGAAGCCGCCGCCGCCAATGTTGCCGGCGGCCGGGTAGGTGACCGCCAAGGCGAAGCCGGTGGCGACGGCCGCGTCGACGGCATTGCCTCCGGCGGCAAGCACCGCCCCGCCGACCTCCGATGCCGGCCGGGACGCCGAGACGACCAGCCCGTCTGGCCCCGGCACGCCTTCGAGGGCAAGCACGGCCCGGCCGCCGAGGACAAGCAGGATCAGCAGCAGTCGCGAGAGCCACGGATGCATGGACTGATGATATCCAGTGGTGATTCGGGCGTGGCATGAGAGTCGCCACCGCCTCCGGTGGCGGGCTGAGTGCCGGGCACGACCTTTCGATGCGCAGGCATCAGGTCCTAGAAGCGGATCTGCCAGTCAACCAGGTCGGTCCGTTCCGGTTGAAATCGCACGCGGACCCCCAGGTGTTTCGCCGTACCCGGTTCGACTGCCTTGCCGTCGAGTGTTGCCTGGGAGATCTTCCAGGTTCCTGTAGCGGGCAGGGCGATCCGGATTTCGTAGGGGTCTCCGGCCACGACAAGGCTCCGGCCGGACAGGGTCCGCGTGGTCGAATCCCATGTTTCCGCAACCACGTCGATCAGCCCCTGGGTGATATGCCGCGAGGTGCTGAGGACTTGCGGATGGTCGGCAACCGGCCGCACCGCCAGGACGCGGCATGTTCCGCCCGGCAGCGTCTGCTGGAGCGTGCCGGAGAATGGCTCGACAAACTGCTCCCGCCAATAATCGAATGCCGCGTAGCGGACGTCGGGGTCCAGGCCGAGTCTGCCCATCTCATAAACGATTTCCTCCTCGGCCTCGTCCTGCCAGTTGAACAGCCCAATCACGCTCAGCCGCTGATTGCCCGTCAACCAGATCCGCGGCTCATTCGTTTCGAGCAGATCGACCGGACGGGCCGGCCGATTGTGACTCGGCAGGCAACGTTTCAAGAGGTCGAGTCGCTCCGCCGGCAACTCGGCGTACTGGATGCTCGATGAGTGCATTCCGCCCGCGACCGCCAGCCAGGAACACATCCAGCGTGCGCTCTCCAGTGGAATCGACGGCCGTACGTAGACTGGGTCGGGGTCGTTGTGCCAGACGCGGCCGTTGAGGAAGTACAGATTCGTGCCGTGCCAGGCGCCCGTCACGACCTGCCGCCAGTTGCCCGTTGCCGCGTTGCCGTTGTCGGGGCCGATCCGCATCGCATCGACCAGGCCAAAGGCAGGCCCCATCGAGTACATGTTCTGCGAGACGTTGCAGCCGAGGATGAACGTGTCAGCCGCATTGGCCCGCACAATCTGCAGGCCCCGCCGATACGCCGCCAGATGCGTGCTGTCTGGGTCGTGCAGGCGGCTGTCGGCAAAGCTGCCTTCCTGGTACCCGGTGTTCACATAGATGTTCTTGCTGGGCGCTCCGGTATGCAACCCGTCGAGCTTGAAATAGCGGTAGCCCCAGCCATGAATCCGCCGGACCGTCTCCGCCACCAGCGCCTGGGCCTTGGGATGTGACAGGTCCAGGCAGGTTCCCGACCAGCGTCGATCGTGAAACGGCGTGCCGTCAGGATTCGAGGCGAAGACCTTGTGATCGAAATAGGGGTTCTGAAAGTTTCCCGCGAACGGCATGAACCAGATTCCCGCGACCATGCCGTGGGTGGTGATGTTCTCCGCCGCAGCCGCCATCCCGCGGGGATAGTTCGTGTTGGCATCGACGAAGACCTTGATCGGGCCGGTCGTCTGGATCTCGCCCTCGTGCTGGAAATCCCGCGGAAGAATCGCTTGCCATTCGTCATCGATCTGCATCACCGTCAGGCCGAACGGTTTGAGATGCTCTGCCGCGAACGCCGTGTTTGCCGCGAGGTTCGCTTCGTCCGAGCCGCGGCTGTGATACCACGTGCAGTAGACACCCGGCGTGGGCTTCAGTTCGATCTGATAGTGCCGTGCGACGGCGTCGGCATACGCCTCGAGCCCGCGGCGAGCGTCGGCAAAAGCACCAAGCACCACGGTGTCGATCGGCCGCGGCTTGCCGGGCATCACCCGGAACTGTCCGAAGTCGCTGCGGATCGACACGCGGCCCCGCTCCTGCCCCGGGAGCCGCCGTGGGAAAAATGCGCCGACGCCCGTTTCGTGGGTCAGACAGCCGGCGACGACTCCGTGCCGTGAACTCGGATCGGCCACCACTGACCAGGAATACGATCCCTCCGCTTGCATCCCTCCCAAGCCGCCGGTGCCCAGCGTGCGGATCTGCTCGATGGGGATACCCAGATCGACATCGTATGAGAACAGCGGCGCCTGGTTCATCAAGGCCGGCTTGTCGGTGCGATTGCCCGCGGTCGTGTGGAGGTGGGCAAAGGGATGCTCGGCAAATAGCCGGATCGAGGTTGCCCAGCCGGTGACATGCGTCAGCAGCAGTTCCTGGCCATCGCCCCAGATCGGATCCCGACACGATCGGATGGCAGACCCTTCCAGCTTTGCCGGCAGGTCGAGTGCTGGGACTACCAACCGCTTCAGGACCTTGGAAGAGAGACTGACCCGGCCGTCTTTGAGGGCCACGGTCAGGAACTCGTTCTCGATGGTCGCCGCATCGCGCTCCGCTCGCGCGGCGATGGGAAGACTGAGCAGTGCCAGGAGCGCAAAACCAAGATGCCTGAAGCTCATGCTACTCGGGTGCCTTGCAGGGAAAGGGAAGAAGCCGGGGGATGTTCCGGAAGACCGGATGACGTGACGGCCAGCCGGTCATGTTACTGGCAACCGCACCGCCTCCGGCCGGTCTCACCCAACGGCCCGCCGTCCCCCCGGCTCGCGCCGGGGG
>JAQCJP010000057.1 GCA_027592945.1 Planctomycetota bacterium
TTGACGGCGTTGGTGAAGATCGTCAGGCCGGCGCCGGCGGCGGTGGGGTCGAGGCGGCCGTTCCAGCTGGGATGCTGTGTCGCATCGATGAATCGCTCGGGGTGCGGCATGAGGCCGAAGATGCGGCCGGTCGGGTCGCAGACGCCGGCCACGTCGCCCATCGAGCCGTTGGGATTGGTCGATACGCCCGAGGCATCGGGGCCGTAGCGAAGCACGAGTTGGCCGGCCGCATCGAGCGCGGCGAAGTCTTCCGGAGAGCGGGTCACAAACCGTCCCTCGGCGTGCGCCACGGGAAGCTCGCAGCGGTCGATCCCCTGCAGGAAGACACACTTGCCCGGCGTCGCCCGCAGGTGCACCCAGCGATCGATGAATCGGCCGGAGGTATTGTGGGCGAGCGTCGCCACATCACCGAGCAGGAGCCCCGTCTGCAGGAGCACCTGGAAGCCGTTGCAGATGCCGAGCATCAGGCCCCCCTTGTCGCGAAACTTGAGCAGCGTGTCGCCGAGCCGCAGCTTCAGCTCCAGGGCGAAGATGCGGCCGCTGGCGATGTCATCGCCATAGGAAAAGCCGCCGGGGATGCAAAGGATCTGAAAGTCGTCGGCCAACGCCGGCTTGTCGGCAAGGGCGTGGACATGCATGCGGCGGGCGATCGCCCCGGCCCGCTCGAAGGCATGGGCCGTTTCGTAGTCGCAGTTGGTGCCGGGGGCACGAAGAATCAGGGCGCGGGGTGCGAGCATCGGTGTGAAGAGGGTTATGAGTGGGTGGAAGCAATCCGCCGCCAGGCCTGTGACAGGTCGGCGACGGGGAGGCGAATGCTTTCGCCGGCCGTGCCTGTGATCGTGAGCACCGGCTCGGCAAGCACTTCGCCGACCCAGGCCCACGGCAGGCCGTCGAGAAAAGCCTCAAATCGTTCGGCCGCCGCGGCCGGCACTTCGCAGACGAAGCGGCCCGGTGTCTCGGTGAAGGCCAGCGCGATGTCGCGGGCGACGCCGGTGGTGGTGACCTCGGCGGGGATCGCGGCCAGATCGAGCCGCCCGCCGCAGTTGCCGCCGATCGCCATCTCCGCCACGGCCGCCGCCACACCGCCATCGGAGACGTCATGGCAGGAGACGATGCACCGCGAGCGAATTGCAGCGGCCACGGCCAACCAGACGCGGCGGCAGGCATCGGGATCGACCTGCGGCACACTGCCACCGATGAGCCCGCAGAGGAGTTCGATCTGCGAGCCGGCCAGGTCATCCCGCGACACGCCGACGATTGCCAGCCGATTGCCGGCTGCTTTGAGATCGGGGGTGACCGCACGGTGGATGTCATCGACCTGCCCCATCGCCGTGGCCAGCAGCGTGGGGGGAATCGAAAGCTCATGGTGGGTGCCGGCGGCGTCGGTATACGAGAAGACATTGTTGAGGCTGTCTTTGCCGCTCACGAAGGGCGCGGCGAAGGCCACCGCCATGTCGTGGCAGCCGCGGCAGGCCTCCACGAGTGTGCCGAGCGAGGCCTCGCGCCGCGTGTCACCCCAGCAGAAGTTGTCGAGCAGCGCGATCTTGTCGGGGTCGGCGCCGGCGGCCACCACGTTGGCGATCGCCTCCACGATTCCGCCGGCGGCCATCTGGTAGGGATCGCGGGGGCCGATGCGATGCCGTAGGCCCACGCCGAGTACGATGCCACGGTCGTGGCCGAGCACGCCGCGGACCACGGTGCCATCGGCCGGGCCCTCGCCGGGCCCGAGCAACGGCTTCACCGCGCTCGCCCCCTGCACCTCGTGGTCGTATTGCCGGATGATCCATTCCTTGCTGGCCACGTCAGGTGCCGCCAGCATGTCGAGCAGGCACTGTTCGAGTGACGGCAGCGTGTCGGGCCAGACCGTCGCCTCCCGCGGCGGCGGCGTGTATCGCGAGATCAGCCGCTGCCGTGGCCGGCCCTCGTGGAGGAAGTGACAATCGAGATCGCCCGCGATGTTTCCCTGCCACTTGAGCACGAGCCGGCCCGCGCCGGTAAACGTGCCGATCGCCGTCGCCTCGACGCCTTCGGCGGCGGCCACCGCGACAAGCTTCTCCCACTTGCCCGGCGGCACGGCAAGCACCATCCGCTCCTGGGCCTCGGAGATCCAGACCTCGGTGGCCGAGAGCCCCTCATACTTGAGCGGCACCCGATCGAGATCGACCTCGGCGCCGAGCGTGGCTCCCATCTCACCGACGGCGCTCGAGAGGCCGCCGGCACCGCAGTCGGTGATCGCATGGAAGAGCCGCTGCTCGGCGGCGGCCAGCACGAAGTCGCAGAGCGTCTTTTCGTTGATTGCATGACCGATCTGCACCGCCCCGCCCGACTCGGCCTCGCTCTCGCTCGAGAGCTCGATGCTCGAGAAGGTGGCGCCGTGGATGCCGTCGCGGCCGGTGCGGCCGCCGGCCACCACGACAAGATCGCCCCGCTGCACCGCGGCGTCGGCCGCGTTGCGGGGCATCACGCCGACCGTGCCGCAGAAGACCAGCGGGTTGCAGAGGTAGCCGGGATCGTAAAACACGCCGCCGGCGATCGTGGGGATGCCCATACGATTGCCGTAGTCACGAACGCCCGCCACCACGCCCTCGAGGAGCCGTCGCGGGTGGATGACGCCCGGCGGCAGATCGTCGGCAGAGAGGTCCGACGGGCCCACGCAAAAGACGTCGAGGTTGGCGATCGGCTTGGCCGCCAGGCCCGTGCCGAGCACGTCGCGGATCACGCCGCCGAGGCCCGTGGCCGCGCCACCGTAGGGCTCGATCGCCGAGGGATGGTTGTGGGTCTCCACCTTCACGCAGATGTCGTGATCACCATCAAACCGCACCACGCCCGAGTTGTCACGAAACACGCTCACGCACCAGTCGCGCGGCCCGAGCTGCTCCCGCACCTTCTGCGTGGCGGCGAAGACCGTCTCCTTGAGCAGGTTGTCGTAGCGGGTGGTGCCGTCGGGGCGGATGTGATCGACGGGGCTGCCGAGGGTTTTGTGGCAGCAATGCTCGCTCCAGGTCTGGGCGATCGTTTCCAGTTCGATCTCGAACGGGTCACGGCCCAGGCTGCGGAAGTGATCGCGGACAGCGTGCAACTCGGCGGCCGTCAGGGCGAGGCAGCGGTCGCGGCTCAGCTGGGCCAGTGCCGCATCGTCGAGACCCTCGAGGGAAATTGATTCCTGCGTGAACGTCCAGGTGCGGCCGCCGCAGAGGGTGGTGATCGTGAGCGGCCCGACGACCACGTCGTGGATCGCTTCGCTGGCCAGCAGCTTCCAGGCAAGCCGCTGCGTGGCGGCCTCATCAAGCGCGGGGAGCCAGTATTTCTTCACGCTTCGCACGGCGGTGGGGCGGAGCCCGAGGAGGGCGAGCGACTGGTGGGCCGTGAGGGCGGCCGGATCGGTCACGCCGGTCCGCGGGAGCACGTGCAGCACGGTGGGGAGATGGTCGTGGCCGGTCGCGGCCGCCGCATCTCCCACCTCGGCCACGGTGAACGATTCGGTGACCGGGTCGGTGAGCAGCGTGGCGGCGAGCTGTTCGACATCGGCTCGGGAAAGCTCCCCCTCGATCAGCCAGCCCGTGGCCGTGGCGGCCTGCCTGCATGCGTCGACGCCGACCGCTGCGGCACCCGCCACGACCGCGCGGGCGGTGTGGTCGCCACTGGCATCCTTATGGTGAACATTAACCTCCCACAGCATCACGTTCCTCCTTGGCGCGGGTCAGCAATGTCATCAGCCGACGGCGGTCCCCCGACTCGATGGCGGCGAGCATTTTTTCGGCCCCGGTCGCAATCCGGGCGAGCGCCTTCGCCGCGGGGGCGGCGTTGTCGAGCAGGATGTCGGCCCACAGTTCGGGGTCACCGGCGGCGATCCGCGTGGTATCCCTCCAGCCACCGGCCGTGAACTGACGGGCGGCGGCGGGCGTCGCCAGCGCGATCGCGGCGGCCATCAGATGGGGTGCATGGCTGGTGGCGGCGAGCAGCTTGTCATGCTCCTGCGGGCTCATCATGAACACCGTTGAGCCGACCGCCGCCCAGAAGCCACCGATCGCCTCGGCATCGGCGGCGGGGGTGCCACGGGCAGGCGTCACGATTGTCACGCGGCCTTCGAAGAGCGCGGCATCGGCGGCCGCGGGGCCGCTCTTGTGGCTGCCGGCGATCGGATGGCCGCCGACAAAGCGACCGCGGCGACGGCGGCGGCGTTTCTCCCAGGCGGCCACGATCGAGGCCTTCGTGCTGCCGGCGTCGGTGATCAGCGTGCCCGGCCGCACAGCGGCATCGATCTGATCGAGGAGCGTGGCGATCGAGCCCACATCGGTGGCCACCACGACGAGATCGGCCTCCGCCGCAGCCACGTCGAGATCGAGCGTGGTGTCGGTGACGACCTTTGCCTTGCGGGCGGCAGCAAGCGACGCGGCCGAACGCCCCACGCCGATCACCCGCCCGGCGAGCCGGCGGGCCTGCAGGGCCAGGCCGATCGATCCGCCGATCAGGCCGACGCCGACCACCGCCACGGTGGGCCACTCGTTGTTTGTCGCTGGGGGGGCAGCGGGTTTCATGGTTGGCGTTCTTGTACCAGATGCCCGCAGGAAAAGTGAGCGGCTGCCATGTTGCAACCCGAAATGTGAGGCGCCGGCTCGGGGGCGGCAAAAGTCTTGTCGCCGGGCGAGGATACGCCCAAGGCTCCTCGAGCGTTCGCCGACCCCCGAGCCTCCGTTTCTCAGGCCGCCAACGTGTCGCTGGAGCGATCGGGAATGCGGTCTAAACTGTTTCTTATGCGTTGGCGACGAATGCCGGATGGGGTGCTTGCAGAATTGCTTGGCCGGATCGCGATTGCGACGGCGGCCGGCATCGACATGCGGCGGGCCTGGGCCAATGAGGCGGCGCACGCGCCGCCCCGGTGGCGGCCGGCGATCGATGCAGTGGCCCGTGGGCTCGCCGGCGGGGCCACGCTGGCCGACTCACTTGCCGCGGCGGGCGACACCTTTCCCGCTGTTGTCCGGGGGATGCTCGCGGCCGGAGAGCAGGCTGGTTGTGAGCCCGATGTCTGTCGGGAGCTGGCGGCCCAGTGCCGGCGGTCGGCTCATGTCGCGCGGGATCTGAAGCGATCGCTGATCAAGCCGGCGGTGCAGGCGCTGGTAGCAGTGGCGGCTGTCTGCGTCTTGATCCTCGTGGCCGGTGAATCCTTCGACATGCTTGGCCTCGGCCTGCGGGGCGTGAAGGGTGTGGTTATGTTTCTCGTGAGCGTTGCCGGCGTCGCTCTGGCCGGCTGGCTTGCGTGGGGTATGGCGGTCGCAAGCTGGCGGCGGCGGGGTGTCGTGCGACATATCGCTTCCCGACTGCCGGTGATTGGCAAGGCAGCAGCTGATGCGGAGCTTGCTGCCTGGTGTCGGGCCGCGTCGCTGGCCAGCGGCATCGGCCTCGATGTGCAGCGGATGCTTGCGCTCACATCGGCCGTGGCGCCGGGGCTGGCAATTGATCCGGCGGCGGCGGCGGGTCGCCTGCGGAGCGGGCTCTCGCTCACCGAGATGTTGCGGGAGACCGCGCTCTTTCCGCGCCGCCTGCTCGAGGCCGTCGGTGTCGGGGAACTCACCGGCACCACCGCGGAAACGCTCGATCGATTAGCTGACGATTGCGACGATGCTGCGGCCCGTGGCTTTGCGGCGGCGGCCGGCGGGGCGGGGGCGGTGGTGTGGCTGGGGGTGGCGGCTGTCGTCGTGCTGCTCATTTTTCGGCTGTTTTCCACCTATGTTGGCATTCTCCAGGGTGCGGCCCGGGGTTTATGACGATGGGGGTTTATGACGATGATGGAGACATGCAAATGGCCCGATCGATCACCGTGAGCATCTATGGAGCGTTCTTCACGGCGGCTGTTGCGGCCATGGCCGTGGCCGAGGAGACTCCGCCTGGCCAGTCGCGGCAGACCCATCAGGAATGGATGGCGAGCCTCGGCTACCAGCGGCATAGCGGCGGCTGGCGGACGGCTCAGGAGATTGAGATCCTCGACCGCAACGAAAAAACCAACCTCGCCCAGAAGCAGTGGAATAAAAAGCTCGAGCGGCTGCGGCAGGAGCTGGCGACCGGTGACGCGGCCGCCGCGGCGGAAGAGCTGGCGGAGATCACCGACCCGCATGCCGTGCCTGCGGTCACGGCGGCGCTGGCGAGCGATCCGCTCCGCCGCGTGCGGCTCCTCTATATAGAGTCGCTCTTTCGAATCGGCACGCCGGCGGCCCGGGCGGCTCTCGTCGCGGCGGCGGTCGATCATCCCGATCCTGAGACGCGGATCGATGCAACCGACCGGCTGGCAAAGCGCGACCCGCAGGCTGCGGCCAATGCCCTTGCCGCAGCGCTCGCCGGCTCCGACAACGCCCGGATCAATCGGGCCGCCGCGGCGCTCGGCCGGCTGGGAGTGGCGACGGTGGTGCCACAGCTGGTGCGGGTGCTCGAGACACGGCATGTCGTCACGGTGGGCGACGGGCCGCCTGAGGGATCGACCACGGCCACGTTTACGCCGAGCGGCGGTGCCGGCCTGTCGATGGGGAGCAGCCGCAAGCAGGTGGCGGTGCCGATGAAAAACGAGCAGGTGCTCGCGGCGCTCGTGACCCTCACCGGAGAAAACTTCGGCTGGGATCTCGCGGCCTGGCGAGCCTGGCTCGCCCGCCAGCGGGCCCCGGCGAGCATCGATCTGAGACGTGATTGAGGATCACGCGGCCTGATCGACCGGGGGGCGGCGGCGGGGGAACCAGTTGGCGTCGAGCACGAGCAGGGCGACACGGTTCTCGAGATTCGGCCGGAAGATCACCAGCAGCAGCATCGGCAGAAACCAGGCCATGAAGAGGCCGCCATCGTGGGCCTTCCAGAATTGGCTGCCCAAGAGCACGGCTGCGGTGCAGCTCATCAGCGTGCCGAGATTCTTTGGCGACGGCCAGATCGCCAGCGTCGCCATCATCGCGATGAAGGCGGCCAGCACCGGCAGGCGAAACACGGCGTCGTTGCCCGGCAGGGCCCAGAAGCCCTCGAGCGATACGTCGTTGGGGAAGATCCAGCCGAACATCTGCCGCAGCTGATCGAGAAATACACCACCATCGGGCGACGTGAACCACAGTGCCACCACGAGCACCAACAGTGCCGCGACCACGCCGAGGGCAAAGCGGCGGATGCCCCGCTCCCAGTAGAAGGCACACCACAGCGGCAGCAGGAAGACCGGATAGTAGATCGTGCCGATCGCCAGGCCGATCAGGCAGCCTGCGGTGAAGGGGCGTCGATAGGCGACCACGGCCCAGGTGATGAGCGCGCCGGGTAGGACATGATCGACGCGGCCGGTCATGATCGCGGTGTAGGGGAGCAGCAGGTAGAGCACGGCTGCGGCGATGCCGAGTCGGATATTGTCGAAGTGCCACCAGCCGATCAGCACCATGCCGCTGACGATTGCCAACTGCGACAGGATGGCCATGATCCGGGCTGTCGTTTCGTGAACGGCTCGGCGACTGCTGGCGGCGGTTTCGGCCCCCGCGGCTGCGCCCTCCGGCGCGAAGATCCGCTGTGTCGAGATCTGCGGCAGCAGGAAGAGGAGTGGGTAGCCGGGGCCGAGGCGGGCGAGCTGGTCAGCATCGACATGGCCCTCGCCGGCCTCGAGTTTGGTGGCCGTGGCGGCGGCGGCGAGGTCGTCGCGTTGCGGCCGGGTCGTGATCACGTTGGCCAAGAGGAACACCAGCAGCGAGATGCCGAGAAAGGTGAGCCCGCCGACCGAGAGATTGGGCTCCAGCATCGGGCGACGGACCATCAGCGAATCAAAGAGCATCCGGAGCAGGAACAGGCCGGTGACGGCGAAGATCCAGACGAAGCCGAGCTGCTGGGCGGCCGTGTTGGCCTTGTAGCCGCCATACTCCACGGCGAGGAGGCCGGGGGCGAGCAGGATCAGGCCAATGAGATCGAGGTTGCGCATGCTCAGCACGCGATTGAACTTGAAGAACAGCGCGATCGAGAGGAGCGACGCCAGGTAGAACCACGTTGTCGGATTGACTCGGTAGTAATGGAAGAGGATGTCGCTCATGAAGGTGAGGGTACGTTCGTTCCGATCGTATTAAAAGTTGCCGGCCCCGGTTTTCGGGGGTGCGCCGGGCCGGTTGTGCCGGTCGTACGGCTTCAGCGGGAAAACGGCCAGATCAGCGGGGCCAGGAGGACCGTGACCACCATCACGATCAGGTTGAGTGGCCCGCCGAAGCGGGTGTAGTCGGTGAACTTGTAGCCGCCGGGTCCATAGATCATGAGGTTGGTCTGGTAGCCCATCGGCGTGGCGAAGCCACAGCTGGCCGCCACGGTCACCGCCATCGCGAAGGGCATCGGATTGACGCCGAGATCGGCCGCCGTCTGCCAGGCGATCGGAAACATCAGCACCGCGGCGGCGTTGTTGCTCATCAGTTCGGTGGCAAGCATCGTGATGAAATAGACAGTTGCCAGCACGAGCAGCGGGCTGTCGCCGGCGGCGCCTATCGCCGACTGGGCGATCAGCTCATCGAGCCCGGTGTTTTCCATCGCCCGCGCGAGCCCGAAGCTGGCCGCAATGAGGAGCAGGGCTTCCCATTCGACGGCGCGGCGGGCGTCGGTCGCCGAGATGCAACTGGTGGCCAGCACGGTAGCGGCGGCGGCCAGCGCCGCGGCAACCATCGGCACCAGGCCCATCGTCACGGCGAGCACCATCGCGGCCAGCACGGTGAGCGCGATCCAGGCGCGGTCGTGTCGCGGTGGGGTGAAGTCGGCGACCTGGCTGACGAGATAAAAGTGGCGGCTCGACCGCTGCCGATCGAGAAACCGCGGGCTGGCCTCGAGCAGCAGCGTGTCGCCCGGCTCGAGCTCGATGTCACCGATCTTCATCCGCAGCCGTTCGCCATCGCGGGCCACGGCGATCACCACGGCGTCGTAGGTGGAGCGAAAGCGGCCCTCCCTGATCGTACGGCCCACCAGCGGGCAGCTCTGTGACACCACCGCCTCCACCAGTACCCGCTCGCTCCGCGGATCATTGAGCTTGAACACCTGGTCGGTTGCCGGCCGCAGGCCGCGGATCTTCTGCAGTTCGAGCACGGAGTCGACGACGCCCACGAAGACCAGCCGGTCACCCGCTTCAAGCCGCTCCGACGGCGCGACGGCCGCCATCACGTGGCCATCGCGGTCGATCTCCATCAGAAAGAGGCCGTGGAGCCCGCGGAGACCGGCCTGCTCGATGGATTGCCCGATCAGCGGGCTCCCCGGCTCCACGAGCATCTCCAGCGAATACTGCCGGGGGTCGTCACTGGCGCTCATCGCTGGACGGCGGTCCTTGAGCAGCGCCTTGCTGGCCACAATGAGGTAGATGATGCCGATCAGGAACAGCGGCAGCCCGAGCCAGGTGATCTCGAACATGCCGAGGGGCGTGCCAGTTCGCTCCGCCATCAGCCCGCTGACGACGACGTTGGTGCTCGTACCGATCAGTGTGCAGAGGCCGCCGAGCACGACGGCGCAGTTCATCGGCATCAGGAGCTTGGAGATGCTCAGGCTGTGCTTGCGGGCCCAGCCGCGGAGCGCCGGCACCATGAGGGCGACCACGGGCGTGTTGTTCATGAAGGCGGAGAGGATTCCCGGCCCAATCATCGTGCGGATCTGGGCGGCGGGCAGCGACCGCGGCCGGCCAAGCAGGCGGTCGATGATCGTCTGGAGGGCGCCGGTTCGCTCCACGGCCGCGGCCACCACGAAGAGGGCCGCGACGGTGATCATGCCCTGGTTGCTCATGCCGCTGAGGGCCTCCGTCGGCGTCAGCACGCCGGCAAAGAGCAGCACGATCACCGCCCCCATCATCGCCATGTCGGGGGCCCGTCGCCCGGAAAGCAACAGCGCGAGTGTGATCACCGCGACCGTGGCGGTGAGCGCGGCCTGCCAGTGCTGCTGCATCCAGTCGACGAAAATCCAGTCCATGAACGATTGAAGGTCGCCTCTGGGGGCTGGCTCTGCAAGGGCAGACGCGGGGAAATGGGGACGGGAGGCGATTCCCGGCCGCCGAAGGCGGCACGGCCTCAGCCGGTTTACCGGCTGAGGTGCTTCGCAGAATCGTCTCCCGTCCCTATTTCGCTCCCCCAAACGTTGAAGGCCCGATGCAGCGAAGCTACACCGGGCCCTCGGCGTTTCAGCGACCTTCCGACAGGAAGGCGTGTCGTTGTGATTTTCGAATCTGACTGGCTTGTGAGAATGTCTGGATTAACGGCACCTCCTTTCGAGCGGCGTCCGAAGACACCGAGATGCGTTCGCGTTGAAACGGAAAAGCACGTGGCGTGCCAGTCGAAAGGAAATCGGGGACGAGAGACGATTCTGCGAAGCAACTCAGCCTATAAGCTGGCCGAGGCCATGCCGCCTTCCGCAGCCGGGAATCGACTCCCGTCCCCTTTTTGCCCCTCGGCTGCCTGCGAGCGCAGCATCTGCTGCGCGGGGACGCAGCAGCGGTAGACTCGTGAGCGATGCGACTCTTTCCCTGCGACCGGTTTCGGCTGCCCCTGCCGGCCGGCCACAGTTTTCCGATCGATAAATACACGCTTCTGCGGCAGCGGCTCCAGCGGCATGCCGCGGCGGGAGCGCCGCTTGAATTCATCGAGCCGCATGCCGCCACGGATGACGAACTGCTGCGGGTCCATTGCCGCGACTACGTGGGCCGCGTGATGGCCGGCACCCTCTCACGTGATGAGGTCCGGCGGATCGGATTCCCCTGGAGCCCGCAGCTGGTGGAGCGATCGCTCCGCAGTACGGGCGCGGCGATCGATGCGGCGGCGGCGGCTCTCGAAGATGGCGTGGCGGCAAGCCTCGCCGGCGGCACCCACCATGCCGGCACCACCTGGGGAGAGGGCTACTGCGTGTTCAATGACGTTGCCGTGGCAGCCCGCGAGATGCAGGCCCGCGGTGCGGTCCGTCGGGTGCTCGTACTTGATTGCGACGTGCATCAGGGCAACGGCACGGCCGAGATCTTTGCCGCCGACGAAACAGTCTTCACGATGTCGATCCACGGTGCCCGCAACTTCCCGCTGCGAAAACATCCCGGATCGCTTGATGTGCCGCTCGAGGATGGCACGGGCGACGAGGAATACCTCGAGCGGCTGGCAGCGGCGGTCGAGGAATCATTCGCGCGGGCCGCGGCAGATCTCGTGCTCTACATTGCCGGGGCCGATCCCTACGAGGGCGATCGGCTCGGCCGGCTCCGGCTCACCAAGCAAGGGCTGCTTAACCGTGATCGGCTCATACTCGATGCGGCGCGACGGGCCGGGGTGCCGACCGCGATCGTCTGCGGCGGCGGCTACTGCACCGATCTCGAGTCGATTGTCGATATTCATGCCGCGACGATGCTCGCGGCCGCCGAGGTCCGCGCGGGAGCCTCGTGATCGAGAGGACGTGATGGCGATAACGAAGCGAACACGGGCTATCGAGGCGTTGGCCCCGCCGGAGCCCGATCTCGACAGGGCCCTCGATCTGGTCGTCGCGCTGATGCAGATTCCCGGGCCGAGCTGCCGCGAGGCGGCGGTGGCCGACTTCGTGCGGGAAACCTTGCGGCGGGCCGGTGTGCCGGCAGCGGCGATCACGACCGACAGGGCGCATGAGCGGTCGCCGGCCGGTGGCGAGACGGGCAACCTGATCGTGAAGCTGCCGGGCACGGTGCGGGGGCCGCGGCGGCTCCTGATGGCGCATCTCGACACGGTGCCGATCTGTGTCGGCTGCCGGCCCGTGCGACGGGGCGACGACATCGTCTCCGTAAACCCGGCGAGTGGCCTCGGGGCCGACAACCGGTCTGGCGTGGCGGTCGTGCTCACGGCGGCGCGGGAAATCCTTGAGCGAAAGCTGCCGCACCCGCCGCTCACGCTCCTGTTTTCGGTGCAGGAGGAGCTCGGGCTCTTCGGCACGCGGTTTGTTGACGTCAAGAAGCTCGGGGGGCCGCAGCTGGCCTGGAACTGGGACGGCCGCGGTCCGCAGCGGATTACGCGGGCCGCCACGGGAGGCCGCACGCTCGACATCACGCTCCGCGGCATCGCCAGCCATGCCGGCGGGGCGCCGGAGCGGGGCGTGAGCGCGATCGCGATGGCGGGCCTGGCGATTCACGACCTTGTCACCGGCGGCTGGCATGGTGAGATCGTGCGTGGCCGCCACACGGGCACGTGCAACCTCGGCATCATCAGCGGTGGTGAGGCAACCAACGTGGTGACCGACCTCGTGCGGCTCACCGGTGAATGCCGCAGTGACGACCGGCAGTTTCTCGACCGGATTGCCCGGGAGGTGGAGCGGGCGTGTGGGCGGGCGGCCCGGTCGCTCCGCAATCACAAGGGGCGGCGGGGCTCCGCCGCGGTGGTCAGCGACATCGAATACGAGGCGTTTCGACTCGCCGATGATGAGCCGTGCGTTGCGGTGGCCGCGGCAGCGATCCGGTCGCTCGGCATGGAGCCGGAACTGCTCACCACCCAAAGCGCCCTCGATGCCAACTGGATGAACTTTCATGGCATCCCCACCGCCACGCTGGGGGCTGGTCAGGTGGCCGGCCATTCGGTGGAGGAGCGGCTCGACATCGGCCAGTTTCAGCAGGGCTGCCGGGTGGGGCTGCGGCTGGCGACAGGTGGGTGACCACGGCGTATGACACGGCGCACAAAAATCCCGCGCGGAATTTGTTCCGAGCGGGAGGTCTTCACCCACAGCTTTTGGCGGTCGTGATCAGCGACCGACAGCCGCCGATCCGGTCGACACCGGCACCGCCTTGGCGGCCTTCGTGGCGGGCGGGCTGCTCTTGCTCGCGACCTCCGCGGTGTTTGGCGAAGATGCGGCGTCGGCCACGCAGCAGATCACCGGCGCACTCACCGTGGTGTAGCAGCAGCTGTTGTAGCAGCAGCCGTTCACGTAGGTCGTCGTGCAGGCCCCGTTGCTGCAGCTGGTCGTGCAGCAGCCGTTGCTGCACGTGGTGGTGCAGCAGGGATCGCACGCCGGGGCACAGGTCGTCACGCAGCAGGGATCACACACCGGCACGCAGCAGGTGGTGGGGCAGCAACACGCTCTCCGACATCGCCGTCTGTGTCCCGCTTCGGCATCCCAGCCAGACACGACCACGGCCACGCAGGTGAGCGTTCCAACGAAACAACGCAGCAGGGTCTTCTTGCCGATCATCGTGGAACCTCTCGAGAGCCTCGGGGGAGAAACAGGCCGCACCCAACGTGGGCCGACCTTCCCGAGGGCCGGGAACGGTAGGCCTGCCGCCGCGGTCGAGGCAAGCGGCAGGGCCGGTCGCGAGCCACCACGCGGGGCGGGGCGGGGAGCCGAAACGGCAATGATTTTCGAGGGCCAGCGGCTGCATGGTCGGTGCCGGACGGCAGGGCCGTGGCCGGGGAGACAGTTTGCCCGGTGGCCAGAGTCACACCGTCGATAAGCCGGTGTGCACGACGGCTCTTCGATCTCGGGGCTCATGACGTTCCGGGTCACGGGGGCTTTCAAGCAACGGGGCGGGCGTCGCCCTCGTTCAACGATGAACCCCATGCTGGTTGCGGCATGTCGACTCGTTTTGCGGGAAAAAAGGCGTATTCATGCGGGTCGCATGAGAGCACGATGATCTGCAGGCCCCGCCGGGCACCGAGTTCAAGCACCCGGTGAACCGCCGTGAGGCGATCAGGATCCGAATTGACAAACGCATCGTCGAACACCACCGGCAGGCAGGCATCCCCGCCGGAGCCGCCTTCAATGGCCTCGCCTGCGAGCAATTCCGCCATTGCCAGGCGGCAGGCGGCGGCCACCTGCTCCCGCGTGCCACCGCTGAGGTTTTCAAACTCGAAGTCGAGCCCGCCGAGCGATGGCCGCGCCACCTGCAGATCGGTGAAGCCGTCGCCCGTCTTCGTGATCGAGAAGCGACAGCCGGGGCCGTAGAGGGCTTCGAGGTATTCCGCCACCTTCATCCGCAACGGCGTTGCCACGAGTTCGGCAACGTGCTGCCGCCGAGTATCGAAGAGATCGCGGAGCCGACGGACCGCCTCAGCCCGGCGGAGAACCTCGGCGTGTCGCCGAGTGGCGATGGCAAGCCGCGCATCAGCCGCCGCCTTCACCCCATGCAGATCGACGGAGCCTGTTTTGCCGACGATCGCCTTCGCGCCGGCCAGTCGTAGCTCGGCGTCTTTGATCTGCCGCTCATGCTGATCCCGCGCCATCTCGAACCGCTGCTTGTCGCTTCGTGTGAGGTCTGGCGACAGTGCCGCGATTGCCCGAGTGGTCTTTTGCTGGGCATCGGCAGCCACTTGCACCAGGCCAGCAAGCCTCCGCAGTTCGACCTCCCGGCTGATCCCATACGCCCGCTCGAGAGCCGCCTTCTTGATTTCAAGGTTGCGGACTGCAGTCGCCTGCTCCACGGCCTTCTGTTCCGCGGTTTCCCGATTCACTCGGGCTGCGTTTGCGGCCGCGACGGCCGCGTCATACGCGGCGTTGGCCTGCTCGACACTCCGCTCGGCCTGCCGCTGCCCTTCCTCCGCCGTCTGAATCGCCGCTTCGAGGGCCGTGGTGTCGGTAGGCCGCACGAATCCTGCGGGGGTCTTTCGCGTGATCTCGGCTTCCACTTTTTCAATGTCCGCTTTCACCGCGGTGAGCCGGGTTGCCACATGCTTGCCGCCAAGGTCAAGAATCTTTTCCTGGAGCCGTGAGGATTCAACGTCCGCAGCCAGACGAGATTCGTGATCCTCGCGGGCCGCCGAGATGCTCGCGACTCCCAGTTCCTTGAGTCGCCTGGAGAGACGGGATTCAAGATCCGCGATCTCGACCCGCAACGCGGCGAGCGACTGCCCCCCACCGGGTATGATGCGAATCGTAGTGCCCTCTCCGATCCGCAGGTCGGCTGCATCGGCAAGCGTTCGGGAGGTGCCGTCGGTGAGCTGCTCCCCTTCGATCAGCACGGCCACGTCGGCACAGGTCACCTCCAGCCGCGTGGCGATCGCCTCGAGTTTTGCGATGCCCATCTGCCGCTGTCGGTCAAGGTCCTCAAGCTCGGAGATGGTGCTGCGATCAACTTCCGGCAGCTCCCGAAGTGATTTTTCGATCGCGGTGAGTTTGTGGGAGACCCGTTCGATCGCGGCTTGTTTCGTTTCGAGATCAACGCGTTGCGTTTCGAGGTCAAACAGCCTGGCAAGCGTCGAGAGAAGATCGCGGGTGGTGGCAGCTGCCTCCCGCGCAGCAAACGCACGGCTCGTGACGTTTGGGGCACTCGTTACTTCATTCTGCATGCGCTGTTCATGGGAGCGGAGGTTGGCAATCTCTTCGTTCTGCGAGGCAAAACCCTGACGCAGTGCTTTGAGCGACTCAGATACATCGGCAATTTCACGATCGCCTTTGTGGAGCTGCTGGTAGGCCTCCTCCGCGGTCTCCAGCTCACCCTTTTCGCGCCGCAGTGTCTCTTCAAGCTGCTCGATGGTGGTCAGCGAGGCGAGGGTTGTGGCCAGATGCTGCTGGGCTATGGCGCTCGTCTGCCGGAGTGAGCGGATTGCATCTTCCTCCCGGATGACCGTGTCGGCGGCGGTCTCCAGCTCTGCCAGATCGTTGGCCGCCGTGGCCGCGGCGGCTTGTGCGGCGATGAGTTCGGCAGCTGCCGCTGCCAGCGGTGAACCGGCCTTGACGCCCTTCGAAGTGTATGAGTCTTTGTATTCGTCGGTGATCCGCTGATAGGTGACGCTGTCGACATTTGATTCGGTCAGTGTCGTGCCGGTCAAGCTTTGCAGGCGGGCGTTGAGGCGGTTCGCCTCCGCCGGGGTGAGCGAGTCTTTCCCGGTCGGGTTGTCGGTAGCTTCGCCTTGCAAAGCCCAGAGGTGAGACCAGCCGTACACTGCCTGGCTCAGTGTGCCTTCCCGCAAAGCAAGGAGCGACCGGAGCTGCGCTTCGGCCTCGTCGCCGCTGAATCGTTCGCCGGTGGTCTCATCGATCAGTTCAGCCGTTGCCTGGGCTTTCTTGAAGACCTTGCGGATCGTGAAGGTGCGGCCGCAGCGTTCGAACCGGAGGGTGACCTCCGGCGGGCCACCGCCAGCCTTGGGTTTGATCTCCTCGAGGCCGGTCTTTGAGCGATGTGGATGGAAGAGCACCCGCTTGATCGCCTCGAGCAGCGTGCTTTTGCCCGACTCGTTCGGGCCGGCCACGAGCGTGCGGATCCGATCAAACTCGACCGTGAGATCCTCGTGCATCCGAAAGTTTTTGACAGTGACCAAGAGCAGTCTCATCGGGTGCCTCCGGCATGGACAAATTCGTGGAGCAGGGCGATCGCGGTGCCGGCAAGGGCGGCGTCCGCACCGCCGCGATCGATCTGCTCCCGTAACTCGCGGGCCACAGAGGAGATCAGCGGATCGCCAGCCCTCTGTGTCAGCGCCTCGATTTCTTCGCGTGAGGGGGCAACCGCCACATCGCGGTCGAGCTGCAGATCGAGCAGGCCAGCAGCCCAGCTTTGCACGATTTGTTCGAGCGTCGCATGTCCGGCAAGACCGAGGCTGCCGCCGAGCGACAACTTGAGAAGCGTGAGGCTGCGGTCTGTATTGCCCACGAGATGGTTGAGCGTTTCCTTGAGAGACTCTGGGCCCGTGTCGGTGGCAAACGTCTCCGCATGGGTGAGCCAGCGGGTGCGACCAGTCGCGTGTGCCTCCACCGCGGGCGGGGCACCGCGGCTGGCCCGCACCACGGCCACGTGCCCCGGGGTCTGCCCGGTCTTCGGAAAGCGGTCAATCTCATGGCTTCCGGAATACCAGGCCTTGTCACCGGCCTGCACAAACCCATGCCAGTCGCCGAGCGCGACATAATCGATCGCGGCCAGCGGCAGCTTGGCAAGCTCGATCAGGTTTGGCTGACGGCCTCCATCTTCCTCGTCACTCTCCTGGGCGAAGCTTACCGTGCTGCCATGAGCGATGACGATGCGGGGGCGATCGTCGAAGGTCGCGGCATCGAGGTCGCGGATCCAGGCCGTGGGATCCTCCATGCTTTGCCGCCGATGAAGCGGGCAGGGGAGGAGGATGGAAGCGTCGCTCTCGACCGGCTTGGCTTCGAGCAGGATGTGGAGGTTTGGGGCGCGGTCGCGCCTCTCACTCACGAAAAATGGCTGCTCCCAGACGCTGCCGGGCCCGGCATGGTCGTGGTTGCCGGGAATGACGTACACGGGCACGCCAAGAGACGCGATCGCATCACAGGCGGCCGAAATCGTCGACTTGGTCGGCTGCGTGGAGTCGAAGAGGTCGCCTGCGACGACGACGAATCCTGCATTGGCTGCGCGAGCAATATCGCCGATTCGACGGACGGCGGCGATTCGCTCGCTTCGCAGGGCCGTTCGCTTTTCTTCATCGGCTACCCGGGAAAACGGCTTGCCCAGTTGCCAGTCGGCAGTGTGAATGAAGGTGATCATGCGTTGCAAAAACAGGTTTGTGAATGGCGCCGTGGACACTCCAGGCAAGGACTCCGGCAATCATGCCCTGACGCTTCCACGGTATCACAGTCGCTCGGCAAGGCCGGTGGCACGGCGGATGGGGGTGTTGATGGCGGCAGCGATCACCTCACGGGAGCCGATCACCGTCACCTTCTCGGCGGCACGGGTCACGGCCGTGTAGAGCAGCTCCTTCGTGAGCAGCCGGCTGGCCCGCTCCGGCAGCACCACCACCACATGGTCGTATTCCGAGCCCTGACTCTTGTGGATCGTGAGGGCATGGACCGTGTCGATGTCTTCCAACTGCGAGACCGAGACGCGGCGGGGCGGGCCCTCCGCCTGCGGAAACGCAACGTCTCGCAGGCCCTCCTCACTCCCCGGCACCACGATCCCGACGTCGCCATTGAAGAGATCGAGCGCGGGATTGTTGC
>JAQCJP010000307.1 GCA_027592945.1 Planctomycetota bacterium
GGCTCTCTCAACCGCCGCTTCGGCCCGTTCACCGGACCGGACGGCCCGCGTGGCGGAGCTCTTCCTGCTCTCCACGGCCCACGACCATGACGTCTACGAGCGGGCCCGCGGCTTCGGCACCGAGCTGGCCGCCCTCTTCGGCGGCCGGGCCTGGACCCTCGTGACCGAGGCCGTCGCCGATCCGCTGCCCATCCGCGTGCTGCCCCGCGGCGATTGGCAGGACGAGACCGGGCCGGTCGTCCTGCCGGCGACGCCCTCCTTCCTGCCCGGCCGGATCGAGAGCACGCCGGACCGCCGGCTGACCCGGCTCGACCTCGCCAACTGGCTGATGTCGGATGCCAACCCGATCACCGCGCGGGCCGTCGTCAACCGGCTCTGGGCGATGTTCTTCGGGCGGGCCTTGAGCATCGCGGTCGATGATCTCGGGTCTCAGGGCGAGCTGCCCAGCCATCCCGAGCTGCTCGACTGGCTGGCCTGCGAGTTTCGCGAGTCGGGCTGGGACATCAAGCACATCGTCCGGCTGATCGTCACGAGCCGGACCTACCGCCAGTCGAGTTCGCTCGACCCGGCGGCTCTGGCTATCGATCCCGCCAACCGGCTGCTCGCCTCGCAGAATCCGCGGCGGCTGGAGGCGGAGTTCGTCCGCGACAACGCCCTGGCGATCGCCGGGCTCTTGAACCTCGCCGAGATCGGCGGGCCGAGCGTGAAGCCCTACCAGCCGGCCGGCTACTACGCTGCCCTCCAGTTTCCCAATCGGAAGTACGTCGCCGACGCCGATCAGCGGCAGTGGCGGCGGGGCGTCTACGTGCACTGGCAGCGGACCTTCCTCCATCCGATGCTCGCCAACTTCGACGCGCCCGCCCGCGACGAGTGTGCCGCGGCCCGCGTCGTGAGCAACACGCCCCAGCAGGCCCTGACACTCCTCAACGACCCGGCCTTCGTGGAGGCGGCCCGGGCCCTGGCGGAGCGGTTGCTCGAGGACGACGAGGCCGGCGATGATGCCGGCCGGATCCGGCTGGCCTACCGGCTGGCCCTCAACCGCGAGCCGCGGCCGGAAGAGGCGGCGACGCTCGAAAGTTTCGTCGTCGGCCAGCGGGAGGCCTTCGCGGCCGCCCCGGCCGATGCCGAAAGCCTGCTCGCCGTCGGCCTCGCCGCCCGGCCGGCTCTCGATCCGGTGGAGCACGCCGCCTGGACCCAGCTGGCCCGCGTGGTTCTCAACACGCAGGAAGTGATCACCAGATACTAGAGGCCTTCATATGGTTCCGAAGCTCGATCCGCTCGCGATCGCCCGCCGGAGTTTTCTGCACCAGAGCACCTACGGCCTCGGCGGCATGGCCCTGGCGATGCTCGGCCGCGAGGCGACGGCCTCGGCGGCCGGCCGACTGGCGAGGATCGCTCCGCCAGCCGCACTTCCCGGTCAAGGCCAAGCGGGTGATCTTCCTCTGCATGGCCGGCGGTCCCTCGCAGTTTGAATCCTTCGACTGGAAGCCGGCACTCCAGGCGATCGACGGCAAGCCCTTTCCGGAGTCGTTCACCAAGGGCCAGCAGTTGGCCCAGCTGCAAAATGCCGAACTCAAGGGGCGGGGCTCGTTCGTCGGCTTCAAGAAGCACGGGGCGGCGGGGATCGAGATCAGCGACCTGTTTCCGCACCTGGCCGGCCAGGCCGACCGGCTCTGCGTGATCCGCTCGATGCAGACCGAGCAGATCAACCACGACACCGCCCATGCCTTCATGAACACCGGCTCGATCATCAAGGGCCGCCCGAGCATGGGCTCCTGGCTGCTCTACGGGCTCGGCTCGGCCACCGACAACCTGCCCGGCTTCATCGTGCTCACCTCGGCCGGCCGCCACGGCCAGCAGCCGATCTCGGCCCGCCAGTGGTCGAGCGGCGTCCTGCCGAGCCGCTTCCAGGGGATCATGTTTCAGTCGAAGGGCGATGCCGTCCACTACATCGGCAGCCCGCCGGGCGTCTGCCAGAGCACCCAGCGGCAGGTGGTCGAGGAGGTGCGGCGGCTCAACGGGCTGCTCGCTGAGCGGCAGAACGACCCCGAGATCGCCACCCGGATCGCCCAGTACGAGATGGCCTTCCGGATGCAGGCCAGCGTGCCGGAACTGACCGACTTCTCCGGCGAGACCCAGGAGACGCTCGACCTCTACGGCGTCAAGGAGCCGGGCGACGGCTCATTCGCCTCCAACTGCCTGCTCGCCCGCCGGCTCGCCGAGCGGGGCGTGAGGATGATCCAGCTCTATCATCGCGCCTGGGACCACCACGGCAATCTGGAGCCTGGCATGAAGGAGGGCGCTGCCGCCGTCGACAGGCCCTCGGCCGCCCTGATCGAAGACCTCGCCCGCCGCGGCCTCCTCGACGACACGCTCGTGCTCTGGGGCGGCGAGTTTGGCCGCACGCCAATGGGGCAGGGGACCGGCCGCGACCACCACATCCTCGGCTTCAGCGTGTTCCTGGCCGGCGGCGGCGTCAAGCCGGGCGTCACGTGGGGCGCGACCGACGAGCTTGGCTACCGGGCGGTCGAGGACGTCGTACACGTCCACGATCTCCACGCGACGATGCTCGCGCTTCTGGGAATCGACCACCACCGGCTGACGACCAAGTTTCAGGGGCTCGACGTCCGGCTGACGGGCATCGCCGGCAACGTGGTCAAAGGCATCATCGCCTGAGTTCAACCGCGCGCGGGCTTCGGGGTGAGCCCGTGCCATCTCGCCGGACGCTCGCTACGGGTTCACCTCGCGCGGGCTTCGGGGTGAGCCCGTGCCATCTCGCCGGACGCTCGCTACGGGCATCCTGCCCTTCGCTCGCTCGATGCTGGCTCGCTCTCGGCATCCTGCCTTCGCTCGCCAGCAACGCCGGCTCGATTGGCACGGGTCCACCCCTCGCGAACCCCTAG
>JAQCJP010000308.1 GCA_027592945.1 Planctomycetota bacterium
TAAGCCCCCCGGCGCGAGCCGGGGGAACCGCGGACCGTTGGGCCGGCTCAGCCGTCGCCCTGTTCCACGGTGACCCGGCGGGGCATTCCCAGGCGGGCGAACATCCCGAGCGTGCCCTTGGGCAGGCCGAGAAACTCGAGCCGCTCAAACCAGCCGGGAATGTCGCCGGCCAGCTTGCTGGTCACCTTCGTGCCCCGCAGATCGAGCCGGCGGAGGTTCTTGATTGCTTTCAGTTGGAGGAGGCCTTCGTCGGTGAGCGAGCCACCGGCGAGATCGAGTCGGGCGAGATCCTTGAGCGAGTCGGCCCGGAAGCCGAGCAGGATACAGAACACGTCGTCCGCTACAGGGCCATTGAGCGTCACCGCGACGAGCTTGTCGGCGACGTGGCCGAAGTCGTCGCCAAACGACTTCCGGAGCCAGTCGGTTTCCTCCATCTCGACGCTGCCGCCCCGCTCGATCGTCTCGGTCACCACCTCCTGCTGCTGGGAGTAGGCGTCGATCTTGGAAGCGAGCCACTCGAGCTTGCTCGCCTTGAACTTGACGAACTCGGTCGCATCCTCGAAGGCCTGCTGCACCCGGACAAACTCCTCCTGGCTGCCGCCCCGGTCGGGATGAGCCTCGCGGGCCCGCACGAGATAGGCCTGCTTCACGTCCTCGAGCGTCACCGGCGGCATCAGCCCGAGCGTGACGAGGCACTCGGGACGCAGGGCGGAAGACTGGGAAGGCTGGGTCATGGGTGAAACCTGGGCTGGGGCGGCGCCGTCAGGGCCGCGGCAGGCGGCCCGCTGGCAAACTGCCGGCATCCAGACGGTTCGCGTAGCGTAACAGACGGCCATCGCGAGCCAAGCGAGCGACGCCCGCGGCTCGCCAGCCTTGCTGGCCTTGCCCGGCACGGGGGGATTCTCTATTTCCCCGGCACAAGGAGGGCTTGCCATGCAGACTGCCTCGTCGCAGCGAAACGGGTACGGACGTGAGATCCTCGGGGCCACGCTGATCGTGGCGGTGGCCCTGGCCTGGAGGCTCTGGCAGGGCGGCGCGGCCGCCGATGCCACGCCGCCTGCTCCGCCGCCCGCCACGCCGGCATCAGCGGCAGCGAAGCCCGAGGCTCCGGCCACCGGCGCGGAGCCCCTCGCCCTCGTCAACGGCGCCGAGATCACCGCCGCCCAGCTTGCTGCCGAGTGTCTGGCCCGCCATGGCCGGAGCGTCCTCGAGACGCTCGTCAATCGGGCGATTATCGCCCAGGCCTGCCGGCAGGCAGGGATCACGGTCACCCAGGCCGACGTCGACGCCGAGATCGAGGTCATGGCCAAGCGGTTCAAGGTGCCCCGCGAGAAGTGGCTCGAGCTGATCGAGAAGGAGCGGGGGATCTCTGCGACCCAGTATGCCGCCGACATCGTCTGGCCGATGCTTGCGCTGCAGGCACTGGCCCGCGACGCCGGCGAGCCGACCGAAGCCGAGATCCAAAAATTGTTCGAGAACCGCTTCGGCCCGGCCGTGAAGGCCCGGATCATCGTCACCCGTACCCGCGAGGAGGCCGAGTCGCTGCGATCGAAAGCCCTGACCGCCAGCGAGGAGTTTGGTGCGCTGGCCCGCCAGCATTCGGTCGATGTCGGCAGCGCCAGTGCCAATGGCTGGGTGCAGCCGATCCGCCTCCACTCCGGCGACCCCGCCTTCGACCGGGCGGCCTTCGCCCTTGAGCCCGGTGAGATCTCGCCGGTGGTCCAGGTGGCCGATCAGTTCATCGTCATCAAGTGCGAAGGCCGGCTGCCGGCGGCCGACGTGAATCCGGCCGAGATGCGACCGGGATTGGCCGCGGAGATCCGTGAGCAGAAGAGCCGCAAGGCGTCGCACGAGGTCTTCGAGCAGCTCCAGGAAACCAGCCGGATCGAGAACGTGCTCAACGACCCCGAGCGATCGCAGCGGCAGCCCGGCGTCGCGGCGACGGTCAATGGTGAGACGATCAGCATCGAGGAGGTTCGCGACGTCGCCCTCGAGCGGCATGGCGGGGAAGTCCTCGAGATCCTCATCACCCGCACGCTGATCGGTCAGGCCCTCGGCAGCCAGCAGTTGCAGATCGTGCAGGCGGACCTCGATGCCGAGGTGGCCCGGGCGGCGGCCTCTCTGGGCTTCAAGACGGAAGACGGCAGCCCCGACGTCGAGGCCTGGCTCGAGCGCGTGACCCGCGAGGAGAAGATCCCCCTGCGGCACTACATGGAGGATGTCGTCTGGCCGACGGTCGCCCTCAAGAAGCTCGTCGGGGGCGTGCCGGTGCTCCAGGAGGACCTCGACAAGGCCTTCACCGCCACCTTCGGCCCCCGGGCACGGTGTCGGATCATCGTGCTCGACAACCAGCGGCGGGCCCAGGAGGTCTGGCAGCTGGCCCGCCAGAATCCGACGCCCGAGGCGGTCGGGGCCCTCGCGGAGACCTACTCGGTCGATCCGACCACCCGCTCGCTGCGGGGCGAGGTGCCGCCGATCCAGCGGCATGGCGGGCAGCCGACGCTGGAACGCGAGGTGTTTGCCCTCGAGCCCGGGGAACTCTCGGGCGTGGTGCAGGTGGCCGACCGGTTCATGGTGATCCTCTGCGAGGGCTTCACCGAGCCGGCGGCGGTCGCCTTCGAGGAAGTTCGCGACGAGCTCTACGACGACATCTTCGAGAAGAAGCAGCGGATCGAAATGGCTCGCTCCTTCAGCCACCTTCGCGAATCGGCCACGATCGACAACTTCCTGGCCGGCACGAGCCAGTCGCCCGCGGCCCGGAAGCCCGGCAAGCGGGGTACGACCATCTCGACGGTCTCAGGCGGCGAGTTGGAGAAGCCGCGGGCCGGCAGCCGCCGAGCCGATGGCGTCGTGCCGGCGGGGCACACC
>JAQCJP010000309.1 GCA_027592945.1 Planctomycetota bacterium
CGGCCGCCCGCCGCACCATGTCGAGGGCTCCCGGCACGCGGTCGGCGATCCCGGCCAGCACCCGCATCCCGGCAGCGCGGGCCCGGAAGTCGGGTGAGGCCAGCACGGCCTCGAGGAGCGGCACATCAACCTGGTCGAAGTGCCGCAGCATCCAGAGGGCCTCGAGCCGGTGATGCTCGGCGTCTGCCGACTCGACGTCGAGACCCGCCAGCCACCGCCGCACGGCCGGCACCACCTCGGTCTCGGGCCGGCCGGCCAGTTCGATCCGCGTCCGGTAGCGAACGCGGTCGGTCGGGTCGGCCAGCAACTCCACCAACTCCGCCACCGGCCGGCCGGCAATCGATACCGGCGGGGCGGGGGGCGCGCCTTCCATCACGACCCGGTAGACGCGGCCGTGCTGTCGGTCGCGGCTGGGATCGCGAAGGTTGTGCTGCATGTGGCCGATGATCGGGTTCTGCCAATCGGTGAAATAGATGGCCCCGTCGGGCCCGACCTCGAGATCGGCCGGCCGAAAGTTGGGGTCGCTCGAGGAGATGATCGGCGCGACTTCCGTCGCGACCGGAAAGGCGTCGGCCGACGCGTTCGGGCCCGGCTTGAGGGTGTACTGCAGGATCCCCTGAAACCCGATCACGTTGGCCACCAGCAGGTTGCCCTGCATCGCTGCGGGGAAGCGGGGGCTCGAGAGGATCTCGATGCCGGGGCAGGGCCGTGTTCGCTGGGCATAGACGCTCGGGGCGCCGCTGTGCTTCTCCAAGCCCTCCAGCCGGGTCGAGAAGACGCTGCCCCAGTAGGGCACGGCCCCGGTGCCGTCGACCACGATGTCGTCGCCCCAGCGGCTGAAGGCGTGGCCGTGGGGATTGGCGAAGGCGTAGGACGTGTAGAGCCCCGTCTTGCCGGTCCGCGGCTCGTACGAGAAGACGGCGCCGTTGGCCACCCTGGCCGGCGGCCCCCAGGGGCTCTCGGGCTGCGAGTGGTGGAAGGTGCCCTCCTGGAAATAGAGCGTTCCGCACGGATCGAGCGTAAAGCTGTTGGCCGTATGGTGGGTGTCGGCAGTGTCGAGGCCTCGAATGATCCGCCGCTTGATGTCGTAGGCGTCGTCGCCGTCGGTGTCTTCCAGATAGAGCACATCCGGCCCCTGCGCGACGATCACCCCGTTGCCCCAGAACTCGAAGCCGGTCGGATTGTGGAGGTCGCCGGCGAAGGTCGTGATCCGGTCGGTCCGCCCGTCGCCATCGTCATCTTCGAGGATCAAGAGCTTGTCGTTCATCGCCTCATCGGGCCGCCAATGCGGATAGGTTGGCCAGGCGGCCACCCAGAGCCGGCCCTTGCTGTCGAACGACATCTGCACCGGATTGATCAGTTCGGGGAAGCGGCTCTCGTCGGCGACCAGTTCCACCTTCATGCTGGGGTGAACGGTCATCTTCCCGATCGCCTCGGCACCGGAGAGAAAGGAATGCCTGCCTCCCTCCAGCGGCCCGGGACGATTCGTCGTGACGGAGATCAGTTCCGGCAGGCCGACGTCGTCAACCGGCGGCAGGGCCGCGGCGGGGTCGGCCAGCGTGGCGGCGGTCGCCCAGATCCGCCGATCCCGATTGGCCGTCTTGACGTCGAGGTATTCGAGTTCCCGCTGACCGACCTCGTAGTTGGTCTGCCCGCCCACGAACTTCAGCCAGGCCCGGCCGCCGTAGGTCGAATAGCCGTCAGTGACGCGATAGCGGTTGAACCAATAGAAGTTCTTGTCGAGCACCGCCTGACGGAGCCGCTCGAGCGATGCTTCGACGCGGGCGGGATGCCGGCCAAACAGCCCCTCGTCGCAGATCCTGGCGATCTCTCGGCAGCCACGCTCGTTGGGATGGATGCCGTCTTCGGTGAGGTTCTCGGCCGACCGTTGATAGGCCTCGAGCGTCGGCGTGAAGAGGTCGACGCACGGAACGCCGTTGGCCTGGCAGACCTCCTCCAAGGCGGCCGTAAAGAGCCTCAGGTTGTCGTTGTGGGCCGTGCCGTCGGGCCAGTGGGACCGCCCGGTGTCTTCGTGGGCGATCGGCGCAAACATCACCAGGGCCGGGGGCGAGAGGCCGTTGTACTTCTGGGCGAGCGTGTGTTTGATGAAGGCCTCGACCTGATCCTTGAAGGCCGCGAGGCCGGCCGGGCCGGCATGGGCCTCGTTGGCCCCGAAGAAGGCCAGCACGATATCGGCCCGGGTGCCCGTCAGCTCGAAGCGGTTCTGGCGGACGGCATTCTTGTCGGCCACGTCGTCGGGACGGGGAATCGGCGCGGAGCCCGCGAGCCACTGGTCGGGCGTGCCGAAATCGGCCGACCGGAGCCGCTTGGCCGGGTCGATCTCATCCCCCTCGTAGCCGAGATTACGGATCACGAGTTGCTGCTCGGGGAACCGGCTGTGGAGCAGCGTCTCGAGCCAGCCGTGGTGCTGCATGGCGTCGGCCACACCGCCGCCGATGATGCAGATGTGGGCTCCCTCGGGCACCTCGAGACGGTCGGCGGCAGCTGGCATCGCTGCCCCGCAGAGCATGGCGAGGCAGACAATCGTAAGGGCCGCTTGGCGATGCCGCGACATCAGCGATTCTCCTGAGACGAACGACCGACCAGCCTGACCGCAGCGAAACGGCAGGACCTCACGAACAAGCCCTCAAGTATAAGCCGACGCCACGAAGGCCGCGCGGGCTCGGGATGGCCCGTGCCATCGCGCCGGACGCTCGCTACGAGCATCCTGCTCTCCACTCGGTTGGCTTCACCTCACCCAGGCTCGGGGTGGCCCGTGCCATCTCGCCGGACGCTCGCTACGAGCATCCTGCTCTCCGCTCGCTCGGAGGTAATCGAGCTTCGCCTTCCGGGCTTCGCTCGA
>JAQCJP010000310.1 GCA_027592945.1 Planctomycetota bacterium
TCCTGGCTGCGCTCGGATTTCTACGCCGGCTCGATTGGCACGGGCCCACCCCTCGCGAACCCGTATTCCTTGTGCGGGTGGACGCGAGAAAAGTGCCCCGGCGCGAGCCGGGGGGACGGTCACGCCGTGACCGCATCCCGGCGGTAGCCGAGCGACTTGACGACCTCGAGGATCTCGCTGCAGGTCGGAAACATCCGGCCGCTGGTCCGCTTGTAGTGATCGAGGGCCTGCATGAACTCGAGTTCCGCGGCCTCGTAGTCCCGCTCGCAGGTCGTGGGGTCGATCATCCGGCGACGGCCGTGGCGAACAGCGGCCCGGGCGGCGGGGCTGGAACGGCGGGCGGTGCGGGGCTGCTTGATGGCGGTGGCGGGCATCGGGTGGCTCCTTGGCAGTGGGGGTGGCGGCTCCGGCCGCCTGTGAAGGACTGCCGAAAGCATGACCGCTGCCGATGGGGTAAGCCTTGCCGATCCGTGAAAATCGACCGGGAAATCCGGACGCTCCGGCGGCAGGGTCGGCACGGCCGGCACAACCGGCCCGGCGGCGGCTGATCGCTACTTGCGATCGAAGAACTTCTTCAAGGCCTCGGCGGCGGCATCGCGGGACGAGTCGGCCTTCTTGCCGGCTCCCTGGGGCAAGGTGCCGGGCTTCTCGCGGGCCGCTTTGAGTTCCTGGATCGTGCTGGCTGTCCGAGAGTTGCTGTTTTCGCCGGCCGCGGAGTCAGTCGAATCGGTCGGCGACCCGTCCATCCCTCCCACGAACGAGCTCTCACCGGCATCGGCGGCTTCCGCGGGCTCGGTGTCTTTGGCGACCGGCAGGGAGCGAGTCGTGTCGGAGGTGGCCGAGGCCTCATCATCGGCCATCAGCCAGTGGGAGACGTCGTCGCCACCACCGGCCGCGGGCTTGGCCGGCTTGGTGCAGGAGACCTTCAGTTCCAGCGACCCGACGCGAATCATGTCGCCGTCGGCAAGCTTGGTCTTTTCCGTGATCTTCGTGCCGTTGACGAGCGTGCCGTTGCGGCTGCCGAGATCCTCTATCCAGACGTCCGCCGGCCCCACGATCACGCAACAGTGGCGGCGGCTGACCTCTTCACTGAGCGGCCGCACGTCACACTCTTCCGCCCGCCCGATCAGCAGTTTGTTCCGCTTGATGGAGATGCTTCTGCCGGCGCTCTTGCCGGAGGCGACGATGAGCTTCGTAACCATGGCGTGGGAAGGGGGGGCGTGCGGAAGCGGGAGGGAAGGCGTCTGAATCCGGCCTGCCGATGGTGATCGCCGGTTCCAGCGTTGTACCAAAAACCTCGGCCCCGTCGGAAACCACGGGCCAGGCAGAACCCCACATCCGTCAGCGGCGTCCCAGCCAGACCGGCGACGCAAACCTGGCCGCGGCCGCCTCAAGGCGGTCGCGGCGGGCGGTCAGGAACGAACCGGACTCAAACACATAGCCCGAGACCACCCCCGTTGATTCCTCGCTGCCGGCAACTGCCTCCAACCAGGCCGTGGCCAACTGCCGTGGCTCCCATGTGCCGGCGGCCGCCGCCAGCTGATCAAGACCGGCATGGTGAGCCGCCAGGCCCGGGCCGGGCGAGCGAAGCAGCAGGCTGCCATGCTGTACCACCGCCCCGCGAAGCCGCCGCTGGGCGCTGCCGAGGATCTTGTGGCCGTCGGCGGTCTCAGCGGGGATCACGACGTCACCGCGGGCCCGGCGATCGAAGCAGAGGAGCCGCTCCTGGTCGGCGGCGGCCGACTCGCGGCCGGGATGCTGGGCGGCCGCAAGGCCACGCTCCCGCAGCAGCCTCACCAGCGCTGCGTGGAAGGTGTCGTAGAGCAGTTGGGCCGAGGCTCCCCAGGGATGCTCCCGCGGCACCGCCACGGCATAGGTCAAATCGCTTCCGTGAAGAATCGCTCCGCCCCCGCTCGGCCGGCGGACGAGAGCCAGCCCTCCGACGCCCGAAGTCGCCCGGGCATCCGCCAGCCGCTGAAACCCGCCCAGCGAGAGGGTCGGCTCCGACCAGTTGTAGAACCGCACCAGCGGCCGGCCCCGCGTCGCGGCCTCGGCTGCGAGCAGCTCATCGGCCGCCATGTTCTCCGGACCGCTGGCCGGGGGATCCCACCAGGCGATCAGGCGGTCGGGCGGGCTGTCGGTCAGGCTGGCTGGCGGTCGGCCGGTCAGTGCTGCTCGCTCTGCACGAGCGCCTCATAGGCTGGCTGGTCGAGCAGCGCTTCGAGTTCGGCCGGGTCGGCCGGGCGGATCTTCACCAGCCAGCCGCTGCCGTAGGGATCTTTGCCGAGCTGCTCGAGGTCGTCGGGCAGCGTCGCGTTGACCTCGACGATCTCACCGGAGACCGGCGCGTAGAAGTCGCTGACCGCCTTGACGCTCTCGATCTCGCCGATCGACTCGCCCGCCTTCACCTGCCGGCCCACGTCGGGCAGCTGCATGAAGACCAGGTCGGTCAGCGCCTCGACGGCATAGGCCGAGATTCCGACCGTGCCGAGGCCGTCATCCTCGAGGCGAATCCATTCGTGCGATTTGGCGAATCTCGGCTCGGCGGCCATGGCGGGCTCCAGAGGTTGAGGCGGGCGGGCGACCCGCCGCCGGAGGTTGTCCTATGAAAAAAGCAGAATACCGAAATCGGCTCAGGGCTGCGGGGCCGGCCGCTTATAGAAGGGCAGGGGGGTCACCTCGGCGGCAACGGGCGTGTCGCGGATCAGGAGGTCGAGTCGCGTGCCGGTAGCGGCGGCCTCGCGATCAACGAGCGCCATTGCCGCGGCCGTCCCGAGCGTCGGGCAGAAACTCCCGGAGGTAACCGTTCCAACGACCGCCGCGGCGTCGCCGGGCAGCGTGACGGCCGCTCCCTCG
>JAQCJP010000311.1 GCA_027592945.1 Planctomycetota bacterium
GGCCGGATGGCCCACCGCAAGCATCGCGACCAGGGCGGTGGCCTCCCGCTCAGGACCGGCAGCGGCGAGGAACTCCTGCAGGTTGGCGAGGGTGACGCGGCGATCGATGCCGCCGCGGGGGTCGCGACGGATGAAACGGGGCGAGGGGCTGGTCGGGCTGCCGTGGCAGGCGCCGGCAGCACAGCGGTTGAGCACCAGCGGCTGAACCCGCCGAGTGAACTCCGCCACGACCTCCGGCTCGACAGTGGCCGTGCCCGCGGCAGGGGGCGGCTCGGCCCGGGCCAGCCCGGCTGCCAGCGTGATGACCGCCAGCGCGAGGCGGCGACGAACCGGTCGCGGGGAAAGCCCGGGACGCTGGGGGCGGCGGATCAGGGCGACGCGGAGGGGCATCGAGCGACTCCGACTGAGGCGGCGGCTGGCGGATGTGCCGGGGACGGTAGAGATCGGGCCGTTTCCCTTCAAGGCGGATCTCCTCCCCGCTACCGGGATGGTTTGCAGCCGACGTCTGATAGACTCCGCGTCAGCCCTGTCAACCATCCCGCCCCCGGAGACCCTCGCCCGCCATGGCCAGTGAAAAGACGTTCGTGATGTTCAAGCCCGACTGCCTCGAGCGGGGCCTCGTGGGCCGGATCCTGACGAGGTTCGAGGAGAAGGGGCTGCGACTGGTGGCGATGAAGATGCTGCGGATCACGCCGGCGGTGGCCAAGCAACACTACGCCGAGCACGTCGAGAAGCCGTTCTATCCCGGGCTCGAGGAGTTCATTACCGCCTCGCCTGTCGTCGCCTGTGTGTTCGAGGGGCCCGAGGTGATCCGTGTCGTCCGCGATATGCTCGGAGCGACCAGCGGCCTCAAGGCCACGGCCGGCACCATTCGAGGCGACTATTCCTCGAGCAAGCAGATGAACCTCGTCCACGCCTCCGACTCGTCTGAGTCGGCCGAGCGGGAGATCGGCATCTACTTCGAGCCGTCAGAAATCCAAGCCTGGGATCCGACGCTCGCCTGCTGGTACCAGGCCCCCGGCGAGGCATGAGCGGCAACCCATGAGCCTGCTCGTCTTCGGGCACCGCAATCCCGACACCGACGCGATCTGCTCGGCGATAGCCTATGCGGAGTATCTCCGGCAGACGGGCCGCCCCGATGCGGTGGCCGCCTGCTGCGGGCCGCCGAATCAGCGGACGGAGTTTGTCCTCAAGCGGGCCGGGCTAGCACCGCCGCGGATCGTGATGGACGTCCGGCCGCAGATGGAGGACGTCTGTCGCCGCGACGTCGTCACGGCCAGCCTCGGCGATTCGTTTCACGACGCCTATCAGCGGATGAAGGAGGGCGATCTGCGGGCCATTCCCGTGGTCGACCCCCACCAGCGGGTCTTCGGCGTGCTCTCGGTCCTCCATCTGATGGACCTTTTCTTCCGGGACGCGTCCGACGCCCGGCTGGCCCGCACCGTCGAAACCAGCCTCCAGACGATGTGTGACGTGCTCGGCGGTTCCTTTCAGCACGTCCTCGAGCCGGTGCAGCGGGACGAGTTGCTCGTGATGGTCGGGGCGATGAGCGCCGAGGGCTTTACCGAGCGGATGGAGGCCTATCCGGCTCGGCGGCTGGTGGTGGTCTGCGGCGATCGGCCCACGATCCAACTGCCGGCGATCGAACACGGCGTGCGGGCGGTGGTCGTGACTGGTGGTTTCCAGCTCTCCAAGGGGCTGATCGAGCTGGCCCGGGCCCGTGAGGTATCGGTGATCTTGAGCCCCTTCGACACGGTCAACACAACACTGCGGCTGAAGAGCTCGCAGTTCATCGACCCAGTGGTCGAGACCGACGTGCTCACGCTGCCGGCCAAGGCGACCGTCGCAGAGGTTCGCGGCACGGTGGAGCGATCGAGCCAGCCGATCTTCCCGGTGGTGGAAGACGATGGCGTTCTGGTGGGTCTGGCCTTCAAGAGCAATGTGCTCAACCCGCCGCGGCCGCAGCTAGTCCTCGTGGACCACAACGAACTCGCTCAGGCGGTGGCCGGGGCCGACGAGGCCGAGATCGTGGAGGTGCTCGATCATCACCGACTCGGGGGCGGCCTCAAGAGCACGCAGCCGATTCGGTTTGTCAACGAGCCGGTTGGCTCGACCTGCACGCTGGTGGCCCGGCAGTTTCGCGGAGCGGGCCTCGAGCCCGATCCGGCGGTGGCACTTTGCATGGCCTCGGGAATCATCTCCGACACGCTCCACCTCAAGTCGCCAACGACGACCGACATCGACCGCGACATCCTCGCTTGGCTTGAGCCGCGGTGCGGGGAGAATCTGCCGGCCTACGCCCGTGAGTTTTTCGAGGTCGGCTCAGCGCTGCGATCGAAGACGCCGGCGGAGGTGATCCGCGAAGACTGCAAGGAGTTCACCGAACACGGCGTGCGATTTTCAATCTCGCAGATTGAAGAGACGGGCTTTGACCTCTTCTGGGAGCGGAAGGAGGATCTGCGGGCGGCCCTCGAAGAGTTTGCGAGCCGGCACGGGCTCGACTTCTCGGCGCTGCTCGTGACCGACGTCGTCAGCAACGGCTCGGTCTTGCTCCTGTCGCGAGAGTCGGAGGCGTGGGAAGAGATCAACTATCCCCGGCTCGACCGCGGGCTCTACGAGCTCAAGAACGTCGTCAGCCGCAAGAAGCAGCTGCTGCCGCTGGCCGCGCAGGTTTTGGCAGCGTCATAGCGGCGGGGATGATCATCGACCGTGGAATCTCCGCCTCACCGCGTGCCGTGAATGCGGTCACCATCGTGCGGGCAGGCTTGCAGCCTGCCCATTCTGCCGCCGCCCCGCTCACCCTCCCCGATCCTCACCCTCGCAGGCTGGCCGCGGGCGTGTCGGCGGCC
>JAQCJP010000058.1 GCA_027592945.1 Planctomycetota bacterium
GCTATCCTTTGGGAACTGGCTCCGATACGGGGACCGGCTCCGAGCGAAGCGAGGTGCCTGTCCCCGTTTGCCGGGCCACCTCCCCTTCTCGGTCCCCCTCAGCCCAGCACGACCCGCTCAGATTCCGCGGCAGCCTCGCGGACGGTGCCGATCGCCCAGCAGGAATGACCGAGGTCGGCAAGCTGGTGGCGGATGCTGTCGGCGAAGTGCGGGGAGACGACGAGCACCATCCCGATCCCCATGTTGAAGACCCGCTCCATTTCGGCGTCGGCCACATTCCCGAGCGACTGAATCCAGGGAAAGACCGCCGGCACCTCCCAGCTGCCCCGCTCGATCACCACCTGCACGCCCTCGGGCACGACCCGGGCGAGGTTCTCGGCGATTCCGCCCCCGGTGATGTGGGCGATCCCGTGAACGACATGCTTGACGCGATAGTGGGCGAGCACCTGCTTGACGGCCCTGGCATAGAGCCTGGTCGGCTCGAGGAGGGTCTCGCCGACGGTGCGGCCGCCGAGGTCGGCCGGAGCCTCGTCGATCGTCAGCCCGCCCATCTCGAAGACCGCCTTGCGGACGAGGCTGAAGCCGTTGGAGTGGACACCGCTCGAGGCGATCCCGATCGCGATGTCGCCCGGCTCGATCGCCGACCCGTCGATCAGCCGCTTTCGCTCGACCACGCCCACGCAAAAGCCGGCCAGGTCGTACTCGCCGGGCTGATACATGTCGGGCAGGATCGCCGTTTCGCCGCCCACCAGGGCACACTCGCTCTCCACGCAGGCATCGGCGATCCCCTTGACGATCTGCTCGAGCAGCGGCGGATCGTCCTTGGCCATGCCCACGTAGTCGAGAAAGAAGAGCGGCTCGCCGCCCGTGCAGAGCAGGTCATTGACGCTCATCGCCACCAGGTCGATGCCGACGGTGTCGTGCCGGCCGGCCAGCACGGCGAGCTTGAGCTTGGTGCCGACGCCGTCGGTGCAGGAGACGAGCAGCGGGTCGGTGTAGCCGCGGGAAAAGAGCCCCGCCAGATCGAGCTGGAAGAGGGCCGCAAACGAGCCCTCGCGGCCCAGGACCCGCGGGCAGTGCGTCCGCCGCATGTGGGCCGGCAGGCGGGCCATCGCCTCGCGATAGGCCACCAGATCGACGCCAGCGCTGGAATAGGTCGCTCCGCTCACGCCGCTGAATATCGCCACTCTGTGGCGTCTCGCAAGCGGGGCCCGCGGCGTCCGGCCGCCAGACCGGATCAGGGATTCGGTTTCGCCTCCCGTGCCACCAGCGGCGTGATCTCGGCGGCGGTCGCCCAGGGCCCGTGGTGACTGCTCTCGGCGATCAACCGCACGCGGCTGGCCTCGACCGGTTCGGCAAACGACACCTCGTGAAGGTTTGGCCGGTCGGGCCAGGTTCCTTCGCTGAGCGGCCGCCAGGTCTCGCCGTCGAGCGAAGCCTCGATCCGGTAGCCCTTGATCCGGCCGTTGACGTTGTCCGTTCGCGGCAAGTAACTCAGGCCCGTGATCGTCGCCCGGCGGCCAAGGTCGATCGTAAAACTGTGCGGTGGCTGGGGACTGGCCCCCTGCCACCGGGTGTGCCAGAACGTGGCCGGATCGCCGTCGACGGCGTGCCTGGCAAATCCCTCGCCAGGCTCCTCGCTGGAGGCCGCTGCCGTCCAGCCGCTGCGATCGACCTGATAGGCGAAGCTCTTGAACACCGGCGTGCCGGCAACCTCGTTGGCCGTCGCCGCTGGGACCACGCTGACGAGGCCCTCGACCACCTTCGCCGGTAGCGACACGGCCTGTCCGTCGAGCGTCGCCGCAGCGGCCCCCTCCGCCCGCACGACGGCGTCGGGGCCACGCTTCGGAATCGCCACGCCACCAAGCCGAACGCCCGTCCGGGCCGCGGCCGGATCCTCGCCCGGCGACAACGGCCTAAGGGCCACGGTCAGCCGCCGCGGCGTTCCCTTCACACGGTATTCCTCGAGGGTCGCGGGGCCGCAGGAGCCGCCGCCAACCCCGGTCTGGGCGGCGTCGAGTGTGAGCACCGTGGCCTCGGTCGTTTCCAATGCCGTCGGATGCCGGGCCGCCGCCAGTTGCTCGTCGGTCAGCGGCAGAGCCGAAAAGCCAAAGGTGCCGCCGGTCGGCTGCCAGACAAGCAGCCCGCCGGCCTGCCCCGTGACCGCCAGCCAGCTGGTGTCTTCGCGGTTGCCCATGAACTGCGGCTTCACGTAGGGCTCGAAGAAATCCTTGACGGCCAGCGAATGGCGGCCCAGGGGGCTGCCGGTCTTGCGGTCGACGTAGTTCTCCCAGGGGCCGCGGCCCTGCCACTCGACCTGCGAGAGGGACGGCTCGAGCACCATTCGCAGCCCGACCCGCGGCAGCACCATCGCCTCCCGCGACGGCATGATCACGCTGTCGACCAGCAGCGTGTCGTCGCCGAGATAGGTGTAGGTCGTCGAGGTCTCGCAGAAGAACCCGCCGGCTCCGGTCGAGCGGATCGCCGTCGTGACCCGCGGCCGCGGGGTCCGCTCAACGCGGAGATCGACAAGCTCGTGCTCGAGGCGATCGAGCCCCGCGGCCGACCAAGTCCCCCGGGCGTAGCCGTCATTGTCGCCGGGGGCCCGGAACAGATTCACGGTGGGCCCCTGACCTGCGGCGATCAGTTCACGGCCGTCTTTGGCCAGCGAGGTGAGCAGGCCGCTCTGCTGGTCGATCACCGCCTCGAAGCCCCGGTCGCTGATGACCACCCGGCCATCCCGCTCGGCGACCGCTCCGCCCCCGGCTCGCTCAGGCTCAAGCGGAATCCGCCCGAGCACGAACTGCCGCCAGGCGACCTCGTATCCCTTCTCGGCCCAGGCAGTGTCTTCCTTGAGCACCAGGGCGGCCTTGAGCACGTAGTCGGTGCCCGGCTCAGACCCCGCAACGAACCGCTCGGGGAGTGGGATCTCGACGGTTTCCCAGGGCGGCACCTCCCCCGCCGGCATCGTTTCGCGGGCGACCTCGCGGCCGTTGGCCTCGAGCGAGAGCACGAGCTCGTGCCGCTGATCGGGCGTCGTGTGAAACAGTTCGTTGCGGTAGCGGAGCATGCCATCCTCGAGCCAGAACTCGGCGGGCTGGTAGCTCGACTTCACCTGGCGGCTCTTGGCGTTGACGGTGTGGTCGGCATTGAGGATGCCGTTGCAGCAGAAGTTGCCGTCGTTGGGCTTGTCGCCGAAATCACCCCCGTAGGCGAAGAACCAGTCGCGGCCGTCGGGCGACCGCTGGCCGGGCTCCGCCTGCTTCCGCAGCCCCTGATCGACCCAGTCCCAGATGCAGCCGCCGATCAGCCGCTTGTGCGTCTCGAAAGCCTCGACGTATTCGTCGAGGTTGCCGGTCGCGTTGCCCATCGAGTGGGCGTACTCGCAGATAAAGATCGGCCGGGAGGACGCCGCTGCCCCCGTCGCATTGAGCCAGCCCACGGAGGCATACATGTGGGAGTCCATGTCGTCGTGGGGCGAGGGGTCAGGAAACCGCTCGTACTGGATCGGCCGGGTCTGGTCGAGGGCCCGGAGCGCGGCTGACGCCGCCTCGAAGTTCGCCCCCGGCCCCGCCTCGTTGCCCAGTGACCAGACCACGGCGGCGGCGTGGTTCTTGTCCCGCTCGAACATGTCGACGACCCGCTCGACGTGGGCCTTCTTCCACCGCTCCGGATGACTGAGGGAATCTTTGCCGTAGAAGTAGCCGTGCGACTCGATGTTCGCCTCGGCGACGAGGTAGATGCCGTACTCGTCGCAGAGTTCCAGGAACCGCGGGTGGTTGGGATAGTGGCTGGTGCGGACGCAGTTGATGTTGAGCTGCTTGAGCAGCTTCACCTCCCGCTCCATCAGCTCGTCACTGACGAAGCGGCCGGTGTCGGGGTCGTGCTCGTGGCGGTTCACCCCTTTGAAGATCACCGGCCTGCCGTTGACGAGAAACTCGCCGGCGTCGCTGAATCCGATCGTGCGGAACCCGACCCGGTGCCGCTGGGTCTCGAGCACGGTGCCGGCCGCGTCGCTCGTCGTGATCACAAGCGTGTAGAGGTCGGGCGTTTCGGCTGTCCAGAGTTGCGGCTGGTCAAGGCTCCCCTTGACCACACCTGATCCCTCGGCGGTCGCGGTCCAGGCAACCTGCCCGTCGGGATCGAGCAGTTCCAGGGCGGCCGCGACCTCTCCGGGCTCGCCGCCGCCGAGCGTGGCGTAGTCGAGGGCGACCGTCAGGGCCGCCGTTTGGAGGTCCTCCGAAAGCTCGGAGCGAAAGGCATAGTCGCGAAGCCAGGTCTTCGGCGTCGCATAGAGCAGCACGTCGCGAAAGATCCCGCTGAGCCGCCAGAAATCCTGGTCTTCCAGATAGGAGCCGTCGCTCCAGCGATAGACCTCCACAGCGATCAGATTTTCACCAGGCTTCAGATACGGCGTGATCCGAAACTCGGCCGGCAGGTAGCTGTCTTGGGAGTAGCCCACCTTCTGGCCGTTGACCCAGAGATAGAAGGCTGACTCGACGCCGCCGAAGTGGACGAAGACCTCCTGGCCGTCCCAGTCAGCCGGGAGGGTGAAGGTGCGGCGATAGGAGCCGACCTCGTTGCGATGCTCGAAGGCGGTCCAGTCGCGGGGCGGCTCGCTGGTGACCCGCGGCTCGTCGCGGCGGAAGGGGTAGGTTTGGTTGGTGTAGATCGGGACCCCGTGGCCCTGGGTCTGCCAATTGCCCGGCACGACGATCGCGTCCCAGCCCGCCACCGAATAGTCCGGCTGCTCGAAGCCAGCTGGTCGTTCCTCTGGCCGCTTGGCAAAGCGGAAGTCCCACCTGCCGTTGAGTGACTTCACCCGCGACGACTCCCGCCAATCCTTCTTCAGAGCCTCTTTCCGGTCGGGAAACGGCATCGAGAAGACCCGGGCCGGCTCCTTGTTGATCCGTGTGACCTGCTCGTTCTCCCAGTCCGGGGCCGCCGGCACGGCCGCCGCCAGGCCAAATCCCAGACACACCACGACCAGACACACTGCGCTTCGCTGCACGCGTCTCTTCTCCTGCTGCAAGGATTCAGGCGGACGTTTGCCGGCCATGAGTTGGCTGCTGTTCCCGCCGCCGCCGCATCGCACGATAGTCCCGGCGAGACCGCTTCCGCAACCAGTCAGGGTGGCGTCGCGGTGGATTGATGACCGCGTCTGGGCCGCGACGGTTGCAGCCGGGCACCGCCGTGGGTTTGCCCGCCACGCCGATTCCTGCCACAGTCGGGAGCAGGAATCTTCCGTGAAACCAGCCGAGAATCACTCCCCGTGACACGATCATTGATGCCGCTCATCCGCATTGTCCGCCAGTTCCTCCTGCCGGCCTGCCTGGCCCTGGCCACCACGTTGGCGCCTGCCCGCGGTCCCAACATCGTTTTCATCATGGCCGACGACCTCGGCTGGCAGGACGTCGGCTTCATGGGAGCGAAGTTCTTCGAGACACCCCACATCGACCGGCTGGCCGGCGAGGGCATGGTCTTCACCGCTGCCTCCAGTGGCGGCCCCAACTGCTCGCCGACGCGGGCATGCCTGATGAGCGGTTGCTACCCGCCGCGGCATCACATCTACACCCCGGCGGGCCGGGCCAAGGGGAATCCTGCGTTTATGCGGCTGCTGGTGCCGACCGTCGAGCGACAACCCGAAGCCCTGGCGAAGCGGGCCGCAAAGCTTTTCGAGATTCGCAACCAACTCGACCCGGCTTTCGTCTGCATTCCCGAGGTACTCGCCACGGCCGGCTACCGGTCGGCCCGGTTGGGCAAGTGGCACCTCGGGCCCGACACGCAGGGCTTTGATGTCAGTTCCGCCGACGGGGTGGGCGGCCCGGAAGGAAAGTTTTACGGCGACGTCGATGTTGCCGAGCAGCTCACTGATCGGGCGGTGGCCTTCATCAAGGAGAACCGGAGCGAACCGTTCTTCCTCTATCTGTGTCACTGGGACGTGCATACGCCCCATCGGGCCCGGCAGGAGGTCGTCGATCGCTACCGAAAGAAGCTCGGCCAGCTCCCGAAAGCAAAGCGAAAGGCCTTCGACCCGACCTATGCGGCCATGATCGAAGCGGTCGACCGATCGGTGGGACGGGTCGTCGGGATGATCGACTCGCTTGGGCTTGGTGAGAACACGCTCATCGTGTTCATCAGCGACAACGGCGGCCTCCGGCTCGTGTCCCAGCTCGATCCACTCCGCGGCGAGAAGGGCTCGCTCTTCGAGGCGGGGGTCCGAGTGCCCTGCTGCATGCGGTGGAGCGGCACGATCGAGCCGCAATCCCGCTGCGAGACGCCGATCACGAGCGTCGACTTCCTGCCAACCTTCGCAGCCCTCGCCCGCGCGGCGTTGCCGGAAGGTCAGCCCGTCGACGGCGTCGACCTCTCGCCGTTGCTGCAGGGCGACCCGATCGCGGAGCGGAGCATTCTTTGGCACTACCCGCTCTACCTGCCGGGCGCGGGGCTCACGATCGATGTTCCCGACGGCAAAACCTATTCCTGGCGGGGCTTTCCCTCGACCAGCCTCCGCCGCGGCCGCTGGAAGCTGATCGAGTTTCACGAGAGTGACACGGCCGCCCTCTACGACCTCGAGGCCGATCCCGGCGAAGAGCACGACCTCTCGGCCGAGCGTCCGGCTGTCGCAGCCGAACTCCGCCGCGAACTCGACGCCTGGCAGGCGGCGACCCACGCCCCGGTGCCGGCGATCCCCAACCCCGAGTGCGTCTTGCCACCGTTCTGATCCCGCTGAACTGTCTCTCGGCCGATGATGTCCGACCGACGGCATCCCGGGTATCCTGCTTCCGGCGGCCAGGATGCATGGTCTGGCGTCGTGTCCTGCACCGAGAAGGAGAAATCCAAATGCACCGCAGCCTGATACTCGGGGTCCTGGCGATCGTGTTCGCCGCGGCGGCCACGGCCGCCGAGCGTCCACCGAATGTGATCGTGATCCTGGCCGATGATCTCGGCTGGGGCGACGTTTCCTGTCAGGGCGGCGCTGTGGCGACGCCAGCGATTGACCGGCTGGCCCGCGAGGGACGGCGGTTCACCAGCGGCTACTGCTCGGCCTCGACCTGCACGCCCACCCGCTATTCGCTGCTGACCGGCGAATACGCCTTCCGCCGACCGAGGACCGGGATCGCCCCGCCCAACGCGGCCGCGATCATTCAGCCCGGCACCCCCACCCTGCCGGCCGCTCTCCAGGAAGCTGGCTACGCCACGGCGGTCGTCGGCAAGTGGCACCTCGGGCTGGGCCGGCCAGGCCAGGGCCCTGACTGGAACGGCAGGCTCGTGCCCGGGCCGCTCGAGATTGGCTTTGATCACTGCCTCCTCCTGCCGACCACCAACGACCGGGTGCCCCAGGTCTTTGTCGAGGGGGACCGCGTGCGGGGGCTCGACCCGGCTGACCCGCTCTGGGTGGGCACCAAGCAGCCGTCAGCCGATCACCGCAACGGCCTCGACCACCGCGATGAGCTCCGGATGGACTGGTCGCACGGTCACAACAACACCATCCATAACGGCATCGGGAGGATCGGGTTTTACACGGGCGGTGAGGCGGCCCGGTTCCGCGATGAGGAACTTGCAGACACCTGGGTCAGCGAGAGCATCCGCTGGATCGAGGCGCAGCGGGAGGCTCGCCCTGACGCCCCCTTCTTCTTGTTCTTCTCCTCCCACGACATCCACGTGCCCCGCGTGCCGCACGAGCGGTTCGCCGGCATGTCGGGCCTCGGGCCGCGGGGTGACTGCATCGCGCAGCTCGATTGGTGCGTCGCCGAACTGACCGGGGCCCTCGAGCGGCTCGGCATCGCCGAGGAGACCCTGGTGATCTTCTGCAGCGACAACGGCCCCGTCCTCGACGACGGCTACAAGGACGACGCAGTCGAAAAGCTTGGCAACCATCAGCCGGCTGGACCGTTCCGGGGCGGCAAGTACGGCGTCTTCGAGGGTGGCACCCGCACGCCGTTCATCGCCTGGTGGCCCGGCACGATCGAGCCTGCCGTCAGCGAGGAGATCGTCTGCACGATCGACCTGCCCCGGAGCCTGGCGACGCTCGCCGGTCGGCCGCCGGCCGCTGGACGCTTTCCCGATAGCGAGGACGTGCTGGGAGCGATCATGGGCCGGCCCGGGGCCAGCGGGCGAACCGCGCTGGTCCAGCAGGACAACGGCCGCTCAGGGCGGTTTGGCTACCGCTCAGGCCAGTGGAAGCTCGTCCGCATGCCACAGGGCGAGGCGAAGGACAGCCCCCGGAAGGTCCGCGACGCCCTCTACGATCTCAACACCGATCCCGGCGAAGCGACAGATGTCGCGGCGAAGTTCCCCGACATCGCTCGCCGCCTCGCCCGGGAACTCGACGGCGTGATCGCCTCCCAACCCGCCGCAGCAACGGAGGACGCGGCCGCCGCCCCCGCCGCCCGCCCGCCGGCGGTCATTCCGGCGGCGGCCCGCGGCCCCATTCGGATGCTCTTCATCGGCAACAGTTACACCTTCGCCAACGATCTGCCTGGGATGTTCGCGAAACTTTCCGTTGCCGGTCGCCAGCCGCGGATCGTCTCCGCGGTGGAAGCGCCCGGCGGATGCACCTTCGAGCGGCATGTGGCCGAGGAACGGGCAACGCAGAAAATAGCGGGCGGCCGCTGGGACTATGTCGTGCTGCAGGAACAGAGCCAGATGCCGTTGGTCGATCCCCCCCGAACGCTCGAGTATGGTGGCCAACTCGACGTGGCCGCCCGTGAGGCGGGGGCTCGAACGCTCTTTTTTCAAACCTGGGCGAGAGCCGGCCAGCCGGACATGCAGGACGGGCTCTCGGCGACCTACGCCAGGCTGGCTGGCGCGGCCGCTCCGGCGGCCGATGGCTCGCCGGGAGGCCTCGTGGTGCCGGTGGGCGATGCCTGGCGAAGGGTGCTGGCAAACCCGCCGGCCCCGGCCCTCCACGTGGCCGATGGCAGTCATCCGACACCGGCCGGCACCTACCTGGCCGCCTGCGTTTTCTACGGTGTCGTCCATGGCAAGAGCCCCGTCGGTCTCACGGGCCGCTTTGCCGACCTGAACCCGCCGACGGCCCGCCGACTTCAGGAGGTGGCCTGGGCCACGGTCGCCGCGGCTGCGCCGGCCGTGGGTGTCCGTTGAACTCCGCCGACCCCCGCGACATTCCCGTCGGCTGCTGAAGTGGGCCGCCAATCCGTGCTGGAGGACGCGGTGGTATCATTCCGCCATGCCTCCCCGCCGCAAAAAGGTCGCCGCCCGGCGACGGCACACCAAAAAGCCTCTGCCGCATCTGCAGTTTGGCCACACGCTCCCTTACGGGAGCGTGCTTCACGACGGGGGCGTCCAGTTTGTCGTCTACAGCCGTTCGGCGACCGCGATGCGGGTGCTGCTCTACGACAAGGTCGGGGATGCCGAGCCGGCCGAGGTGATCACCCTCGACCCCGCCAGGGATCGCTGGGGTGACATCTGGAGCATCCTCGTGCCCGGGATCGGCCCCGGCCAGCTCTACCACTTCCAGGCCGACGGCCCGTTCGATCCAGAAACGGGACAGCGGTTTGACGGCACGGCGCGGCTGATCGACCCCTACGCCCGGGCCCTCGCGGGGGAGTTCACGATCGGCAGTGACGGCCTCGTGAGACCGCCGAAGTGCGTCGCGGTCGACGACGCCTTTGACTGGCAGGGGGACCGGCACCTGCGCCGCGGCCTGGCCGACACCGTGATCTACGAGATGCACGTGCGGGGCTTCACAGCCAGCCCAACGAGCGGTGTGGCCGCGCCGGGAACCTATGCCGGGGTGATCGAGAAGATTCCCTACCTGCAGTCACTGGGCGTGACCGCCGTGGAACTGATGCCGATCCACGAGTTTGCCACAGCGATGCCGTCGCCCGACGGGAGCAGCCGTGGCAACTACTGGGGCTACGACCCGCTCGCCTTCTTCGCCCCCCACCGCGGCTATGCCTCCGGCAGCGAGCCGGGCTGCCAGGTGCGGGAGTTCAAGGAGATGGTTCGGGCCCTCCACGCCGCTGGAATCGAGGTGATCCTCGACGTCGTTTTCAACCACACGGCCGAGGGCAACCAACTCGGGCCAACGCTCTCCTTCAAGGGCCTGGAAAATCGCGTCTATTACATGCTCGATCACGGGGGCTCCAGTTACAAGAACTACACCGGCTGCGGCAACACGATCAACGGCAACCATCCGATCGTTCGGGAGCTGATCTTCCTCTGCCTCCGCCACTGGGTGCACAACTACCACGTCGACGGCTTCCGTTTCGATCTAGCGAGCATCCTCTCCCGCGACCGCAATGGCGAGATTCTCCCCAATCCTCCGATTGTCGAGCTGATCACCGAAGACCCGATGCTCGCCGACACCAAGATCATCGCCGAGGCCTGGGATGCCGCCGGAGCCTATCAGGTCGGCTCCTTTGCCAGCCTCCGCTGGGCCGAGTGGAACGGCCGTTACCGCGACGATGTGCGGCGGTTCTGGCGAGGTGACTTCGCCCAGACGGGCCACCTGGCTACTCGCCTGGCCGGCTCCAGCGATCTGTACGGGGATAATGGCCGTCAGCCCTTCCACAGCATCAACTTCGTCACGTCCCACGACGGCTTCACCCTCAACGATCTCGTCAGTTACCAGGAAAAGCACAACGAGGCCAACGGCGAGGGCAACCGTGACGGCGACAACAACAACTTCTCGGCTAATTACGGGGTCGAGGGCCCCACCAAGCGGGCTGACATCAATGCCCTCCGGGCCCGCCAGGTTCGCAACATGCTCGGCACCCTCCTGCTGAGCCAGGGAGTGCCGATGCTGGTGGCGGGCGACGAGTGCCGGCGGACGCAGCAGGGCAACAACAACGCCTGGTGCCAGGACAACGCCGTCTCTTGGTTCGACTGGCGGCTGGTGGACCGGCATGCTGACCTGGTGAGGTTTGTGACCGCTTTGATTCGGCTTCGGCTCGACAATCCGACGCTTCGCCGGCGGACTTTCCTGGAGGGAGGAGTCAGCTCAGACGGCACATTGCCCGATGTCGAATGGTTTTCACCCGAGGGAAACCACATCGACTGGTATGCTGCCGACGCCAGCCTGACGTGCTTTTTCTCTGCGCCATCGGCGGAGGAGCTCACGCGTGAGCCCGACCCTGCGGCGGGAGGAAGTGATGGGACTCCGCGGCACGTGCTATTTTTTATGCATGCCGGCTCCCTCCCCCGGGCATTCACGTTTCCTCATTCCCGGCCGCTCCGGCAGCTCTCATGGAAACGGTTTGTCGATACCGGTCGTGCCCCACCCAACGATGCGATCCTGACGCCGAACGGCCCGCCGATTGATGTCAACAGGCCCGTGGAGCTGTCGGAGCGATCGCTTGTGTGTCTTGTCGCCGACGTGGCCCGTCCGCCGCTGCCGCGGCAGCGAGTTGCCCCTGGGCGGGCCTGATGAGTAGGCTGCCCTCACTGGCGGATCCCAGAACACTCAACCGGCTTTGTGCTTTATCAGGAGGTGCTTTCGTGTCCTTCCCCACCCTACCGCTCATGCGTTTTTGTCTCACGCTGACCCTGGCCGCGGCCGTCAGCTGGTCGCTCACTGGCTGCGGGCCGGGCCCGAAGCCGGCTGCCGGGCCCGTGGCGGGCCAGACGGAGAATGAAGACGACCACGACCACGCCGACCACGATCATGGCGACGATCACGAGAACCATGATCACGGCGATCATGAGCATCCGGAGACGCTTGCCGAGGGGATCGCCGAGCTGGAGAAGGCGGCTGCCAATGTCGCGGCGACACTGGCGGAAGATGCCCACGAGGCCGCAGACGAGGCCATCCATGCCGCCGGGCATGTCGTCGAGGATCTGCAGAAACTCCTTGCTGAGCAGGAGGACCTCGCCGAGGGGGCCAAGGCGGCCGGCACGAAGGCGCTCGATGAGTTGTTCGCGGCGTTCGACGAGGTCGACCAGGCGATGCACACCGGCGCCGAGGACGCTCGCGAGAAGGCTGCGGAACTTCACAAGGCGGCTGCCGAAAAGATTGCGGCGGCCATGAAAACATTGAAGCAAACGTTTAGCGGCACGGAGGAGTAGGTGATGCGAGCAGGGATGCTGATCGGACTTGCTTTGGCGGCTGCCGGCGTGATGGCGGTTCCCGCTGCCGCCGAGATCGACGTGGCGGCCGTGCGGGAATCACTGGTGTTGCCGGAGGAGCCGGCCGGGGCGGTCTCGCTCGCCGAGGCCCGCAAGGGCCTTGGGCTCGAGCCCAAGCCGGTCACCGTCGCCGGCCGCATCGAGGGCAAGGGCATTGATCCCTTTCTCGAGGGCAAGGCCTCGTTCTCGCTGCTCGAGATTCCTGCCGACGACCATGCCAAGAACCCCGGCCACAATGCAGACGACTGCCCCTTCTGCAAGAAACGTCGGGCCAACGCGACGATGGCGGCGGTGCAGTTTCTGGGAACCGACGGCAAGCCGATTCCCGTCGATGCCCGCAAGCTCTTTGGCGTCGCCAAGGGGCAGGATGTCGTGGTGACGGGCACCGGCGTCTTCGACGCCAAGCTCGGCATCCCGGTGATCCAGGTGACTGGCGACGGCATCTTCGTGCGGCCGAAGTAGCCAATCGGCCGCGCCGCTTACCGAACTGCCCGCACCTGCCGCAGCAGCGAGCCGACATAGGCAGCCACCGCCAGGGGTCCGAGGACCCAGGCGATCGTGCTGATCACCGCCAGCGTGTCAGCCCTCCCCTGAGCCTCGCAGACGAGCGCTGACGTGTAGAGCCCGTAGAAGGCGAGCAAGACACAGCCCTCCCAGCGTTCGATCGTGTGACCGATCAGAAACACCGGCAGGCAGGCGACGGCCACGAGCACCATGACCGGCAGATCCTGCTCAATTGCTTCCGCCCCAACCGGGATGCCGGTCGGGGCGAGGAGGCCGGTGAAGCCGAGCACGCACATCAGGTTGAAGAGATTGCTCCCTACCACGTTGCCGACAGCAAGATCCCGCTCACCCCTGATGGCTGCCACGACGCTCGTGGCCACCTCGGGAAGCGAGGTGCCAGCCGCGACGAGCGTCAGGCCGATGACCAGCTCCGAGAGGCCCCAGCGGCGGGCCAGTTCGACCGCGGCGCCGACAAACCAGTCGGCCCCCACGACCATCAGGCCCAGGCCTCCGGCGACGAACAGCGCGTTGAGCAGCAGCCGGGCCGGCTTTCCCTCCTGTTCCGGCGACGGCAGCGGGTCATCGATGGCGGCGGCGGCGGTGTCTTGCCGGCTCTTGCGAATCGACCAGATCGTATAGCTGATCAGCCCGGCGGCCAGCAGGCCTCCCTCCAGCCGGTCGATCTGCCCGTCGAGGCACATCCCGTAGACGGCCGCCGAGATGCCGATCATCAGTGGCACGTCGAGCCGCACCAGCTGCCGGTCGACCCGCAGCGGCACGATCACCGCCGAAAGGCCGAGGATCACCAGCACGTTGAACACGTTGCTGCCGATCACGTTGCCCAGGGCGATCTCGCCCCGGCCGGACAAGGTCGATTCCAGACTGACGACGAGTTCCGGAGCGCTGGTGCCGAAGGCGACGACCGTCAGCCCGATCACCAGCGGCGAGACCCGCAGCGCTGCCGCCAGTCCGACCGCTCCGCGGACAAGCAGCTCGGCACCCACCGTCAGGACGGTCAGGCCGACCAGCAGCCAGAACCAGGTGAGCATCGACCTCTTCCTCTCGCCGCAGGTCCGTCGCAGGGTCTGCAATCATAGGCATCGCCCCAGATTTGTCACGGGCGATGTGGCCAGCGTTACCTGGCGACTGGTCAGCACGGCTCAGCGGACCACGCGGGCCCCGCCGCCGGCGATCTGCTTCTCGACGTCGTTGCGGGTGGCCATCGAGGTGTCGCCGGGCGTGGTGGCGGCCAGGGCCCCGTGGGCCGCCCCATACTCGACGGCCTGCTGCGGGTTGTTGAACTCGAGAAACCCGAAGGCCAGGCCGCTGGCGAAGCTGTCGCCGCCGCCGACGCGGTCGAGGATCTCGAGGTCGGGGTACGGGCGGCTGTCGTAAAACGCCCCGTCGTGCCAGAGGATCGCACTCCAGTCGTTACGTGTGGCGGTGATCACCCGGCGGAGCGTCGTGGCCGCGACCTTGAAGTTGGGAAACTCGGCGACGGCGGTCGCGATCATCGCCTTGAAGGCGTCGGCCGGGACGGTGCTGATCGACTCATCGACGCCGGCCACCTCGAAGCCGAGGCAGGCGGTGAAGTCTTCCTCGTTGCCGATCATCACATCGACGTGCCGGGCGATCTCCCGGTTGACTTCGCGAGCCTTCTTGAGACCCCCGAAGCTCTTCCAGAGGCTCGGCCGATAGTTGAGGTCGTAGGAGACGATCGTGCCGTGCCGCTTGGCGGCCGTGACCGCCTCGATCGCCACCGCGGCGGTCGTCTCGGAGAGGGCGGCGAAAATGCCGCCGGTGTGAAACCAGCGGACGCCGAGCCCGCCGAAGAGCTGCTCCCAGTCGATGTCGCCCGGCTTCAGCTGGCTGGCGGCGGTGTTACCCCGATCGGGCACGCCGACGGCCCCGCGGATCCCGTAGCCCCGCTCGGTGAAGTTGAGCCCGTTGCGGACGGTGCGGCCGATCCCGTCATCGGCCCGCCAGTGGATGAAGTCGGTCGCCACGCCCCCCTGCATGATGAAGTCTTCAATTAGGTGGCCGACCTCGTTGTCGACCAGGGCGGTCACCACGGCGGTCTTGAGGCCGAAGCATTTTCGCAGGCCGCGAGCGACGTTGTATTCGCCGCCCCCCTCCCAGGCCTGAAACGAGCGGGCGGTGCGGATCCGCCCCTCGCCGGGATCGAGCCGGAGCATGATCTCGCCGAGCGAGACCTCGTCGAAGGCACATGATCCGGCGGGCTTGAGGGGCAGCGACATGGCGGGCTCACACAGTGGCTGGTACAGAAAAAAGGGGACATCCCCCTTTTTCAAACCAAAGGCGGTGAAGTTGACTCAAGTTGGTCCGAAAAAAGGGGACTGTCCCCTTTTTTACGCGATGGGAAGGGATGGGATGTCAAAGGGCGTGACGCCCGCCTCGCGGGCGATCTCGTTCAGGGCCTCGACCTCGGCGGTCGAGAAGAGCAGGCCGCCGGCCTGGTCGCAGCGGGCAGCGGCCGCCGCCTCGAGCTGGCCGGGGAGGATGCAGCCCTCGTTGCCGTGGCCGAGGATGTCGGCCAAGACGGCCTTGACGTTGGCGGCCTGGCTGCGGCCGCAGGCGAAGGCCCCGCCGCTGACCGCCTCGGGGTGGATCACCTGGAAGAAGAACGTGCAGCCGTGCTTCTCCCCCTCGCCGGATCGTCGGCAACGAGCCGCCGATGAGCGCGGCGACGATCTCGTTGATCAGGGCCAGGCCGTAGCCCTTGTGGGCACCGAAGGGCAAGAGCGACGTCGCCTTGTCAGGATCGATCGTGGGCTGGCCCGCAGCGTCGACGGCGGCGTCGGACGGAAGCGGCTTGCCCTCGCGGGCGAGCTGCTGGACCCGGCCCATCGCGATCACACTCGTCGCCCAGTCGATCACGACCGGGAAACCGACCGCCTCGGTGGTCGGAAAACCCCACGAGTGCGGATTGGTGCCGAGGGTCGGGAAGACGCCCCGAAAAGGCACGACCTCCGCCAGCGACGCGGTGCAGTTGGTGTAGGCGAGATAGCCGCGGCGGGCCGCCTCCATCACGTAGCCGCCGCCCCAGAGATAGTGGAAGGCGTTGTCGACCGAGACGGTGCCGGTGCCGTGCCGGTCGGCCAGGGCGATGCAGGTCTCGATCGCTTCCCAGGCGACCGCCTGGCCGAGTTTCTTTCCCGCGTCCCAGATCTCGCAGGCGTCAAACCGGCTCGGTAGTCGGCGGATCTCCGCCCCGGGCGTGCAGCCGCCGGCTTTGGAGCCGAACAGGTCATCGAGATGGATCGCTTTGATCGCGTTGTGGGTGCGGATCCCGTGGCGGGTGGCGGCGCTGGCCAGCCTTGCCGCCTGACCGGCCTCGGCGGCGTCGAAGCCCCGCTTTTGATAGGCCTTCGCCACGAGCGACTCGTGGGCGGCGGTCGGCACGACGTGGAAGGTTTCAGGCATCGGCGACCTTCTTCACCGGAACCTCCGGATTGACCTGGGCCAGGGGCTTCTCGCCACGCATCGCCCGGATCAGGTTCTCCACGGCCGCGAGGGCCTGCCGGCCGACGCTCTCGGTGGTGCGACTACCGATATGTGGCGTGACCAGGCAGTTCGAATGGTGCAGCAGCGGGTGGTCGGCGGGCGGAGGCTCGGCGTCGAGCACGTCGGTGCCATAGCCGCGGACGCGGCCCGACTCGAGGGCGGCAGCCATATCGGCGGTGTTGACGATCTCCCCGCGGGCGCAGTTGATCACGATCACGCCCGGCTTCATCCCGGCGATCGTCTCAGCCCGGACGAGATCGCGGGTCTCGGGGGTGAGGTTCGTGTGGAGCGAGATGTAGTCGCTGGCCGCGAAGAGCTCGTCGAGCGTCGCGGCCCGGGTGACGCCCTGCGTGGCGGCGAAGTCTTCATCCCAAAAAACGTCGTAGCCGAGCGGCTCCATCCCGAAGGCCCGGGCCCGGATCGCCACCTCCCGGCCGATCCGGCCCAGCCCGACGATCCCGATCGTCTTGCCGAGCAATTCGTGGCCGGTCTGCCGCTGCCAGCCGCCCGAGCGGGTCGAGTCACAGTGGAAGAGGAGGTTCTTTTCGATCGCCAAGAGCAGCAGGAAAGCGTGCTCGGCGACGGTCGTATGGTTCACCCCCGGCGTGAACAGCACCGGGATGCCCAGTTCGGTGCAGGCGGTGACGTCGATCTTGTCGACGCCGATGCCATATTTGGAGATGACCTTGAGCCGCGGCAGGGCCTTGTCGAGTACCTGCCGCGTGATCGCGTCGTCCCCGCAGATGAACCCGTCGATCTCCCCGACGGCGGCCAGCGTGTCGGCCTCCGAGAGCGGCCCGCGGGCAGTCACGATCTCCCAGCCCGTGGCGGCGAGCCGCTCGTGGTGGTCCCCCGGGGTGTCCTGAAACGACGTGGTGGTCAGGAGAATGCGGAGCATCAAGAAACGCTACAAACCGGTGAAACTCCCGAAAAACTTAGCGAACCATGCCGCCGCCAGCAATCGACGCCAGCCGGGCCGCCGCGGCGTCAGCGGTGGCCGGCCGCGGACCGCCTCACCCGGTGCCCCGCACCCCCTGCTCCGCCACGAACGCCTCGAGGAGCGAGGCGTGGTGGCCGTTGAACTTCCAGAGGTGGCAATCCCGGCGGTCGGCCGTCCCCGCGCCAGTGATCCCGGCCCGGTGCAACCAATACGCCTCCCCGGCAGCCAGCGGATGCCGGGCGAACTCAGCGTGCC
>JAQCJP010000059.1 GCA_027592945.1 Planctomycetota bacterium
GGGGAGCCGAGCCAACGGTAGCGGCGGGAAGCGTCCGCTACACTGGCGAGGTCCCCGCGAGGCCCACGGATGAGCACGCTCCCTTTCGCCCACCTCCACTGCCACAGCCACTACAGCCTCCTGGACGGGGCAAGTTCCATCGATCGGCTCGTCAGCCGGACCGTCGAACTGGGCATGACCGCCCTGGCGATCACCGACCACGGCAACCTCCACGGAGCCCTCGAGTTCTACGGGAAGGCCAAGGCGGCCGGGATCAACCCGGTGATCGGCTACGAGGCCTATATCGCCCCCGGCAGCCGCTTCCAGAAGGAGGGAGGCAGCCAGAAGGAATCGAGTTATCACCTCACGCTCCTGGCCCGCGACCGCGTCGGCTTCGCCAATCTGATGCAGCTGGCGACCCGGGCCTACCTCGAGGGCTTCTACTTCAAGCCCCGCATCGACCGGGAACTGCTCGAGGCCCACGGCGAGGGGCTCGTCTGCCTGTCGGGCTGCCTGTCGAGTGAGTTTTCCCGTTCGCTGATCGGTACCGCCCCCGGCCAGGCCGAGTCGCTCGCCGAGGCCCGCGAGATCGCCGGCTGGTTCCGAAACACCTTCGGCGACCGCTACTTCATCGAGATTCAGGACAACGGCCTGGAGATCCAGCGGCAGGTCAATGAGGCGGCCCTCGATCTGTCCCGAGAGCTCGGCATCCCGCCGGTGGCGACCTGCGACTGCCATTACGTCAACCGGGAGGATTCCGAAGCCCAAGACATCCTCCTCTGCGTCAACACCGGCCGGTTCCGCAACGACACCTCCCGGATGCGGATGGACTCCAGCGAGTTCTACTTGAAGAGCCCTGAGGAGATGCACGCGGCCTTCGCCGGTACCGACCGGGATCTGGTGACCGCGGCGGTGGTCCGCAGCCAGGAGATCGCCGATTCGGTGGCGATCGACCTCGATCTCGGCAAGCGGCACTTTCCCGGCTTTGACCTCCCTCCCGACCGGACCGCTTCGGAGGAACTGCGGCGGCTTTGCCTCGAGGGCCTCCGGGAGCGGTACGCGGCGGTGCCTAAGCGATGGGCCGACGGCTGCACGCCCACAGCCGGCGGGGCTGGTGAACTCCACGCCGACGTGCTGCAGCGGCTCGACCGGGAGCTCGGCGTGATCGACACGCTCGGTTTCGCCAGCTACTTCCTGATTGTCTGGGACTTCGTGCGGCATGCCCGCGAACGTGACATCCCGGCGGCGGCCAGAGGCTCGGGCGTGGGGGCGTTGGTGGCCTACGCCCTCTACCTGTCGCATGTCTGCCCGCTGGAATACGACCTCCTCTTCGAGCGGTTCCTCGACGTCAACCGCCTGGAGGCCCCCGATATCGATATCGACTTCTGCAAGGAGCGGCGGGGCGAGGTCATCGAGTACGTCAAGAAGAAGTACGGCGAGGCCAACGTCGCCCAGATCGGCACCTTCGGCACCTTGGCCGCCCGGGCGGCGATCCGCGACGTTGGCCGGGCCTTGGGGATGCCGGTGCCACGGGTCGACCAGATCGTGGCCCTCGTGCCCGACCAACTGGGTATCTCCCTGGAAGACGCGGCTGCCCCTGGCACCCAGCTCGCGGCGGCCTGCGAGGCCGATGCCGAGGTGGCCGAACTGGTCGGCCTGGCCAAGCGGATCGAGGGCCTGGCCCGCAACGTCGGCACCCACGCGGCGGCGGTCGTGATCGCCGACCGGCCGCTGGTGGAATACGTGCCGCTCCAGCGGGTGACGGGCAAGGAGGAAGTGATCACCCAGTGGGCGATGGGTGACGTCGAGCGGGCCGGCCTGATGAAGATGGACTTCCTCGGCCTCCGCTACCTGACGGTCGTCGCCAAGACGCTCGACATCATCCGGGCCACCAGCGGCAGCCGGCCCGATCCCTTCGCGTTTCCCCTCGACGACGAGGCGACTTTCGCGACGCTCTGCCGCGGCGAAACCAAGGGAATCTTCCAGCTCGAAAGCGGCGGCATCCGCGACCTGCTCCAGCGGATGAAGCCCGACCAGTTCCTCGACATTGTGGCGGTCAACGCCCTCTACCGGCCGGGGCCGCTGGAAGGCGGCATGGTCGATGAGTATGTGAACGTCAAGCACGGCCGCAAGCGGCCGGAGTTCCTCCATCCGGTGATGGAAGAGGTGCTCGGCGAGACGCACGGCGTGATGGTCTACCAGGAGCAGGTGATGCGGATCCTGGAGCGGCTCGGCGGCATCGAGCTGTCCAGTGCCTACACCTGCATCAAGGCGATCAGCAAGAAGAAGCTCGAGATCATCGCCGCCTTCCGCGAGCAGTTCGTCAGCGGGGCCCAGGCCAAGGGGCTGACCAAGCAGCAGGCGGCCGAGGTCTTCGCCCTGATCGAAAAGTTTGCCGGCTACGGCTTCAACAAGAGCCACTCCACCGCGTACGCCCTCCTGGCCTGGCAGACGGCCTTCCTCAAGACGCACCACGCCACGGAGTTCATGGCGGCCCTCCTCTCGGGCGACATCACCGGCCGCAACTTCAAGAAGAAGGACGCCCTCGTCGAGCACGTCGAAGACTGCCGGCGGATGGGGATCGAGGTCGCTCCGCCCGACGTCAATGCCTCGGGGGCCGATTTCACCGCGGCCGGTGGCCGGATCTTGTTTGGACTCTCGGCGATCAAGGGCTGCGGGGCCCAGGCCGCCGAGGCGATCCAGGCCGAGCGCGAGAAGGCGGGGCCGTTTCGCGATCTCCACGACTTCTGCGGCCGGCTCGATCCCTCGCTCGTCAACAAGACGGCCATCGAGAACCTCGCCAAGGCCGGGGCCCTCGATTCGCTCGGCGGCCATCGCGGGCAGCTCCTGGCCGGCATCGAGCGGGCAATGGCGGCCGGAGCCTCGCAGCTGGCCGACCGCAAGAGCGGCCAGAAGAGCCTCTTCGATACGGCCGACGATGAGCCTGCCGCCGAGGAGGTGCCGTCCGGCCTGCCTGACGTGCCGCCGCTGGCTGACATCGACATGCGGTCGGGTGAGAAGGAGGTGCTCGGCTACTACGTGCACAGCCATCCGCTCGCTGAGCACCAGCAGCTCCTCGAGGCGATCTGCACCCACGGCACGGCGGGCCTAAGCGGCGTGCCGGCCAAGGGGGAGGTGGTGATTGGGGGGCTGGTGGCGGCCCTCAAACTCTCCAACACCAAGCAGCCCCGGCCCGGCTCCACCCACACCCGCTACGGGATGTTTGACCTGGAAGACATGGACGGCCTCGTCCGCAGCATCTGCTGGCCCGAAGACTTCGCCCGGCTGGGCGAGCATCTCGAGCCCGATGCGGTCGTGGTCGTGGCCGGCTCGATCGATCGCAGGGCCGGCAGCGAGGAGACCAACCTGATCGTCAACGAGGCGGTGCCGATCGCCAGGGCCTGGGAACTGCCGACAAAGCACCTGACGCTCAAGATCGTCGAGGGGCGACACGACGAGCAGACGCTCGACCGGCTGGCGGCGATCCTGGCCGCGCATCCCGGCAAGGTCCCCCTGCGAATGGTGATCGACACCGCCGACGGGATGCGGGTCTTGATGGAGGCCGACCGCCATTCGATCGCCTGGTCGCCCGGCCTGGCTGCGGCTCTGGGGGATCTGCTCGGTCCGGGCTGTCTGCGGGCGGCCCTTTCCCTCGGCGGACGGCGCCGGGAATCACAGCCCCGGCGGGTCCCGCCGGCCCGGGCGGCGATGGCGGCCGGCTGAGGGGCCCATGGGCGCCGGTTTTGCCCGTGAAACCTCGCATTGCCTCGCGCCGGCGGCCGGACTACCCTCCGCGACAGAATCGGTCATTTCGCGGCCGATGCTCGCCCCCGCTCCCTCCCGGTGAAGCCATGCAGACATCCGGCCCCTCGCCCGATCGCGTCTCGTTCTTCCTGCGGCTGTTGGCCGTGTTCGTTGCGGCTGGGGTCGTCTCGGACCAGACAGCCTCGGCGCAGGGGCTCAATGCCGCCGGCGTGGTCATCGATCCGGCGGGCGTCCTGCGGGTGCAGTCGGTGGCCGATCCGGGCCTCACCCGGGAGCGGCGGCAGGCGGCAGTCGATGCCCTGCCGGGCGACCTCCAGAAGGCCGTCCCGCTTCGCAAGGTGGCCCTCTCGCGGCTCGAGGCCGAACTTGCCAAGCGGCTGGCCGACGGCCGGGGCGTGCCCGACGACATCCAGAAGCTCGCCGGCCTGACCCGCGTGCAATACGTCTTCGTCTATCCCGCCGAGGGCGACACTCCTGGCGAAGTGGTGCTGGCCGGTCCCGCCGAGCCCTGGTTTACCGATGCCGCCGGCCGCGTCCGTGGCATCGAAACGGGCCTGCCGACAATTCTGCTTGAAGACCTGGCCACGGCGATTCGCTGCTTCGCTCCGGGCGAGCCCCGCGACCGGCTGGTCGGCTGCTCGATCGACCCCAAGCAGGAAGGGCTCGCCGCGATGCAGGCGTTTCTCCGGCAGACCGGTCGGGTGAACCCGACGGCCAGCGTCGAGGAGATCGTGACCGGCATGAAGGAGGCCCTCGGCACGCAGGTCGTCAGCATCCAGGGCGTCTCACCCAAGACCCACTTCGCCCAGGTGATGGTTGAGGCCGACTACCGGATGAAGTTGATCGGCATCGGCCTGGAATCGCCGCCGGTTCGGATGAAGACCTGGATCGACCTGGCGAGCGCCGGCAGCGTGGCGGCCAACGCCCTGCAGCGGTGGTATTTCGTGCCCGACTACAAGTGTGTGCGGATCGCCGAAGACGACCTCGCGATCGAACTGGTGGGTGAGGCGGTCAAACTCTGTGGCGCCGATGAGGTGGTGCAGGCCGACGGCACCCGGCTCTCAGCCGACCGGGCCGACCGGGCGAGCAGGGCCTTCACCGAGACCTTCACTCGTCAGTATCCGCGGATCGCGGCCACCAATCCCGTTTACGCCCAACTCCGGACGCTCGTCGATCTGGTGGTAGCAGCGGCCTACATGCAGGAGCACGACGCCTACGGACAGGCCGGCTGGGAAGCCACGACGCTCTGCGACGAGGCTGCCTATCCGGTCGAGACCCTGCCGGCACCGCAGGAGGTCGAGACGGCGATCAAGGCGGTCTGGAAGAAGAACCGGCTGCTGACCCCGATCGGCGGCGGCGTGACGATGCATCCCCGCCTGGCGATCGACCCGCCCAACCTTTTGATGGACGAAAAGGGCGACGTCTCCGCCGCCCGCGCAACCGCTAAGGACCTGCCGGCCACCGGCTGGTACTGGGACTGAGCCGGCCGAGCTGTTGGGCGAGAGCCACTCGGGCGGGAAAGGGGTACAGGCACCTCGCTTCGCTCGGAGCCAGTCCCCTTGGGCCATAGAAGCCCACCGGCGCGAGCCGGGGGACTTTTATGTGCGGTCGCGCGTCGTGAGTATCGCGCGGAAGCGGCCCGCGGAGGGTTGTGCGACGTGGGGTACGGCGTGGCGGCGTGCGTTGCGTGCAGGGGTGTCAGGTGCTTCGGCATCGCTCCACGAAGGCGGTGTAATCCTTCGGGGTGTCGATGCCGCGGGTGGCGTGGGGGATGACGCCGGCGACGATCGGGATGCCCGCTTCGACGAGGCGGAGTTGCTCGAGGCTCTCGTGGGCGGCCAGCCGTGATTCGGGGAGGCTGTCCCAGGCCTCGAGCACCCAGCGGCGGTAGGCGTAGAGGCCGACGTGCTGCCAGTAGAGCGGCGGCTCGGTGGCGAGCAGGCTGTCGTGCCAGTCGCGGGCGCTGGGCACCGGAGCGCGACTGAAATAGATCGCCCGCCAGCAGCCGGGCGTCGGGACGCTGAGAACAGTCGGGGCTGTGTCTTGGCGAGGCTTGCCGCCAGTTGCCGCAGCGGCCGGGGGGCTGGCTGCGGCCGGGACGACGTCTCGCCAGGGCGTGAGCACAGCCTTGACGGCGGCCGGATCGTCGAGGTCCTCCCGCTGCCGCAGCGGGGCGACGAGGGTCGCCACACCGGCCTCGGGGCAACGGGCAAGAAGGTCGATCGCCTGGTCGATCGCAGCGGCCGGCAGTTCCGGCTCGTCGCCCTGGACGTTGACGATGATCTCAGCGGCCGGTAGCCGCGGCAGGGCCTCGACGATTCGGGCGGTGCCGCTGGCGGCTTCCGGGGAGGTGAGCACGACGTCGCCCCCGAAGCCCCGTACGGCCACGGCGATCTCCTCGGAGTCGGTAGCGACGAGCGTTGCCAGGGTCGTGCCGGCCGAGGCGGCGTTTCGCCAGGTGTGCTCGACGAGCGGGCGACCGGTCTCGGCCAAAAGCATCTTGCGGGACAGGCGGGTGCTCGAGAGTCGAGCGGGAATGACGGCGATCGCGGAGGGTGTCATGCGGGATAAGACTCGGATGGGTCGGGGCGGGCTCCTGCCAGCGCTGCGGCCGTTGTTGCGGCGGACGGCGTCATGGGGAAAAAACCTCGGGGGAACCGGGAGGGCGGCGGCCAGTTGTATATCCGCAGGCCCCTGGTAGCATCAAAAGCTCTGGAGCGGGCTGCCGCCCGCGCCGGCCCCACTTGCCCGAGTGGCGGAATTGGCAGACGCGCAAGATTCAGGTTCTTGTCCAGGTAACTGGGTGGAGGTTCAAGTCCTCTCTCGGGCATTTCTGTTCGCCGGCCTGCGCCACGTTCGGACGGCCCTGGGCGACTTCGCTTCGCGCTCGGGCGGCTCTCCGCCGGCTTGCTCCCCGATCGGCCCTCGGTAGGATTGCCGTGGGGCCGTAGCTCAGTTGGTTAGAGCATCGGACTTTTAATCCGTTGGTCCTGGGTTCGAGTCCCAGCGGCCCCATTTGCCGGAAGTGCTTGCGGCGGCAAGAACTTCCGCACCGGCAGCGACGCCGCGGGGACCACCCCGGAGGCCGTATCGTCCAGCCCGGCAACGAACGCCGCCGGGGTCATCCACTTGAGGCCACCATGTGGCCGCCTGTGGTTGTTCATCCGCCATTGGTCGAGAACGACCCGAGCCTCTGGCAGGCTCAGGAACAGCTCCTTCGCGTCATGTTCACGTCCCGAGCGTTGGGGGAGATTTGGGTTGTCGGGTTGTGGGCAGGTTGGGTTATGGATCGGCTCGTGGTGTGCGGGCTGGTTGAGGCTGGCGTGGAAACACAGAGGGGAGGAGGCCCGTGATGGCGACCTACTCCCCTCGCGTTGGAATCACGTTGGCTGGTCCGTGTCAGGCCTTCTTGTGACGCCGGTACGTTCCCCAACCCGCACAGGCGATTCCGGCCAATCCCATCACCCACATCGACGGCTCGGGCACGGCAACGGGACTTGCGAGACGAAAACCGAGGTAGTTGAACTCTCCCGACGCGTCGAATGTGCTCCTGAAAGTGGACGCGAACAAGTCCGCGTCGAACATGTCCCAGTCGCCGCCACGCAGGCCACGATCTGAGCTGGCAGTTCCGTCCAAATCATTCCATTGGTAAATGTTTCCACTTTGATCGAACGTGCCATAGGCACTCACGCTATTTGTGAAGGCTCCCACGTCGGTCAAGTAGTTTTGGCTCAATGAGTAATCCGATGACTGCGTCACGGAATACACGTTATTGATTTTGTAGTTGGCCTGATTCGTGCCGCTGCCGATAACGTTGCCCGGTGCCGTGTCGCTCTGCGTCGCGTACCTCCAGTAGCCGCCCGTTCCGTCCTTTGTCGGATCGTAGTACGCCGCCTTGTACCACTGATTTTCCGTTGGAATGAAGAACTGCGCACCGGGGTTTTGAGCCGGAGCAGTGCCGCTCGTCTGGCCACCCACGAGCGTGTACGCCCCTGTCTCGGTACTGCCGCTGCCTTGCCCATTCTGCATCCAGTTGGCGAACCGAGCCGCGTCGAACCAAGACACATACGTGATCGGCTTGTTGCCGCTGCTTCCGATCACGCTGTAGGTGTACGACCCGCTCGATCCGTCCTGCTGGATGCCGGCGATGTTGAGGTTGGTCGCCATATTTGCGTTATAGAGACCGTATGTGTCGGTCGCGGCCGCGGCGTTCAAAAAGTCCGTGTACTGCTGGATCGTCACGTCGTACGTGCCAATCTGGAATGCCTCGGCCACGGCGCCGTAGGTCGTGTCGTCAGCCGCATTCCCCGGGTTACCCACCGTCACCATGTCAATCGTGACGGCATGGGTGGTGGCAGAAAGCAGCAGCAACGGGGTAAAAAGTACGCTCAGGACACGGGTCGTCTTCATGGCACTGGCTCCAAGTTGGCGATGGATGGCCGAACGGCACATTCGCTCGACTCCCCAGAACTGCAAATCCTGCGCCAAATCCCACGAAGTTGTTTGCAACTGAACTTCCCCCTCAAAACCACATTCGCTAACCAATGCGCCCCCCGACGGCAAGATTGCCTCACCGAGAGCCTGGTGAGGCCGTCACACGAATAGTGAGGGCGCCGAACGCTCTTTTTCGCGCGATCCGAGCCGCCCGGAACTGGATGCCTTCATGGAACTGGCTCAGGATTTGGGGTTGGGGTCAACCCCGTCCGGCGCTGGATTTCGGCACCAGACGACCCGCGTTGTTCCCGAGGATTTTGCACAAGCGCGATACGACCTTGACCGAGCCGTCGGGTGCGTCTGACAACTTGTGGTGGGCTATCCTGGGTTTGAGTCCCAGCGGCCCCATTTGCCGGCATCTTTTGCCTTGGCGGAATCATGCAAGGCGTTGATCAGAGCGCGGCGATAGCTGACGCGGCGGTCGAACTCGCTGCGGACCTGCAGCGGGAGGCGCTCGGGCTCCAGACGCGGGCCGAGCGGCGGCAGCAGGCCGAGCTCGACCGGATGCTCCAGAATCCGGCCGACAAGGCGACGCTCGTTGAACTGACCGACCAGGCCTTCCGGTCACGGGCCGCCGCCCGCACCGCCGAGCAGTTCACCCACATCCTCGACGTCCAGGGGATTCCCCGGTTCTTCGGGCCGCTCGATCAGGCCCTGCTGCTCGGCTTTCAGACCTTCGGCGGCTGGCTGCCGTCGGTGACGGTGCCGCTGGTCAAGTCGCACCTCCAGCACGAGACGGCCAACGTCGTGCTTCCAGCCGAGCCCGAGCTGCTTGGCCCCCATCTGGCGGCCCGCCGGCGGCAAGGGCTGCGGATGAACCTCAACCTCCTCGGGGAGGCGCTGCTGGGCGAAGGCGAGGCCCGCCTGCGACTGGAGAAATACCTGGCGGCGGTCCGGTCGCCGGACGTCGAGGTGTTGTCGGTGAAGATCTCGACGATCGACTCGCAGATTCTCCCGATCGCCCGCGAGCAGACGCTCGAGCGGCTCTGTGATCGCCTCGAGCGGCTCTACCGGGCGGCGGCCGAGACGACCTTCACCACCGCCGACGGGCGGGCGGTTCCCAAACTCGTCTACCTCGACATGGAGGAGTATCGGGATCTCTCGCTGACGGCCGAGGCCTTCATGCAGACGCTCAGCCGGCCCGGGCTCGAGCAGGTGCGGGCTGGGATCGCCCTCCAGGCCTACGTGCCCGACTCGTTTCGCTGGCAGCGGCGGATCACCGACTGGGCCCGGCAGCGGGTGGCCGCTGGCGGGGCAGCCGTGACGATCCGGATCGTCAAGGGGGCCAACATGGAGATGGAGCGGATCGATGCCGCGGTCCATGGCTGGCCCCAGGCTCCCTACCAGACGAAGCTCGAGACCGACGCCAACTTCAAGCGGATGCTCGACTATGCCCTCCGGCCCGAGCACCTCGAGGCCGTGCGGATCGGGATCGGCTCCCACAATCTCTTCGACGTCGCCTACGGCCTGGTGCGTGCGGCCGCCTGCGAGGCTGGCGAGCGGGTGCAGTTTGAGATGCTCGAGGGGATGGCCAACCACCAGCGGCGGGCCCTGCTCAACCACACCAAGCGGCTGCTGCTCTACGCCCCGGCCTGCCGCCAGGAAGATTTCCTCAACGCGATCGGCTACCTGATCCGCCGGCTTGATGAGAACACCGGCCCGGAAAACTTCCTCGGCCACGCCTTCCGGCTGACCGTCGGCAGCGACGAGTGGCAACTCCTCGAGCGGGGCTTTCGGGAGTCACTCGTTACGGCGGCCTCGGACGAGCCGCGGCGGACGCAGGACCGCCGCACGGAGGCGTTTCCCGAGCCGCAGCCCGAGCGTCCCTGGGCCGACTTCGACAATGAGCCCGATACCGACTGGTGCCTCGAGCAGAACGCCGCCTGGGCCGCCGGGCTCGTCGGCCGCGACTCCAGCGATCTTGTCGGCCGGATCGTGCCGGTGGTCGTCGCCGGCCGGGAGGTTGCCGGCCTCGCGACGCGGGCCTGCGGCAATCCCTCGCGGCCTGGGGTCGCCGTCTGTCGCCATGCGGTAGCCACCGAGCGAGAGATCGACGAGGCGGTGGCCTGCGGCGTGGCCGATCCCGACGGCTGGCGAAGCCTGTCAGTCGATGATCGCAGCGCGATGCTCGGTCGGGCGGCCCAAGAGCTGCGGCGAGCCCGGGGCGAGCTGCTCCGCGTCGCCATGCTCGAGGGAGGCAAGCTGCCAAGCGAGGCCGACCCGGAGGTGTCCGAGGCGGTCGACTTTGTCGAACTCTACCGGGCGGCGGCGCGGTCGTTTCACGAGCTGCCGGGCGTCGTGGCCCGCGGCTGCGGCACGGTGGTGGTGGTGCCCCCCTGGAACTTTCCGATCGCGATTCCCTGCGGGGGGATCGCGGCGGCCCTGGCGGCGGGCAACACGGTGATCGTGAAGCCGGCCTCCGACACCGTGCTGACCGCCTGGGAGGTCTGTTGCTGCTTCTGGCGGGCCGGCGTTTCGCGGCAGACGCTGCAGTTTGTGCCCTGCCCGGGGGCGGGGCCGGGAGCGCGGCTGGTGGCCGATCCGGCGGTGGGAGCGGTGATTCTCACCGGCGGCACCGACACCGCCCTCACGATGCTGGCAGCCCGGCCCGAGTTGCGGCTCTCGGCGGAGACCGGCGGCAAGAATGCCACGATCGTGACGGCGATGAGCGACCGGGAGCTGGCGATCAAGCACATCGTGCACTCCGCCTTCGGCCACGGCGGCCAGAAGTGCTCGGCGACGTCGCTGTTGCTCTTGGAAGCGGAGGTTTACGACGACCCCAACTTCAAGCGGATTCTCTGCGATGCCGTCGAGAGCCTCGCGGTCGGCCCGGCCGACGAGCTTCAGACCCGGCTTGGTCCGCTGATCCGGCCGCCGGCCGGCCTGCTCGAGCGGGGCCTGACGACCCTCGAGCTGGGCGAGAGTTGGGCCGTCAAGCCGCAGCCGGTCGGCGACAATCCGAATCTCTGGTCACCCGGCGTGAAGTACGGCGTGCGGCCCGGCAGCCTGACGCATGAGACGGAGTTCTTCGGGCCGCTGTTGGGTGTGATGCGGTTTGCGCGGCTCGACGAGGCGATCGACGTCGTCAACGCGACCGGCTACGGGCTGACCAGCGCCATCCACAGCCTCGACGACCGCGAGATTGACCGCTGGAAGCAGGGCATCCGGGCAGGCAATCTCTACATCAATCGGGGCACGACCGGGGCCGTGGTGCTCCGCCAGCCCTTCGGCGGCTGGGGCAAGTCGGCGATCGGCCCCGGGCTCAAGGCGGGCGGACCCAACTACGTCGCGGCCTTCATGGATTTTGAGGACGTGGGCGACGGCGGCCCGGCTGGCTCGATCGAGCACGCCGACTTGGCGGCGGTCGCCGGCTGCCTCGCTGAGGATCCAGACGGGCCGCGGCTGCGGGCGGCCCTGGCCAGTTACGACGCCGCCTGGCGGGAAGAGTTTTCCCAGGAGCACGACCACCTGCGGCTGCTCGGCCAAGACAACCTCCGTCGCTACGTGCCCTTCGCGGTTGTCTGCGTGCGGATCACGCCGGCCGACGGGTGGTTTGAGGTGGTTGCCCGCGTGGCGGCCGCGCGGGTGACGGGCAGCCGGGTCGTCGCCTCGTTTGCTCCAGGCTGCCCCAGCGAGTGGCACGACCGGCTCGATGCCTGGACCGAATCGTGGGCTGCCGGGATTGAGCTGGCCGAGCAGCCCGATGACGCCCTGTTGCCGCTGCTCTCGCAGCCCGACGTGCGGCTGCGGTATGCCGGTCGGGATCGCGTGCCGGCGGCGATCCGAAAGCAGGCGGCGGCCGAAGGCTGCTGGATTGCTGATCTGCCCGTGACGGGCGTCGGCCGGATCGAACTGCTCTGGTATCTGCGGGAGCAGAGCATCTCGTACGACTACCATCGCTACGGCAATCTCGGCCGCCGCAGCGAAGAGCCGCGTCGGCCGGTCAACTGACCGCGTCTTCAGTGGGGCCGGCCTCGGTGGCGGCGGCCTTCTTGCGGCGGCGGTAGCCGCTCCAGACCGTCCCGGCGGTGAGGGCAAACGCAGCCATCACGATCGCCGGCGGCTCGGGAGCGGGTTGCTTCCGCCTCCCGAAGCAGCCCCGGCCCGGAAAGTTGCTCCCCCAGGGTGGTCCGAGCCGAGGCCGGCACCTGGCGAAGGCGAGCCAGCCGAGGCCGGCGGCGGTGAGCCAGGCGATGCCGGGCTCGGGAACGACCACCGGGGCGGCATCGAGGCCCGTGGTCGTGAGGGCGAGGCTGCCGACGGAGCCCAAGCCGGGCGAGAGGGTCGAGCCGCGGCCGAAGACCAGCGAGCCGAGGACCGTGCCGGAGCCGGTGATGGTTTGGCCGGAGCCGACGGTGTAGCCGCCGGCGAGGCTGCTGACATCGAGGCTCGCCCCCTCGGCCACCGTCACCGTGGTGGAGCCGGCCAGGGAGTCGGCCGTCTCGAGGGCCAGGATTCCCTCTTCGATCGACGTCTCGCCGGTGAACGTGTTGATCCCGTCGAGCAGGAGCGTGCCGCCGCCGGTCTTCGTCAGCGACGAGCTGCCAGTGATGCTCGTGAAGCCGAGGTCGGCCTGGGTCTCGGTGCCGGTGGCGACGTCCAAGACGACGCTGGCCGGCGGGAGCACCAGCCCCAGGAAGTTGATCGCAAGCGACTGGCCGGCGGCTCCCGGGAGGTCTTCGTCGGAGAGATCGAGCAGGTAGGTCTCGGTGAACAGTCCGCTGGTCGCGGTCTGCATTGAGACGTCGAAGGACAGTGAGGCCCCGGCAGCCAGATCGAGAAAAGGGGCCAGCGTCGTCGAGAAGGGGCCGGACGGATCGCCGCCGCTGATGCCGTCGAGATCGAGGCCTGCCGTCCAGGCGGCGCCGAGGTCGCCCGGCCGGTTGTGGATCGAGAACGACCGGCTGGCCTCGCCGGAACCCTGAAGCAGGATTCCGAAATCGAGATCGAGCGTCGTGCGGGTGCTCGTCGGCGAGAACGAGGCGGTGGCATGGTCGACCACGCTCAGGCTGGCCGCCTGACTGAAACTGGGCGAGGCCGTCTGGGGGCTCGTCGCCGCGGCCGCCACGCTGCCGGAGCGGAGGCCCGCCTGCGAGGTGTCAACGGCGAGCTGATGCGTCTGCCCACCGCCAAGGGCCGCATCGGAGCCGGTGCCCGAGCCGGCGAACATCCCGCTGCCGGCGTAGGAGTAGTCGAGCCGGTCGGCCCCGGCGATCGCGGTCACCGGGGCGGAGTTGGCCACCGAGAGCGTGGCAGCGACCGGCGCGCCGGCGATCACCTTCGCCGGGAGGCTGCCGAGGCTGGCGGTCATCCGGGCCGGCAGCTGGTAGTCGGCCACGACCGGCAGGTGGTCGGCGACCTGGGAGAGGCGGGTGAGCACGGTGCCGGCCTGGCTGGAGGAGGAGCCCGGCAGGAGGCTCTGGAGCGCCGTCGAGGAGCCGGTGGTGATCGCCCGGTTGAGCGAGTGGGTGCCGGTGTTGCCGAAGGCCCAGTAGGAGTCGGGAATGATGTCGAGCCCGCGGCCGTCGAGGAGGGGGGCGGAGACGAGCTGGAAGTCGAAGCGGTCGTCCATTCCGCCGGTGACCTGATCGGGATAGGCCATGCTCGTGGCGGGCGATTGGGTGTGCGTGTTTTTGAAGCTCGAGCTGTTGCTCCAGTTGCCGACGCGGTCGATCGGGTCGAAGGCCTGGCCGGTGCCGGGTGCGGTGAGCGTCTGGAAGGCCGGCTCGGAAGCGGTGTAGAGGTTGAGGTCGCCGGCGTAGATCACCGAGGCCGAGCTGCCGAGGGTGGCGGCGTCCGTCCGATTGGCCTGGGCCTCGAGGTCGCGGCGATCGGCGCTCGAGGAGTCGTCGACCGCCTTGAAGTGGCTGTTGTAGACGAAGAAGTCGGCCGAGGCGTCATAGCCAACCGGCCGGAACTGATAGCGGAGGGTTTGGCGGGGCTGGCCGGAGAAGGTCACCCGGCCGACGGTGTCTTCATCGAGCAGGCTGACGGTGGCCGAGTTGTAGACGGCCAGCGGCCGGCCGCTGCCGTTGGTGTCGCCGTTGAACTGGGAGGTCCGGTAGGTGGTGCGACCGGTGATCGAGTTGAGCAGATCGGCGTAGGCCTGGCCGGTCGTGCTCGTGCTAAGGCCCTCCTGGAGCAGGAGGATGTCGAGATCGCGGGCGAAGCCCGGCTTGGCCTGGTCGTTGAGGGCCTCGAGGACGGTGGCCATGCCTGAGCGAGGGCCCGACTGATCGGGATTGCTCGCCCCGACGTTGTAGGTGGCGATCCGGAGTTGGGCCCGGGCTGGGGCGGCGGTGATCGCCAGGCCGAGCAGGCTCGCCGCCACCAGCGGGAGCCGCAGCGACGTGAGAAATCCCGATCGTGGAGCTCTGCGTCGCATCCACTAGGGATACCGGCTCAGTACGGCTGCCGCAAGGGATTCGTCGACCGGGGGCGAGAGGCTTTTCAGCGGTCGAGGAGCAGGGCGAGGCCAAGCAGGAGCCTGATCGGGCTGCCATCGATGAGGGGGCGGCGGCTGCGGATGGCCCGGTCGGGTGGTGGCAGGGTGGCGGCGAGGGCCTTCGGGTCGAGCAGTTTGGCAAGCCGGGGTCGGAACGGTTCGGCCGCCTGGCGGAGGGCCCGCCAGCGGGGCAGGTCGACGTTGAAGAGTCGCTCGTAGCGACGCGGGTCGCTCCGCGGCAGGAGGGGCTGAACGGCTCGTCGGGCCTTGCCGAACAAAGACGCCAGCTGGTCGGCCAGGCCCCGGCGAGCTTCAGAGTTGGCCGGCAGCGGGGCGAATGAGAACGAGTTTGTGTCGAGCGGGATCGCCGCCAGGCGGGGGCAGCGTGCCAGGAGCATCGCCTTTTCGATGCGACGGTCGCGGTAGGCGGCCAGGGGCATCCCGAAGGCGGCCTGGAAAAAGCGGCGGTCGGTGGCGGGCAACAGCGGCCAGGCCGCAAACGTCGTCTCGTGGAGTGCCGCCGCAAGATGGTTGCGGATTCGCTGGTCCCAGCGGAGCACCGCCGACTGTCGTTCCGGAGGCAGGGGGCCGGCGGTGCAGGCATCTTCCAGGCTGGTGATCAAGTGGCCGCAGAGGTCGCCGCCGTCGGCTCCCAACAGGCCCGGCAAGCGATCGACCGGCACGCCCCAGGAGTTGACCATCGCCAGCAGTGCGTCGAATGACCAGGTGCCGGTGACGGCGTCGTAGCCGTTGTGCTTGGAGACCGGCTCAAGCGCCCAGTCGAACGGCACGCCCGACCAGTGATACCGGGCAGTCGTCGCGGCGGCGTGCAGACCGGTGAGGAAGTCGTCGCCTCCCAGGCCGCTGGCGAGGTGGCTCAATCGCGCGGCCCGGCGAGCTCGGCCGACAAAGGCATCATCCCAGTCTTCCGTCGAGATCGTTTCCAGAGGGAGGCCGAGCCGAGCGGCCACGGCCTTGGCGGCGAGCACTTCGTGGTCCCGGGGCTGCCCGAAACTCACCGCCCGGGTCGGGATGCCGAGATCGGCCAGAGAGCCTGCGACCAGCCGCGAGTCGAGTCCGCCGGAGAGCATCAGGAGCGTGTCGTCGCCCGGCGGGCGATGCCGGCGGAGCGTCTCGCTCAGGAGGCTATTCATCCGTCGCTCGGCGGCGGCAAAGGTCTCGCCGGGCGGCGGCGGCGTGCCCTCCATGCGGAAGACTTCGACCTGAGACGGAGGTCGATCGGGCGGTGCCCTGAGCCGATGCCCGCAGCGGATTCGTTCGGCTCCGGCCAGAAGCGGGCGGTTGTCGAGCAGGCCGTGGGCCAGCAGAACGCCTGCCAGCCCGAGGCGGTCAACTTGCCACGGTACGTCGGGGTGCTGAAGAAACGCCTCGGGGGTCGTTGCGACGAGGTAGCCGCCCGTCGGCAGCGGCATCTGGTAGAGCGGGAAGAGGCCGAGCGGATCGACGCCGGCAGCCAGGCCGCGGGCCGGGTCCCAGGCCAGGCCGACGTAGTAGCCGTCCTGGGCGGTGTCGGCGGCGTCGGGGGCGAGCCAGGCGTCGGTGAGTTCACGGGCGGAGAGCCAGCGGCCGGCGTCGTCGACGGCGTAGCCAAGCAGCACCGCGAGCGTGTCGTCCTCGCGGTGGATGTCGAACGGGGCGTTTGGCCCGTGGACCCAGATGCAAATCAACGGGCCGGAGCGTGCCTCACCGACCACGGTGCCCGGCAGTTGGCCAAACAGGCTGCGGACGCCCGCGGCAAACCGCTCGCGGCGGTCGCGGTCGGCGTCGTGCAGGATCGCGAGATGGGCCATGATGGCGGTTGCTCACTGACGTCAGGCGGCGGCCTTGCGGCCGAGGGCGTCGCTTGAGGACGCGGCGAAGCGGCAACCGAGGTCGGCCAGCCAGGCCTCGTGCATCGAGCGGTTCTTGTGGTAGTCGTTGGCAACGAGCGTCACCTCGCGGCCGGCGTGGAGGCCGGCGACGGCGAAGTGGAGCCGGTCGGTGATGATCCGGCGGTAGCGAGCCGCGAGGGCGAGATAGGCGAAGGGGTCGCGGCGGAGGCGGACGGGATCGCGGGCGAGGGCCGGCTTGCGGCCAGCCCGCTCCTGATCGCGGCGGAGGAAGATGCCGAGGTCGCGGCTCGGCCGCGGGGGCTCGGCTGTTTCGAGGCCGAGGGCGAGGTCGGGGGCGAGGATCCCGTCGGCCCGGAAGGCGAGGCTGCCCCGCTCGCGAACAAAGACCTGCGTGTAGGGGCGATTCTCCGGTGAGGTGAACGACTGCGGCAGGATCACGACCGGCAGGCCGGTGGCCAGAGCCCGGCCGCGGAGGTCGTTGTTGCCCGGATAGCGGCTGCCCATGTTGCCGCCGCCGCCGAAGGCGAGCAGATCGAGCGATTCGAGATCGCCGGGCTGGTCGAGCGAGACGAGCTGCCAGCGGATGCCATGCTCCGCGAAGAGTTGGACCATGGCGACTTCGATCAGCCGATCGCCGACGTTGCCCTCAGGCCGCACGTAGCCGACGCGACGGCCGAGCAGCGGCTGGCAGACCGCGGCGAAGGCGGCGGGTGAGAGCAGGCGATGGCGACTGCCGCGGCGGGCGGGCCGCGGGGCTCGTGCGCGGG
>JAQCJP010000312.1 GCA_027592945.1 Planctomycetota bacterium
CATCGTCCGCAGGAAGTTGTTGCCATGGGCCGCGTAGACCCAGCTCGTCCGAAAGACGTAGGCCCGGCCACCGGCAGCCGCGACGGCCCGCTCGCCGGCGAGCTTGGTCGCCCCGTAGACCGACAGCGGCGCAGGCTCGTCGGTCTCGCGGCGGCAGCCGGGCTGCGAGCCGTCGAAGACGTAGTCGGTCGAATAGTGGACGAGCACCGCATCGAGCCGGCGGGCCTCGGCGGCGATCCGACCGACGGCCGTGGCGTTGATCAGCTCCGCCCGCTCCGGCTCGCTCTCGGCCCGGTCGACAGCCGTGTAGGCAGCGGCGTTGACGATCGCGGCCGGTCGCTCGGCTGCCAGGCGGGCGACCAGCTCGTCGGGCCGCTCGAGGTCGGCCTGGGAGCGGTCCCAGGCGAGCACCTCGCCAAGGGCTTGCAGAACCCGGGCCAGTTCCCGGCCGACCTGACCGCCGGCCCCCAGGATCACGATCTTCATGACGGCTGCTCCGGTGCGGACTCGGGGCCGGGCGGCGCCGGTGGATCGGTCCGCCGGTAGTCACCCCTGCTGAAGTACTTCTCGAGCCAGACGTAGGCCACGATGAAGAAGTAGCGGCTGCCCATCTCGCTGATCTTGAGCTTGGCAAGGCCGGTGCGACGGTTCCGCCAGGTGATCGGGATCACGGTCCAGGAGTAGCCCCGGATGATCGCCTTGAGCGGCAGTTCGACGGTGATGTTGAAGTGGGGGGAGAGGATCGGCTGGCAGCCCTGGATCACCTCGCGGCGATAGGCCTTGAAGGCGTTGGTCGTGTCATTGAGCCGGATCCGAAACAGGATCTTGATCACCCAGTTGGCCATCCGGTTGAGGAACAGCTTCAGCCGCGGATAGTCGATCACGCCGCCTCCTTTGAGAAACCGGCTGCCGAAGACGCAGTCCCAGCCCTCTTCGAGCTTCCGGCAATAGCGGACAACGTCGCGGCAGTCGTCGCTTTCGTCGGCCATCATGATCACGACCGCATCGCCGCTGAAGGAGGCCAGGCCCCGCTGGATCGCCCGGCCGAAGCCGTGGGGGCCGGGATTCTTGACTGGCACCAGTTCGGGAATCCGGGCCGTCTCCTGCTGCAGGAGCCGCCAGGTCGAGTCGGTTGAGCCGTCGTCGACGACGACGATCTCGTGGGGGATCCCCTGCATCTCGAGCTCGAGGTGAAGGTGTTCCACCGTCGAGACGATGCAGCCCTCCTCGTCGCGGGCCGGGATCACGACCGAGAGTTTTTCCAGCGGACGGGCGGGAGCTTCACCGGCGGTGGCCGGCGAAACACCCGGTGCCGGCTCAGCCGCCGCAGCGGTCGAGCCAGCCGGGGTGTCGTTCGGCATGGTCGGCGATCTCCTCGAAGATGCTGGTCGCGGTTCGGGCGGGCCGCCAGCCGTGGCGGGCAGTCACGGTGGAGTGGTCGAGCACCACCCAGGGGAGGTCATAGGGGCGGGGCTCCTCGCTGGCGGCGACCTCGTGGGGGCCGAGCCGCTGGCGGCACCAGGCCGAAAGTTCCGCCAGGCTCGTGCCGCTGGCCGCTCCGCCCGAGACGTTGGCGAGGATCGGCTCCCCGCCGCGGGCCTCGTCCATCTGGAGGGCGAGCAGATCGGCCAGGTCATCGGGATGAAGGCAGTCGCGGACCTGCAGGCCCCGGCCACCGAAGCCGATGTAGGAGAGCGGCCGACGGGCCGCCCAGCGGTGGATCCACCAGGAGAAGATTCCCTGGTCGGCCCGGCCGAACTGGCCCGCGCCCGCCATCACGCCGCACCGGTCGATCACAAGCGGCGTACCGGCGGCATGGGCATATTCACACGCCAGGATTTCGCAGGCGAACTTGGTCGCCCCGTAGAGCGAGATCGGCGGGGCGGTCGAGAAGCCCTCGGCGATGCCGGCCGCCGAGACACCCGGCGGGAGGGGCTTTCCGGGGTCGAGCCCGAAGCTCACCCCGCCGTCGCGGCCTTCCTGCTCCGCCAGCGGCAGCGAGACCAGGGCCGGAATCGAATAGACCCGGCTCGTGCTCAGGAGCACGACGCCCGCCCGCCAGCGGGCGGCCGCCTCGAGCAGGTTGACTGTGCCGAGGAGGTTGTGGTCGACGAGCTGCCGCCGGTCCGTCTGGCCCTCGGAGCCGGTCCCGGCCAAGACGCTCGGCTCGGCCGCGGCGTCGATCACCCAGTCGACCGGCCCGAGGCCCTCGAGATCGGCCGGCAGGCGGATGTCGCCGTGGACGACGCGAATCCCACGGGCCTCGAGCTCGGCGATGTTGGTCTCGCTGCCCCGCCGCCGGAGGCTGTCGAGGACGGTGATCGAGAGATTCGCGCGGATCGCTTGCAGCCGGCGGCAGATTGCCGCCCCCACGAATCCGCAGCCGCCGGTCACCAGAATCTTCATGGGGATCCGTCAGGTCGCGGCCGCCCGGCGGGCGTGAGCCTCGACGATCTGGTCGAACGTCTCGCCGAGCGAAACCTCCGGCTTCCAGCCGGGATAGTCGGCCTGCATCCGCCGCAGGTCGGAGTAGTAGCAGATGTGGTCGCCGGCCCGAGCCTGCTCGTCGTAGACCCAGTCCATCGGCTTGCCGGTCCGGGCGGCGGCCAGCTCGAAGGCCTCGAGGATCGAGCAGGAGTTGGCCTTGCCGCCGCCGATGTTGTAGACGGCCCCGGCCCGGGGGGCGGCGATGAAGCGGGCGATGAAGGCGGCCACGTCGGCGGCATGGATGTTGTCGCGGACCTGCTTGCCCTTGTAGCCGAAGACCGTGTAGCGGCGGTCCTCGAGGTTGCACTTCACGAGATAGCTCAGGAAGCCGTGCAA
>JAQCJP010000313.1 GCA_027592945.1 Planctomycetota bacterium
GGGGAGGTCGGCCCCGACGCCCGGATGAGCGGCAGCCACGTCGGCGCCGTCGCCCTCGAACTGGTCGACGGCGAGAGCCGCGACATCACCAGCGAGGAGTTCATCAGCGAATGGCGGCAGGCAGCAGGCGAGTTTGCCGGGACCGAATCGCTCCTCTACGGCACCGAGAACATCGGCCCCGGCGGCAAGACGATCGAGTTCAAGCTCTTGGCAGCTTCGCAGCCCGAGGCCGTCCGGCAGTTGGAGGCGGCGGTGGAGCGATGCAAGGAGTGGCTCGCCCAGTATCCCGGCGTCATCGACATTGACGACGACTCGCGTCCCGGCAAGTGGGAGTATCAAATCAAGGTCAAGCCACGGGCCGAGGCCCTCGGGGTCTCGCTGGCCGACCTGGCCGGCACGATCCGGGCCAGCTACTACGGCGAGGAGGTGATGCGGCTGCAGCGGGGCCGGCATGAGGTCAAGCTGATGGTCCGCTACCCGCAGGACGAGCGGCGGAGCTTTGCGACGCTTGAAGACATCCGGGTCACCGGGCCCGACGGGGTCAAGCGGCCCTTGAGCGAACTGGCCGACATCACCGTGGCGAGAGGCTACTCCGAGATCAACCGGCTCGATCAGAAGCGGTCGATCACCGTCACCGCCGACATCGACATCGCCAAGAGCACCCTGACGAGCGGCCAGATCACCGCCGACATGGAGAAGCGGCTGATGCCCGGCCTGCTGGCCGAGTATCCGGAGGTCCGGGTCCGCTGGGAGGGTCAGCGGGAGCAGACCAACGAGTCGCTCCGCAGCCTGGGCATCGGCTTCATCGTCGCCCTGTTCGCGATGTTCATCCTCCTGACGATGGAGTTCAAGAGCTACTTTCAGCCGCTTCTGATCATCTTCGTGATCCCCTTCGGCTGTGCCGGGGCCGTGTTCGGCCATGCCCTGATGGGGATGCCGCTGACGCTGTTCAGCATGTTCGGCCTGGTCGCCCTCTCGGGCGTGGTCGTCAACGACTCGATCGTGCTCATCGACTTCATCAATCACCGTGTGCGGGCTGGTCATCCCCTCCGCGAGGCCCTCCGGGAGGCCGGCTGCCTACGGTTCCGCCCTGTTCTGCTGACGAGCGTCACCACGATCGGCGGCCTCACGCCGCTCCTGCTCGAGACCAGCTTCCAAGCCCAGTTCCTCGTCCCGATGGCGACCTCGATGGCCTTCGGGCTGATGACGACGACGCTGATCGTCCTGATTCTCGTGCCGGTGATGTACTCCTTCTTCGGGGAGACCGCCCGGGAAGGGTATCTCGAAGAGCAGGACACCGCCGCCGGCGAATCACTCGACAACGAGGACGCGGCCGACGCCGACTGGCTGCCCGACGACCTCCGCCACGAGCCTCGCCCCCAGCCGATCTCAGCCTGACGCGACCCCTCGCGGCCTCGGATCGTCTCGTGGCTCGGGGTGGCCCGTGCCATCTCGCCGGACGCTCGCTTCGGGCATCCTGCCTTTCGCTCGCTCGTGGGAAACCCCGCTTCGCCACGGGCACCGATCCGCGAAGCGGATTGGTCACCAATCCGCCCAATCCGCGATCACGACCAACCAGCCTCAGGGCCACCCGGCAGGCCGCGTGGCGGCGGCCTTCACACGAGCCAGTGGCAGATGTCGCCGTCCTGCATCACGTACTCCTTGCCCTCGACTCGCAGCTTGCCGTGGGCGCGGATCTCCTTCTCGCTCTTGAAGGCCTCGAGGTCCTCAAGGCAGTAGATCTCTCCGCGGATGAACTTCTTCTCGAAGTCGGTGTGGATCACGCCGGCCGCCTGCGGGGCGGTCGCCCCCACGGGAATCGTCCAGGCCCTGACCTCCTTCTCGCCCGCCGTGAAGTAGCTCTGGAGGCCGAGCGTCCGATAGGCGGCCCGGGCCAGCACCGCCAGGGCCGGCTCGGTGAGGCCGGCCTCGGCAAGCATCTCGGCCCGGTCGGCCTCGTCGAGCTCGGCAAGCTCCGCCTCGAAGCGGGCACAGACGACCACCACCTCCGCCCCCGACTTCTCCGCCTGACCGCGAACCGCCTCCACCAGCGGCCCGGCCCCGGCGGCATCGGCCTCGTCGACGTTGGCGACGTAGAGAATCGGCTTCGCTGAGAGCAGCCCAAACTCCTTGACCGCGGCTGCCTCGGCCTCGGAGAGGGCGAGCGTCCGCAGCGGCTGCTCCGTCTGGAGGTGAGCGAGGCACTTCTGCATCGCCTCGACCCGGAAGCGAGCCTCTTTATCGGTGCTCTTGGCGGCCCGCTCGGCCCGGGGGAGGGCGTTTTCGAGGTGCTGCATGTCGGCCAGGATCAGCTCGAGTTCGATCGTCTCCATGTCGGCGACCGGATCGACCTTGCCCGCCACGTGGATCACGTCGGGATCCTCGAAGCAGCGAACCACCTGAATGATCGCGTCGACCTCGCGGATGTGGGCCAGAAACTTGTTGCCCAGGCCCTGTCCCTCGCTGGCCCCCTTCACGATCCCCGCGATGTCGACGAGTTTGAGGGCCGCCGGGATCACCTTCTTCGTCGGGATCAGCGCGGTGATCCGCTCGAGGCGGTCGTCGGGCACGCTTACCATCCCCTCGTTGGGCTCGATCGTGCAGAACGGGTAGTTGGCACTCTGGGCCGCCTGCGACATGGTGAGGGCGTTGAAGAGGGTGCTCTTGCCGACATTCGGAAGGCCGACGATGCCTGCTTCCATGCTGGTGCTCCGGGGAGATGACGATTGATCCGCATCATACTACCCGGGCTCTTTCGCTGCGGGTTCCCATCACGCAGGCTCGGGG
>JAQCJP010000314.1 GCA_027592945.1 Planctomycetota bacterium
CATCCTGGCTGCGCTCGGTTTCCCAACGCCGGCTCGATTGGCACGGGCTCACCCCTCGTGAACCCGTATTCTGTGTGGGTGTGTGCAGGCATAGAAGCCCCCCGGCGCGAGCCGGGGGGACGGCGGGCCGTTGGGCCATCCCGGCCTCCTTCATCCCTTCGGCCGAAACGCCACCAGCCTTTCCGGGCGGGTCTCGAGCCGGGGCGGGTCGGCGACGCCCGTGTGGATCAAATCGATGCAGTACGGAATCGCCGGAAACACCGCGTCGAGACACTCGCGGATGCTCTTGGGCCGGCCCGGCAGGTTGACCACGAGCGCTCGCCCGCAGACCCCGGCGGTCTGCCGCGAGAGGATCGCCGTCGGCACGTACTCCAGCGAGACCTGCCGCATCAACTCCCCGAAGCCGGGCAGCAGTTTTGTGCAGGCCTGCTCGGTCGCCTCGGGCGTGACGTCCCGGGGAGCCGGGCCGGTGCCGCCGGTGGTGACCACCAGGCAGCAGCCGGCCGCGGCCAGGTCGCGAATCGCTTTGGTGATCACGGTCAGGTCGTCGGGCACGAGTCGCTCCCGCGGCTCCCACAGGCTCGCCAGGACCTCGCCGAGATAGTCGCGGATCGCGGGCCCGCCCTCGTCGGTGTACTCGCCCCGGCTGGCCCGGTCGGAGACGGTGAGGATCCCGATCAGGGCGGGCGTGGACATGGGGTTGGCCTCCCGGGAGTCAGTAGCGATGGTCGTCGGACCAGGCGAACAGCCGAATCCGGTTGCCGTCGGGATCGATGACGACCAGCTCCCGGAATCCCTCGGGATTGGCTGTCGGTTCCGGGGCGGCCACGCCGCGGGCTGCGAGCTGGGCCCGGACCACAGCCAGATCGGTCACCTCGAAGCCGAGGCTCCACCGTCGGCTGGCAGGGTCGGTCGCCTCACGGCCCAGGATCGCCAGCCGGGCGGAGCCTGCTGCCAAGAGCGCGTAGCGATCATCAACGACCCGCAGCAGGACCTCGAGGCCGAGCGTGTCGCGGTACCAGGCCACAAGATCGTCCCAGCGAGTGGTGCGGATCTCGACGGCAAACAGCGTGGGGCGGCGCTTGTCAGGAGCGGCCATCGGATCATCCTGGCGAGAGACACGGGTTCTAGCCGATCGCCGATCCTCTCGGGTAGGGGTCCAGTTCGAAACCGGCGGGACTTCTCCAAAACCGCTTCAGGGCCGACAATGCTCCCGTCGGCCCATCCCTGAGACCTTCCTGCCGAGGCACCATGCCAGCCAACTCTTCCCAGCCACCCGGTTCGCCGGCCGAGGCCCGCGGCACGGCCGCCCAGCTCGAGCAAGCCCGCCGCGAGAAGCTCGCTACGATCGCCGCCCTCGGGCTCGACCCCTGGGGCGGACGGTTCGACGGCGTGACGCCGATCGCCACGGTTCGCCAGACCGGCGAGGGCATCGCCAAAGACGCTGACGACGGGCCGACGGTGCGGGTGGCCGGTCGGATCATGCTCCAGCGGACCGCCGGGAGCCTCGTCTTTCTCTCCCTGGCCGACCGGACCGGCCGGATCCAGATCATGCTTGGCAAGAAGCAGGTCGGCCCGGAGGCCTGGCAGGTCGTCCGCTGCCTCGACCTTGGCGACCTGGTCGGCATCGACGGCCGGCTGGGCTGGTCGAAGACCGGTGAGATGACCGTCTTCGCCGCCGGGCTCACCTTTCTCGCCAAGAGCATCGAGACGCCTCCCGACAAGTACCACGGACTTGTCGACCCCGAGCTCCGTCAGCGGATGCGGTATCTCGACCTGATCCATGGCGAGGGCGTCCGCGAGCGGTTCGTCGCCCGCTGCCGGATCGTCGAGGCGGTCCGCAGGGTGCTCACGGCGCGGGATTACCTCGAGGTCGAGGGGCCGACGCTTCAGGAGACCGCCGGCGGCGCGGCTGCCCGTCCCTTCACGACCCACCACAACGCCCTCGACATGCCGCTGGTGCTCCGGATCGCGCTGGAGTTGCACCTCAAGCGGCTCCTCGTCGGTGGCCTCGAGCGGGTCTTCGAGCTCGGCCGCGTCTATCGCAACGAGGGGATCAGCCCCCGCCACAACCCCGAGTTCACCATGCTCGAGGCCTACGAGGCCTATGGCAACTACGAGACGATGATGGACCTCACCGAGGCGATCATTCTCGAGGGGGCCAAGGCGGCCAAGACGCCGACTCAGTTTTCGTGGATGGGCCATCAGGTCGACCTCACGCCCCCGTTCCGCCGAGCGAAGTATGACGACCTCCTCCGGGAGGTGACCGGCTGCGACCCCGCCGATCCGGAAAGCGTCGCCGCGGCGGCGACCGCGGCGGGGATCGAGACGGCCGGCCGGCACGCCGACGTCATCAAGAGTGATCTCTTCGAGGCGACTGTTGAGGAGACCCTCTCCGGCCCGGTCTTCGTGCTCGACTACCCAGCCTCGGTCTGCCCGCTCACCAAGCGGAAGGCGGGCAACCCCGCCGTCGCCGAGCGGTTCGAGCTCTATGTTGCCGGCATGGAACTAGCCAACGCCTACACCGAGCTCAACGACCCCGATCTCCAAGAGGAACTCTTCCGCACGCAGCTCGCCGGCCTCCCGGCCGACGAGTCGATGGCTCGCATGGACACCGACTTCATCCGTGCCCTCCGGCACGGCATGCCGCCGGCCGGCGGCTTGGGGGTCGGCATCGACCGGCTGGTGATGTTCCTCACCGGCGCCGAGAGCATCCGCGACGTCGTCCTCTTCCCGATCCTCCGGCCCCGGGCGGAGTGAGCTCACCTCAGGCGGGCTCGG